>CAZLYT010000642.1:0-22231 GCA_964563515.1 uncultured Candidatus Competibacteraceae bacterium | reverse complement strand
CGCTGCGCAGCCAGGACATGTACCTGGCCGGGTCGTTCCTGATGTTTCTGGCCTCACTCACCGTGGTCGGCGTGCTGATCTCCGATCTGGCGCTGGCGGTGCTCGATCCACGCATACGCCTTCAGGGAGGGGCTTCCAAATGAGCCGGGGCCCCGACGGCCGCCTCCGGCACTTCGTCTCCCGGGAACCCTTCGACCCGTACACCATCGAGGCGATGACGCCGGAGCAGGAGCACTACTACCTGGCCTCCCAATGGCAGCTCATGTGGTGGAAGCTCAAACGCCATCGCCTGGCCATGGTGTCCGGTGTCGTCCTCCTGTTGATGTACGGCAGCATTCTGGTCAGCGAGTTGCTGGCGCCCTACAACCTGCACAGCAGGCACACCGACTTCATCTACTCGCCCCCCCAGGCCGTGCACCTATTCCACGAGGGCCGCTTCTTCGGCCCTTTCGTGTACGGCTGGGACAAGCACTTGAACATGGAGACCCTCAAGCGCGAGTACACGCCCAATCCTACGCAGATACAGCAGCTGCGCTTCTTCTGCCGCGGCGATTCCTATCGATTTTGGGGGCTGGTGGAGGCCGATCTGCATTTGGTGTGTCCCGCCGAGGGCGGGCAGCTGTTCCTGCTCGGCACCGACCGTCTGGGCCGCGACGTGCTGTCGCGGATTCTCTACGGGGCGCGGATCTCGCTCACCATCGGCCTCATCGGTGTCACCATCAGCTTCGTGTTCGGGATCATCATCGGTGGCATCGCCGGCTACTACGGCGGTTGGGTCGACAACATCATCCAGCGGTTGATCGAGATTCTGCGCTCCTTTCCTGAAATTCCGTTGTGGATGTCGCTGTCGGCGGTGCTGCCGGTCACTTGGAGTCCGCTGCTTATCTACCTCGGGATCACGGTGATTCTGGCGCTCCTGGACTGGACCGGCCTGGCTCGGGCGGTACGCTCGAAGTTGCTGTCGCTGCGGGAAGAGGACTACTGCCAGGCAGCGCAGCTCATGGGCGCGCGGCCCCGTCGAATCATCGGTCGGCATCTGCTGCCGGGGTTCATGAGCCATCTGATTGCCTCCGCCACCTTGTCGATCCCGGCCATGATTCTGGGCGAGACCGCGCTCAGCTTCCTTGGCTTGGGCTTGCGGCCCCCCATCACCAGCTGGGGGGTCTTGCTCAACGAGGCCCAGAACATCAACGTGGTGGCGCTCTATCCTTGGCTCATGCTGCCGGTAGTGCCGGTCATTGTGGTCATCCTGGCTTTCAATTTCTTCGGCGACGGTCTGCGCGACGCCGCCGATCCGTACAAGTAGCGGTACCAGCTCTGGCACTTGGGGAGGGCGCCGCTCAGGGGTGCGCGTCGACTCGAAACAGGTGGTAGTCCCAGTCGCCGGCCTCTGGCGGTAGCGGCAACGGATTCCAACCGGGCCCGAGCAGAGGACGATCGCAGATCACCAGGCTTCCAGGCAGTGCCACTGCGTCGATTAGAGGCGCCAGCGTGGCAGCCAGGCGCTGGTCCCGTTCCAGATCCTCGGAACCGATGTCCGCGTGCACCAGCACCGCTGCCTTGCCGTAACGCGCGGCGAAAGCAGGCAAGGTGTCGCGGAAGTCGCCCAGCAGCAGGTGCTCCGAATCCGGGATGCAGTCCAGCGGCGCGTGCACCTCTCGGTCGAAGGCATAGATCGCGCAATTCGGCAGGCGTCTGCGCAGAAAGTCGTAGGTACGCCCCTTGCCCAGTCCCAGCTCCAGCACCAGCGCGGCTCGATCTCCGATCTCCCGGGCCGCGAACTCGAGGCACGCGCGCTGTGTTCGCAGGCGCTGGACCATGCGATCTAAACGACTGCCCACGCCGCTCGGGTCATTTGTTGCCACGAGCGGCACGCAGCTCCTGGGTGGTGATTGCCAGGCGTGAGGCCAGGGTCCTTATGATCTCCAGGGCTACCTCGGGGTAGCCCCCGATCAACTGCAGGAATACGTCTTTCGACACCTTGAGTGTGACCAGCCGATCGACGGCCCGAACGGTTGCCGTTCGGGGCACGTCGCAGAGGATCGCGATCTCGCCTACCACTTCGCCCCGCTCCCGTATGCCGACGGAGAAATCCTGTCCCTCGTCGCTCACCAAGACCTCGGCTTGCCCATCGATGATGATGAAGGCGGCATCACCCATCTCGCCCTGTTTGAACAGGTTCTCATGGGCGTCAAAGGTGAGCCATTCGCTGGTGAAGGCCAGCAGCTTCAGCTTGGAGGGGTCCAGCTTGGCAAACAGCGGGATGCCTCGCAGCAATTTCACCTCGGAATCGATGCTCAACGCTGATGCCTCGGTCTTTTATCCCCTAACGCCATACCCGATGACGCTGCGGACGCAGGGCTCGGGGAACGGGTCCAAGAGCCTTCAAGCGCTATCCAATAACCGCACCAGAGCCGAATCCGGCTTGCCCACCAGCTCGGCAAAAGCGCCGTGCTCGAGTACCCTGCCATCCTCCACCACCAGCACCCGGTCAAAGCGCTTCGCCAGGTCCGCTCGTCCCAGCGTCCAGACCATCGAGCGCCCTCGCATGTGCTCGCGTAGCCGATCCAGTACCCGCATTTCACTGGCCGCGTCCAATCCCGCCGTGGCGTCGTTGACCACCAGCAGGTCGGGTCGTTTGAGCAGGCAGCGCACCAGACCCACCTTCTGTCGCAAGATAGCCGGCAGCCGCGCGCCGGCCGTTCCCACATGGTAGTCCAGACCCACCTTCAAAATGCTACTGCGCAGCCCGAGCTTGGCCACGGTGGCGCCGATCAGCTCTCCTACTCGACGTTGCCCATGGGCCTGACCGTAGACCCGCTTGCCGAACAGTATGTTGTCCTGCAGGGTCGCAGCACCGTTGTAGCGCTCCGGGTCGAAAAACTCGATGCGTGGCCGCAGCTCGTCCGGCAGCGAGGCGGCAAAGGCTGCCCGCGCCTGGAGCAGGCGGCCTTGCAGATCTCTTTCCACGATACCCAAGCGATGCCGCGCGGGGATCAGCAGGAAGCTCAACGCCAAGAGTCGGGTGCGGTCGTCCTCGCCGAGCTGCGCCAAGCCTCGGCTGCTGATGCGCCCGAGCAGAGCCTGAAACTCAGGCAGGTCGTCGGCGCTGATGAACGAGAAGCGCTCGAAGAACTCGTGCCCCGGTGGCAGATCGGCAAATAGCTCCACCATGGTGGCGGCCACTTTGCGGCCGGCCTCGGTCAGCGGCTCCAGCAGACCCAATTGGCGCAGGATCCCGCGCACATAGGGGTGTTCGGCCAGTTGCGTCGCGTCCAGGTTCTCACCCCGTGGCACCCCGAACACCAGATTCTCGGCAACAGTCGCATTGTTGTTGTAGCGGCTGCTATCGAAGGGCTCGACCAGGTCCACCAGACCCTGCTCCTGCAAGCGGGCGCGCAGCGCGCCGCGGGCCTCCAGAATGCGGCTGGCAAGCTCCGGGGCGCGCTCCGGATCGAGGGTGCTGCGCAGCCCTAACTGATAGACGTCATCCTCCATGTCGACCACGTGGAATAGCTCGATGGCGCGATCGTCGACTTCGGCCAGCTCCTGGACTCCAAGCGCCCCCAGATCGATCCACCCCGCCGCCAGGTCGTCGACGCTGTTGCCGGCTTCCCGAGCGCGCTTCTCGATATTGTGGCGCTGCTTCTGACCGGCTTCGTCGTACGCTGCTGGCTGCATCGGGCGTTGCTTGAGGCTGTAAAACAAGCTGTCGCGCAGCGTGCCGGCGAACAGGTAGGGCGTGTTGCTGGCGTAGGCGACGCGGCTGCCCGTTACGGCCTCCGGAATCTCTGCCCAATCGGCGTTGCCGACCCGAATTCGACCGCTGGTGGGAAATAGCAGCCGAGCCACCAACCGGCTCACCTCGTCGCGCCCGGAACCGTGACTGCCCACCACTGCGATGTGCTGATCCAGTCCGAAGTGGAAGTTGGCGCTGTCTACCAGCGCCACCCCGTGATCCTCGGCGAAGCTTACGTTGACGGCTTCCAGTGATCCCTGAAGCGGGGCAACCGGTTCCACCTCGGCGTCGATCAAGTGCTCGTCCATCATGTTGGGAGGTTCGAACTGCTCCACGATCTGCGCATACTTGACGCGGATGTCCTCCTTGGTCTGGTAGTACTTCAGCAGCTCCGCCCACGGCCCCGCCAGGTCCTTGTATGCTGCCAGCACCGCCACCAGAGCGCCCAAGGTCAGGTCGCCGCGAATGACGAACAACCCACCGACCAGGTAGAAGAAGAACGGGGTGACCTGGGCCAGGAAATTGTTCAGGAATTTGATGAAGAACTTGCGGCGATAGATGTCGTAGCGAATACCGAGGATGGTGCCGAGCCGGTCGGCAATATCCGCCCGCTCCAGGCGCGTGGTGCCGTGGTTGTGCACCTCCTGGATCCCGCCCACGGACTCTCCAATGCGGTCGGCGAGGCGTCGCACCGTCAGCACGCGCTGTTTGGAGAGCTCGTTGATGCGCCGCTGCAGCCGCGGAATCAGCCACATCTGGAACGGATACAGGGCGGTAGCGGCCACACCCAGGAACACGTCCTGATTAAATATGAAGACCAGGTAGGTGAGCAGCAGCCCACCCTGTTGCGCCGGCAGCGAGTAGGCTTCGCCGACGAAGCCTCCCAGCTGCTCGGTCTCGGAGGTGATCATGGGGATCATCTCTGCCGGCGAGGTACGCTTGAAATGTGACAGCGGGAAGCGCAACACGCGGCTGTAGAGCTCGTAACGCAGGCGCCGGATCATGCGCTCGCCAACGACACCTACGTAGACATTGATGACGTATTTAATGGCACCGTTGAAAATGACCAGTGCCAGGAACACGCTGCACATCAGGACCAGGTAGCTGATCTGATCCACCGGGTAGCCAAAGATATCGGAAGGGATGTCCTCACCGCCGATGGCTCGGTTGATGATGATCTTGGGGATGTCCAGCGACAGGTAGATGAACGGCATTGCAAATGCCGTGAGCGCCAGGAGTTTGATCTGATCCCAAAGGCTGTGCTTCAGGACGTAGCGATAGATCGAATGTTCCATCCGGAACGGCTGGCTCAGCGCTGCATGGGTTGGGTGCCGCGTCTCTCGGCGGCTTGCCGCGGCGCCAGCGTACACCGCGGGCCGGGCCTGGGCCAGCGCCGCCGGGCTCGAGGCGGAGCATGAATGGCGTGATCGTGTTTGTCCTGAAAGGCTACCCCCGCCTCTCGGAATCCTTTATCGCCCAGGAGATCCATGCACTGGAGCGAGCAGGTCTCGAGATCCATATCGTCTCGCTACGGCACCCGATTGACGATGCCGTGCATCCGGTGCACCGCGAGATCCGGGCGTCGATTCAGTACCTGCCAGAATACCTCTATCAGGAACCCGTACGGGTGCTACGTGGTGCGCTTCGGAGCTTGCGCCTGCCGGGCGCCCGGACGGCTTTCGCCACTTGGTGGCGGGACTTTCGGCGCGACCCCGGTGCCAACCGGGTGCGCCGGTTTGGCCAGGCTCTGACCCTGGCAGCGGAGCTGCCGCCGCGGGTGATTCAGCTGCACGCCCACTTCCTGCACACCCCGGCCTCGGTGGCGCGCTATGCGGCCTTGCTCACCGGCCTGCAGTGGTCGGCGTCGGCCCATGCCAAGGACATCTGGACCACTCCGGAATGGGAGTTGGCGGAGAAGCTGGCGGCATGCCGCTGGGCAGTCACCTGCACTGCGGCCGGCGCTGCGCACCTACGCGCCCTGGTACCGTCTCCGGAGCGGGTGGCGCTGAGCTACCACGGACTCGACTTCCAACGTTTTGCCGCACCGCCCGCCGTGCACCGGATGCGAGGGGAACCGCTACGCATACTGAGCGTGGGTCGAGCCGTTCCCAAGAAGGGTTTCGACGACCTGCTGGCTGCGCTGGCCCAGCTGGCCCGGATGGAGGAAGTGCCGCCTTGGTGTTGGCGGTACGTGGGTGGCGGCGGGGGACTCCCGGTGCTGCGACGACAAGCGGAGCAGCTGGGTATTGCCGACCGAATCTCCTGGCTCGGACCACAACCCCAGGAGCGGGTAATTGCGGAGTATCGTGACGCCGACCTGTTCGTGCTGCCGTGTCGAGTGGCTGAGGACGGCGACCGGGACGGTCTGCCAAACGTGCTAATGGAGGCACAGAGCCAGCGGGTCGCCTGCGTCTCCACCCGCGTCTCAGGCGTTGCTGAGCTGATTGAGGACGGTGCCACCGGGTTGCTGGTGGAAGCTCGGGACGTGGCCGCTCTGACTTTGGCCATCCACCGACTGCTGTGCCAGCCCGAGCTGCGGCATCAGTTGGCGGAGGCCGGCTTTCGCCGGGTCCGCGAGCGCTTCAGCATGCAGGACGGCATCGGCGAGCTGCTGCGCCGATTTGCCGGCGCGGCGGCTTGATAGTCGCCTTCTACGCCCCCCTCAAGGCGCCGGATCACCCCACTCCCTCGGGTGACCGGGAAATCGCCCGCGCCCTGCTGCGGGCCTTGCGTAACCGGGGCCACGAGGTGGTGCTGGCGTCGCGCTTCGGTTCCAGGGATGCCGACGGCGACGCCGGGCGGCAGGCCAGGTTGCGGACAGTGGGCCAGCGACTGGCACGGCGACTGGCGCGACGGTGGCTATTGGCGGAGCCCGCGCAACGACCGGCGATCTGGATGACCTACCATCTCTACCACAAGGCGCCGGACTGGCTCGGCCCCAGCGTTGCCGCAGCTCTGGGTATTCCCTACCTGGTAGTGGAGGCCTCCCACGCGGCCAAGCAGCGCCATGGGCGCTGGGCCATCGGCCATGCTGGGGTTGTCGCCGCGATTGTCCAGGCCGACGCCGTTCTGTGCCTCAACCCCGACGATTGGGAAGGTCTGAGAGCGGTGGTTCCGGAGAGTCGCTTGCACCGATTCCCGCCCTTCGTCGACGTACGCCAGATTCGGCTTCGCACTCGCAGGCGCGCAAGCCGCCGCGCGCTGGCTCGGCGTCTGTCACTGGACCCCGCCGCGCCACTGATCGCGGCCGTGGGCATGATGCGACCGGGCGACAAGCTGGCCTCTTACCGGCAACTTGGCAAGGCCATGACCCGGTTGCGGCGCCTGCCATGGACGCTGCTGGTGATTGGTGACGGTCCCGCTCGCGAGCAGGTCAGGCGCCACCTGGGGGTTCTCGGTCGTGGGCGTGTCCGCTTTCTGGGTCAGCTGGCCCCGCACCAAGTTGCGACCGTGGTGGCAGCCACCGACCTGTTGGCCTGGCCAGCGGTGAACGAGGCTTTCGGGATGGCGTTACTGGAAGCGCAGGCGGCCGGCGTGCCGGTGGTCGCCGGCAACGCACGGGGAGTACCCCAGGTGGTAGCGCCGGACGGTGGCCTGCTGGCGCCGGCGGGACAGCCGGCGGCGCTGGCACGCCGGGTGGCGCGACTGCTGAAGTCTCCCGCCACCCGGAATCGGCTTGGCGCCGGTGCGCGGCGCTGGGCGCTGCGCCAGCGGGACCTGGCGGCTGCAGGTCAACGGCTCGACGCCATTGTGCGATTTCTCACCCAGGTGCCAGAGCAATGACCAAGGTGGCGTTCCTACGCCATGGCGTGACTGACTGGAACCAGCAAGGACGAGTGCAGGGCCAAACCGATACGGCGCTGGCCGAGTCGGGGCGACGCTGGCTGCGAGATCGCCGGTTGCCGTCCGAGCTCGGTGATTGGCGCGTGGTGGTAAGCCCGTTACAGCGTGCCCGCGAGACCGCTGCTCTCCTTGGTCTGGCGCCCACGGAGTTGGTCCCCGAGCTGGTAGAGATGTCGTGGGGGCGCTGGGAGGGCAGCACATGGCAAGCGTTGCGCACCCGCCATGGCAAGGGCTTCGTCCAGATGGAGGCTCGCGGCCTGGATTTTCGACCGCCGGGCGGTGAGAGCCCGAGGTTGGTGCAACAGCGCGCGCTGGGTTGGCTGCGCCGACTGGTTGAATCGGAGTCCGGAGCGGGTGTCGTCGCGGTGACCCACAAGGGGGTGATTCGCGCCGTGCTCGCCCGCTGCTGGGGGTGGGACATGCTCGGGCCGCCCCCATTTCGACTCGATTGGGGCTGCTTGCAGGTGGTGCTGATTGATGCTGCCGGGGAGCCCACTCAGCTACGCTGTAATGTGCCGCTGGAAAGCACGGCATGAGGTTTGGCTGGCGATCGCGGAGGAGGACGGAAGATGGATGAGCACCGCTTCACCGGCCTGTGGACGCGCTGCATTTCCGCCGCCCAGATCGATCCGGTCAGGGTGTACGTCAAGCTGCGAGAGTTCTACTTACAAGCCTGGCGGCGTTATCACACGCTGTCTCATTTGCGGCACTGTTTGGGCGAGTTCGACGAGGTCGCTCACCTGGTTGCGGAGCCCAAGGAGGTCGAGATGGCGTTGTGGTTTCACGATGCCATCTACGAGCCCGGGGCGGCCGACAACGAGGCCCGCAGCGTCGAGCTTTTCGATCGCCTCGCCGAAGGCGGTGCACCGCCGGTGCTTAGCAACCGAGTCCGTGAGTTGATCATGGCGACTTGTCATTTCGAGCCACCGGCCGCCGGTGACGAGCGCTATATGGTCGACATCGATCTGGCGAGCTTCGGGCTACCCTGGCGGGCGTACCTGAGCGACAGCGAGAAGGTGCGAGCAGAAGCCTCGCACCTGACCGATGAGGACTTCTATCGGGGGCAGGTGGCCTTCTTCAAGCGCTTGCTGAGCCGGCCCCACTTCTATGGGACGCCTTTCTTTCGCCGCAAGTACGAAGCGAGGGCGCGCGAGAACTTGATCCGTAAGGTCTCCGAATTGGCACAACGCGGCTTCAGTTGATCTGGCACTGGTAGTTTTCCACGGCAACCCGAGCTGACCAGGCGGGCTGCGACTCTGGGAGCATGACGAGTTGGTCTGCAATGCTCACATTCGCAATGCCGCGCCCGGGGACGAGCCGCTTATCCTGCAGCTCATTCGGGAGCATGCCGAGCACGAGCAACTCTCCCACGAGGTGCAAACCGACGCTCGTCGCATCAGCGCCGCCCTGTTTGGTAGCGCTCCTATGGCGGAAGTGGTCATTGCCGAGCTGCAACGCGATGGCCTCGGCTTCGCGTTGTTCTTTCCGAACTATTCCACCTTCCTCGGGCGGCCCGGCATTTTCCTCGACGACCTATACGTGCGTCCGGCAGCGCGGGGTCAAGGAATCGGCCGCATGCTGCTGGCCCACGTGGCGAAGCTCGCCTTGGAGCGAGGCTGCGCTAGGGTGGAGTGGGCGGTGATGCAGCACAATCGGGCGGCGACCGCTTTCTATTGCGCGCTGGGTGCGCAGCCGTTGCAGGACTGGACCGTGAACCGGATCAGCGGCGCCGCCCTGATCGAGCTCGCCAGTGGCGCCCCTAGCAGCCTCGGCTCAAGCCCTGGACGCTAGCCTCGCAACGCGTTGGCCGCCCCAGAACAAGTACTGCCCCCCCCGCCGGCGAACCCCTTGAACCCCTTTGAGCTGGCAACGCTGACGCCGAGATCGGAGTACAACGCCAGCATGGACTCCACGTAGCGCTGCTCCGTGAACTCCCGGCTCACCAGCTCTCGAGCCGTGCGTCCCAGCTCGGCGAGCCTGTGGTCCGGAGCGTCGGTTAGCTGCCGCAGCCGCGCAGCGAGTTGGTCTCGATCGCCGCTCTGGAACAGAAATCCGGTCTCCTCTTCGGCGATCAGCTCCGGTATGCCACCGATCCGAGCCCCGATCACCGGCTTTCCCAAGGCATAGGATTCGAGCACGCTCATGGGGGCGTTCTCGTACCACTCCGACGGCAGCACGACCACGCGCGATCCACGCACCAGCTCGCTGAGCGCCTCGCCGGCCACGTAACCCTCGAAGCGCACGTTGGGACAACTCGCCGCCTGGGCCCGGAACTGCTGCTCCAAGGGGCCGGTGCCGGCGATGCGCAGAGGCACGCCGACTTGGGCAGCAGCTTCGATCAGCGTCCCCAGGCCTTTCTCCGCGGACAGTCGGCCGAAGTAGAGCGCGTACTCGCCCGGCTCGTAGCGCGGCTCATAGTCGCTGGCGCGCACGAAGTTCGGGATGTGACGCAACCGCTCGGCGGGCCAGCCCCATTCGGCCAGCTTGGTGGAAAAAAAGCGGCTGGGTGTGGCCACGTAGGCAAGGTTGCGGCGATACAGTCCGAGCCACCGGTGCACGGCGGATTCCACCATCACCAGGGCGCTGACGCCGACCGAGCCGTGCACGCACCGATGTCGCACCACATGCAGCAGGTTACCGCCTCGGCAGCGCTCGCAAACCCCGGTGCGATTCAGCATCTTGTAGGCCGGGCAGGCGAGCTTGAGGTCATGCGCTGTCAGGACGGTGGGTACGTCCCGTGCTCGCAATGCGTCCAGGACCGAGGGCGAGAGGTGATGGTAGATGTTGTGGGCATGGGCCACGTCCGGCCGCCACTGATCCAGCAGCTTGGCGAGCTTGCCGCGAGCCTCGAACGAGTAGATAACCCGGCTCGCCATGAGCAGCTTGCGTGCCGGCGGATAATCCCGCCCGAACTCCAGCTCTTCGGCAAAATGCTCGTTCCAAGGCGAGGCCTCATTGCTCGGATGGCGCATTGCGAAGCAAGCGGTGTCCCATCCCAGGCCCCGAAAAATGCGATCGTGCTCCAGGAACAGCGCGTCGGCGCCCCCGCGACGGTAGTGGTAGTTGTTGAGAGACAGCAGACGCGGCATCGTGGTCCTCAGCACCAATTGGGGATCATCGCGGAAGGTTTCCAGGCGCCAGACCGATGCGCAATCGTGGGCGCCGATCCCGGTGAAGCCGAACCTGGCAATCGCTGGGGGAGATTCCAGTTCGAGCCGGAGCGTCGTCCAAGATCCGTGCCGCGATCGCGTGCCACGCGCGTGGTTCCCCCAGGCGATGGCCCGCCAGCTGATAGGCTGGCGACCCCAGCCTTTGCGGCGCATTGATCGCTGGCCGGGTGGATCGGGAATAATAGCCCTCGGCAATGGCGGCGCCCAGGCCTGGGACGCGGTCGGTTGGCGGGACCAGGCTCCAGAGCGGGCGCCCGCTACACTCATGCCGGCTTCGCTCATCGCCCGCTGGAGGAACTGATGTTAGGCCTTCGGGTGCTGCAGGTATGGGATTTGTTCGGCGTGGTCGTGTTTGCGCTGTCCGGCGCGCTGCAGGGCGCGCGAAAGGGATTGGACCTATGGGGCATGTTCTTCCTTGCCACGCTCACCGCCATGGGTGGTGGCACGCTGCGCTCGTTGCTGATCGGCGATCTTCCGCCGCCACTATTTCAGGAGCCCATGTACCTGTTACTGATCGTGGTGACCACCGGCGCCGCATTTGTGCTTGCTGAACGTCTGCATCGGCTGCGTTGGCCGATGCTGGTATCGGATGCCCTCGGCCTCGGGCTCTTCACCAGCGTTGGCATCGCCGTCTCTTTGGAGCACGGATTGGAGGCCTGGGCCGCGCTGGCGATGGGCGTCATTACCGCTTGCTTCGGCGGGATCATGCGGGACGTGGCGGTCAACGAGGTCCCCCTGATTCTGCAGCGGGAGGTCTACGCCACCGCGTGCCTGGCCGGTGGCATGATCTACCTGGCGCTGGATCACTGGGGCGCCGGCCTGCTGGCTAGCACTCTTGCCGCGACATGTTGCATCGTCGTGGCCCGAGTTGCGGCGGTAAGGTACAACCTGGCATTACCACGCTTCGACACGGGTGACCACCAGCCCCCGGCTTGAAACCCTTGGACCGAGCGGAGCACAGTCATATGGTGCCAACGGGAAGGTCAGCGGATCGACGTCGCGAGCCGCCGCGCCCAATGTGCCAAATCGCCTCGCCAGAGGGCGGCTGGACCGGCTAGCATCTCCCTTGTGAGCCCATTCTTTGCCTTCCTTTCCCGCATGCGCTTCATCCGCCGCTGGGGGCTCATGCACAACACCTACCCCGAGAACGTGCAGGAGCACAGCTTGCGGGTAGCAACCATCGCCCACGCTCTGGCGGTGATCCGCAACCGATACTTCGACGGGCAGTTGCCAGCGGAACGGGCGGCTTTGCTCGGCCTCTACCATGACATCAGCGAGGTGTTCACCGGTGACATGCCGACTCCGGTCAAGTACTTCAGCCCGGCTATCCGCGATGCCTATCGGGATATCGAGCAGGCGGCACGGCAGCGCTTGCTGGGAATGCTGCCCACCGCCTTGGCGGACGACTACCGACCGCTGCTGGGCGCGGCGGAGCCTGGTGACCAGGAGCTCTGGGAGCTGGTGAAGGCGGCTGACCGCTTGTGCGCCTACTTGAAGTGCATCGAAGAGACCAGTGCCGGCAACCCCGAGTTCAAGAGCGCCGAACGAGCGCTGGCCAAATCGGTCGCGGACATCGAGCTGCCAGAAGTACGCTACTTCGTCGAGGAGTTCCTGCCAAGCTTCAGGCTCGATCTGGACCAGCTAGGCTGATGGACCGTGACCCGCAATTCGCCCTCACCCGGTCCTGGCACGAGTCGGCTGTTGCTGGGCTGGACGGTGCTTGCTGCAGGCGTGCTCACGCTGCTGGGGGCGGAGCAGATCGCCGCTGGTTTCGACCTGGACCCCTGGCAAATCGGCGACCGTCAAGTGCTGTGGCCGGTACCGCCCGCGCTGGTGCTGATTGCGGTAGGGGTGCTGCTGGTGAAGTCTTGGACCAGGGCCCTACGCCGTCGTAGCCGTCGCGACTGAGCCTGCGAATTCGACGGTGAATATCCGGGTGTCGCTGCTGCGTCCCCGCACCTGCACTTCGCCGGCTTCCCGAAATTCGAAGGCTCCGGCACCCGCCAGCTCACGGGTTCGCTCCGAGACCATGATGCGGGAGCCAAACTCCTTGTTGAGCTGCTCCAGCCTGGCGGCCAGGTTCACCGCGTCGCCGTGCACGGTGTAGCTGAGTCGGTTGCCGGTACCCACCACGCCGCCGACCACCTCGCCGGTGTTGATGCCCACCCGGGCCCGCAGGCTCACGCCGTCCCCAAAGCGCCGCTGATCCAGGACACGTTGGATCGCCAGCGCCGCGCGCACCGCGTTGGCGGCGTGATCTGGATGGGGCTCGGGCAGATTGAAGCTGGCGAAAATGGCATCCCCCTGGAACTGATTGATCACCCCGGCGTGGGCCTCGATGGGTGCCACAATGGCCGCAAAATACTCGTTCAGGGTGGCAATCAGGCGATCCGGACTCAGTCCCTCGCTAACACTGGTAAATCCCACCATGTCCACGAACAGGATGGTCGCTTCCCGCACCTCGCCATCGCCCGCGGTGAGCGCCTCCGCGCTCTGGGCTACGCGCTGGGCGATCTGCGACGGGAGAAAGCGCGCCAGCTCCTGCGCAGCGGTGCTTTCGGCCACCGACTGCACCAGCAGCCGCCGACTGCGTGCAATGGCCAGCGCCAGGATGGCAGTGACCGTGGCGATGGTGATGATCTTGTCGAACTCCGCCCCCAGCAGGACGCTGTTCGAGGTCATGTACTCCACGTAGTCCCGCGTGATCATCGGGTTGCCGGGATCCACCGTCACCACGTAGGCCACCAGCGTCGCCCAGCCGAGCGCGGCAGTCACTCCCGCCAGCACCAGATAGCGCCGCCGGTAGTACAGCGCCCGCAGCGAGATGAAGATGAAGACGTAGAGCAGTGTCGGGGACTTGAGATAAAAGGACGCCGGCTGCTGGTACTGCAGGTGAAAGCTCCAGATCAAAGCGAGCACCAGGACGATGTCCAAGATGGAGGACAGATGGGGCAGCCACGATGGCATGAGGTGGGCGTGGGCCAGCAGCAGGCGCAGGGAGGTGAAGGTGAGGTAGACGGCGAGGGCCCAGGGCACCGGCGCGAAGCGGGCCTCGTCGCCAAAGGTCTTCGGGGAGACGGTGTAGAGCACCAGAAACACCAGTCCGACGCCGAGCTGGATCCAGCCGATCAGAATCTCGCTGTTTTGTTCCTGGGCCTCTATGCGGGCTTGCACTCGCTCTGGGAGGGCCTCGTGGGGGGGCGCGCGGACCTGCCCCGGAAGCCATTGCAGCATCCCCTTTAGCATGGCTGTCTCCTGGCCGCAGCCGCGCACTAGCACCACTGCGATCTCCACCTAGGGTCGCGGCGGAGTGCCCGCAGCCTTTTCAGCCGACAGCGCGCAGCGGGCGTCCCGCCTCAAAGCTAGTTACGTTCTCGACCAGCTGATCGATGACCCTTTGGCGCGCCTCCTTGGAGCCCCAGGCGCAGTGTGGGGTGACGAGCAGGTTTGGAACATCCGCCTCGAGCAACGGGTTGCCCTGCCGGGGTGGCTCGGTGCTGAGCACATCCACGCCGGCTCCACCCAGGTGACCCGATCGTAGGGCCTCGGCCAGCGCGGCTTCGTCCACGATGCCACCCCGAGCCGTGTTGATCAGGAATACGCCTCGCTGCATCAGCGCAAGCTGTGCAGTACTGATTAGGTTGCGGGTGTCCTCGGTCAGCGGGCAGTGCAGGGTCAACGCGTCTACTTGCGGCAGCAGCTCCGCCAATGGCAGCCGGTCCGGTTTGGCCTCGGAGCTGCCGGGACGTTGTGCCACCAGCACCTGCATCCCAAAAGCTTGCGCCAGCTTGGCCACCGCTTGGCCCAGGGTTCCATAGCCGACGATGCCGAGAACGCGACCGGAGAGCTCCTGAATCGGAAAATCCAAGAGACAGAACTGCTCTGCCCGCTGCCAGTCGCCGCGACGTACTGCACGGTCGTAGTCGAGCAGCCGCGTGTGCAGGGCCAGCAGCAGGGCAAAGCTGTGCTGCGCGACCGACGCTGTGCCGTAGCCGCGAACGTTGCATACGGCAACGCCCCCGGCTCGGGCTGTCGCCACGTCGACGTTGTCGGTGCCGGTCGCCACGATGCAGACCAGGCGCAGGTGTGGAGTCTGCGACAGGATCGCGGCATCCAGCACCACCTTGTTGAGGATCACTACTTCCGCGTCGCGCACCCGCTCAAGTGTCTGCTCCGGGGCCGTGCGGTCAAACATCTCAATACCTGGCAGCAGCTGCCGCAATGGCTGCAGGTCGAGGTCATCCAGGTCGATGCTTGCTCGGTCGAGGAATACCGCTCGCATGGCTTTCCGGGCTCCGGCTCTGCTGCAGGGGGCGATCAGTATAGACTTCCCTCCCGTACTACCGAACTTGGCTCTGGCACCATGGTCGGAGCAGATCCAGCAGTTGGAGGCCAGCAGTTGGAGGAAAGCAGATGAAGGGTGAGCCCGGGCAGTTCGAGCACGGCGCGCCAGCGGCTGCAGGCGTGCTCGTCACCAACCTGGGCACGCCGGACGCACCGACGCCCAGTGCGCTGCGGCGGTATCTGCACGAGTTTCTGTGGGACCGACGGGTGGTAGACGTGGCACGGCCGCTGTGGTGGTTGGTGCTGCATTTGGGCATCCTGCGGGTCCGACCTCGCCGCTCGGCGCGCAACTACGCCAAGGTGTGGACGCCGGAGGGCTCTCCGCTGCTGATGATCAGCCGTCGGCAGGCCGACGGGCTGCGGCAGCGCTTACAGCAACGCTTGCCGGGCCCGGTGCAGGTGGAGCTAGCCATGCGCTATGGGCGTCCTTCCATCGCCGAGGGGCTGCGGGCATTGCGTGCCGCCGGCGTGCGCCGGCTGCTGGTGCTGCCGCTATACCCTCAGTACGCCGCCAGCACCACGGCCTCCACCCTGGACGCCGTCGCGGCCGAGCTGGCGAAGTGGCCCTGGGTTCCGGAGTTGCGCTTCGTTGCCGGCTACCACCGCGACGAGGGCTATCTCAATGCGCTGGCGGCCTCGCTGAGCGACGCCTGGCGAATCGTGCCGCCCGCCGAGTGGCTGCTGTTCTCTTTCCACGGACTACCGCGTCGCTATCTGCTCGCCGGTGACCCCTATCACTGCTTTTGTCACGAAACGGCACGCCTAGTCGCCGAACGCTTGGGTTTGCCCGAGGGTCGCTGGCAGGTCACTTTCCAATCCCGGTTCGGTCGCGAGGAATGGCTCCAGCCCTACACCGACAAGACGCTGGAGCGCTTGGCGGCGGACGGGGTGCGCAAGGTCGATGTAGTGTGCCCGGGTTTTTCGGCCGATTGTCTGGAGACCCTGGAGGAGATTGCGGGCGAGAACCGGGATGCGTTTCTGGCGGCCGGTGGTGAGCAGCTGCGCTACATTGCGGCTCTCAACGACCGCCACGACCACCTGGAAGCCTTGGCTTCCCTGGCGCAACGACACATGCAGGGGTGGCCCGAGTCCGACGATGTCCACAGCGTCGCCGAGCGTGAGCGGGAGTCCGCCTCGAGCCGAGCCAGAGCCCTGGAGATGGGTGCCAGCCGGTGAGGCGAACCGTTTTCGAGCCCGAGGCGGACGTCGAGCACCGCGCGCCATCACCCCCTGAGCTCGCTTCCCCGCAGCCGCGGCCGAGATCGCGCTGGCTGCGGTTGCTGTTGCCGCTGCTGGTGCTGGCAGCGTCGCTGGCCGGGTTTGCGTACCTGCGCGCCACTCGCGAACCGCTGCCACCGGTTCAGGCCGAGGAGCGCGCCTGGCTGGTCCAGGTCGTGCCCGTGAGCCTGCGGGCGCGAGGCCCCCAGCTGCTGCTCTACGGCCAAGTATCCAACCGCGGGCTCGCTACGCTCAGCGCCGCCGTCGCCGGCGATGTCCAGTCGGTGCTGGCGCTCGAGGGTGAACAGCTGCGCCGGGGCGCGCTCCTGGTGGAGCTCGATCCGGCAGAGCTGCGGCTGGAGCTGGCACAACGGGAGGCGGAGCTAGCCGATGCTCGGGCCCAGATCGAGAGCGAGAATACGCGCCATGGCGCCGACCTGGAGGCCATGTCGATCGAACGCCGGCTGCTGGATCTGGCCCAGCGTGAAGCCTCTCGAATCGATGATCTGGTGCGCCGCAATCTCGCCTCCGCTACTCAGCGTGATCAGGCTCGCGCCGAGCTGGAGCGTGCCGAGCTGGCTTTGGTGGCACGACAGCAGGCGGTGAGCGACCACGCTGCACGGCTGGCCATGCTCGAATCCCGCCTGGCCAAGGCCCGCGCGGCACGAGACCGGGCAGCCCTCGATCTGCAGCGCAGCCGTATCGAGGCACCCTTCGATGGCCGCGTGGTCGCCGTGGCGGTGGCGGTGGGCGATCGGGTGGTTCCGGGTTCACCCCTGGTGGAGCTGATCGACGACACTCGCCTGGAGGTGCGGGCGCTGATCCCCAGCGCGCGTTTGGCCACGGTGAGAGCGGCGTTGAACGACGGCGCGTCGCTGGCGGCGACGGCCCAGGTGGACGGCGCCCCCGTGGCGCTGGAGTTGCGGGCGCTGGCGGCCCGTTCAGCCGAGGCCAGCGGCGGTGTCGATGCCCTGTTTCGAGTCACCTCCGAGAGCGACGCCTTGGCTGTCGGGCGCGTGCTGACGGTTATTCTCGACCTGCCCGCCGTCGATGACGTGGCCGAGCTTCCTTTCGAAGCCCTCTATGGTCTCGACCGCATCTATCGGATCGAGGACGACGAGCGCATGTATCCCGTCCCGGTGCGGTTGGTGGGTGAGCGTTACTCTGGAGACGGTGCCCGCCGCATCCTGGTCACGGCGCCCGAGCTCGCCGAGGGCGACCAGGTGGTTTCCACCCAACTGCCCAATGCGGTAACCGGATTGCGGGTCCGGATTGCCGGAGGCGGCCTCAGCTGACCCCCGGTGTGCCCCATCGCAATGACTTGATCGGTGTCTTCGCGCAACACCGCGTTGCCGCCAACCTGCTGATGAGCATGATGATCCTAGCTGGGATCTTTGCGCTTTCAAAGCTCAACACCCAGTTCTTCCCCAACTTCGAGCTCGATTTCATCAGTGTTCGCGTGGTGTGGAGCGGCGCCGCCGCAGAGGACGTGGAAGCCGCCGTTACGAACCCTCTCGAGCGCGAGCTGCGCGAAGTGAACCACGTCCGCAGCATGACTTCTACTTCCGGGGATGGTGTGTCTGCCATCACTTTGGAGTACGAGGAAGGCACGGACATGGGCCAAGCCCTGGACGAGCTCAAGGAACGGGTCGACCGGGTTCGCAATTTGCCGGCGGACGCCGAGGAGCCAGAAATCTCCCGGGTGGTGCGCTATGACCAGATCGCGCGGGTCGTGCTCACCGGTCCGGGCGTCCGCCGTGAGCTGCGGGCGTTGGCCCGTCAAACCGAGCGCGAGCTGCTGGACCGAGGGATCGCCCGCATCGAGATGATTGGGCTGCCGGAGGAGGAGATCGCGATCCAGGTGCCCAACGCGGCGCTGCTAGAGCTCGGCATGTCACTGAACCAGATCGCCGCCCGGGTGGCAGAGCTCAGTCGCGACCTGCCCGCCGGAACCGTTGGGTCCAACGACGTCGCCCGTCAGCTGCGCAGCCTCGATCAACGCCGCGACGAGACCGGCTTCGCCGAGCTGCCGCTCAAGACCGCCGACAGCGGCGGTCGCTTGGCCCTGGGCGATGTGGCGGAGATCGAGCGTCGCCCCCACGACGACCAGGTGAGAATCGGCTTCGGCGGCCGGCCGGCCATCGAGCTGCAACTGCAGCGGGCCGAGTCCGAGGATGCCCTGGAAGCGGCGCGGATCCTCGAGCAATGGGTGGCGGACACCCGGCCTCAGCTGCCACCCGGCGTGGAGCTAGCGGTCTTCGACGCCAGCTGGCAGCTGATTCGTGATCGGGTAATGCTGCTGGTGACCAACGGTGCCGGCGGCCTGCTGCTGGTGGTGGGGGTGCTGTTTCTGTTCCTGAACGGACGGGTGGCATGGTGGGTGGCCGTGGGCATCCCAGTCTCGTTCATGGCCACGCTCGCGGTGCTGTGGGCCCTGGGGGGCTCAATCAACATGATCAGTCTGTTCGCGCTGATCATGGCGCTGGGGATCATCTGCGACGATGCCATCGTCGTGGGCGAGGACGCGCTTGCGCACTATCAAAGGGGGGAACGTTCACTGCAGGCAGCCGAGGGCGGGGCGCGCCGCATGCTGGCGCCCGTGGCGTCGTCCTCGCTCACTACCATCGCCGCCTTCGTGCCGATCATGTCCGTGGGCGGGGTCATCGGCAACGTCATCTACGACATACCGTTGGTGATCGTATGTGTGATCGTCGCCTCCCTGGTCGAGAGCTTCCTGGTATTGCCTGGCCATCTGCGTCACAGCTTCCTGCGCCTGCATCATCGCGCCCCGCGGCCGATGCGGGCGCGGTTGGACCGGGGGTTCGAGCTATTCCGCGAGCGTGTGTTTCGGCCGCTGGTCACGAGAGCCTTGGAGTTTCGGGCTACTACGCTGGCGCTGGCGCTGGGTTTGCTGGTGGTGACCGCGGGAATGGTGGCGGGTGGCAGGCTCGGTTTCACCTTCTTCCCCACCCCCGAGGGCTCCATCGTCAATGCCGGTGTGAGCTTCGTCGCCGGCACCGACCGCAGCCGCGTTGAGGCTTTCCTGCGGCATCTCGAGCAGACCCTGTACCAGACGGAAGCCGCATTCGGCGGTGACCTGATCGTCGCTGCCCAAACCAAGCACGGCCAAGTGATCTCCGCCAGCGGTACCAACACCCGTCAAGGGGAGCAGTTCGGGTCGTTGCTGGTGGAGCTCACGCCCCCCGATCAGCGCTCCGTTCGTCTCACCGACTTCATCGAGGCTTGGTCGGAGCGGGTGCAACGGGCCGCCGGGTTGGAGACCTTCTCGATCTTCTCGCGTGCCGCCGGGCCGCCGGGACGCGACGTGGAGATTCGCCTCACCGGTGACGATGCCGCGGGCTTGAAAGCTGCGGCGACCACCTTGGCCCAGGCATTGCGCTCGTTCCCGGGGGTGTCCGCAGTGGAGGATGACATGCCCTACGGGCGCGAGCAGCTGATATACCGTCTCACTCCCCAGGCGCTGGCCGCCGGTCTGACAGTGGAGTCGCTGGGCCGCCAGCTGCGGGCCGCCTACGACGGCGCCCTGGCGCAGATCTTCCAGGACGGGGAGGATGAGGTCGAGGTTCGGGTGCTGTTGCCGGACCAGGAACGTGGGGCGTTGGTAAACCTGTCGGCGCTGAACGTGATACTGCCCAGTGGGGACGGCGTGCCGCTCGGCAGCGTGGTGGAGTTCACTACCCGCCGCGGCTTCGAAGCGCTGCGTCACGCCGAGGGCAAGCTTGCGGCGCAGGTGTCGGCGGACGTCAACCCCGCCCAGAACAGCGCCGATCAAGTCTTGGCCGCCCTCGCGGCGGACGTGCTGCCGGGACTCATGAGCCGCTACGGTCTGAACTACTCCTTCCAAGGCCGAGCAGCCGATCAGAGCGAGACCACCGCAGACATGCGTCGCGGAGCGGTCTTCGCGCTGTTGTTCATCTACCTGATCCTGGCCTGGGTGTTCTCCTCCTACGGATGGCCGCTGGTGGTGATGGCAGCCATTCCTTTCGGTCTGGTGGGCGCGATCCTCGGGCACGTGGCCATGGACATCAACCTGACCATTCTGTCCCTGTTCGGGATGTTCGGCTTGTCGGGCATCGTCATCAACGACTCCATCGTCCTGGTCATCTTCTACCGCCACCTGCGTCAATCCGGTGTGGCGGCACGCCCGGCCATCATCGAGGCCGCCTGCCAGCGCCTGCGGGCAGTCCTACTGACATCGCTCACCACCATCGGCGGTTTGACGCCGCTGCTTTTCGAAACCTCGCTGCAAGCCCAGTTTCTGATCCCGATGGCGGTGTCCATCTCCTTTGGCTTGGGATTCGCCACCCTCCTGGTGCTTCTGTTCGTGCCGGCGTTGCTTTCCATTCACGAGGATATGGCGGCGCGGCTGGGCCGCAGCCAAGAGCCTCGGACGGCGACCGCCTCGCGGCCGTGAGATGGTCCGACTGCTGACTTTTAGGCGAGGCGCCGACGGCACCATCTACCCACATGCTCACTGCCCATTACTGCCGCTAGGCCCTGGGCGGCGAGTCTGGGGCGCGCGTCTATACTCCAACAGACCGTCGCCGACCAAGACGGTTGACCCGGTCTGGAACCAGCCGTGGACGGCGCGCCCAAACAGACGGCAAGTCACGGCGTCGATACCGTTGCGGTGGTCGGTGGCGAGGGCAGTCGTCGAGCCAGGAAAGCGCTGTGCTCGCCACCCATGCCAGTGTGCTTATCCACTGACCGGAGGATTTCCAGGGACGCGAGATGATCCGTGGAGTGCTATGTGACCTCAGCGGCGTCCTTTACGTGGGCGATGACTTGGTGGATGGCGCCAAGGACGCACTTATCTCTTTACGCGCCGCCGGCCTACCGGTGCGCTTCATTACCAATGTCACGCGCATGCCGAAGATCGCCATTCTTCGCAAGCTCGCGGGACTTGGCCTCGACGTAGATGCCGACGATCTCTTCACACCCGTCACCGCGGCTCGGGTGCATTTGCGAGAACGCGGCCATCGCGCCTTGCTACTGGTTCATCCAGACCTGCTGCCCGAGGTGGCCGACCTGGGAGGGCCGCAGCCGGCCGCCGTACTGATGGGTGACGCCGGTCCTGCATTCACTTATCAGCATCTCAACGCCGCCTTTCGCATCCTGCTCGAGGGCGGCGAGTTGCTCGCCATGGGCACCAACCGCTATTTTCGGGAGCCAGGGGGATTCAGCCTCGATCTCGGCCCGTTCGTGAAGGCGCTGGAGTACGCAGCCGACACCAAAGCGAGAGTGTTGGGAAAGCCCGCCGCGGACTTTTTCAGAGCCGCCGTGGCTTCCATGGGGCTCGAGGCCAACGAGGTGGTGATGGTGGGGGATGATCACGAAA
Organism: uncultured Candidatus Competibacteraceae bacterium; assembly: GCA_964563515.1. Lineage (GTDB taxonomy): Bacteria > Pseudomonadota > Gammaproteobacteria > Competibacterales > JAHEDQ01 > CAZLYT01. The sequence continues at coordinate 558 of CAZLYT010000642.1, read as the reverse complement.
CGGATGTCGGCGGAGCCTTGGCCGCGGGTCTGCAAGCGATACTGGTGCGGACCGGGAAATACCGAGCAGGCGATGAATCCTTGATCGAGCCTGCCGGCGGTCGCGTTTGCGACGACCTGAGTGCGGCGGCGGACCTCATTCTGTGATGTCGTTGCCTGCCTTCCGCTAACGTCGGGGAGAATCTCGATGGATCCATTGCAGCGATTGGCCGAAGCCCGCATTCAGGAAGCCGTAGACCGAGGAGAGCTAGACAATCTTCCCGGGGCAGGCAAGCCACTGCCACCCGACGACATGAATCCGCTGGTTCCGGAGGCCCTCAGAATGGCCTATCGGGTCTTGAAGAATGCGGGTTTCATTCCGCCCGATCTGAGCTTGGAGCAGGAGCTCCGTCAGCTAACCGAAGTGGTTGCGGCCACTGGCGACCTGCAGGAGGCCCGGGGTCGCAGGGAACGCTTGGAGCTGCTTCGGCTGCGGCTTGGCGAGGTCCGGCGTTCTCGACCGGTGTGGCTCGACGATCCTGTTTACCTGCGCTGCTTGCGAAGGCGTCTCTGCGGCGAT
>CAZLYT010000641.1:0-10354 GCA_964563515.1 uncultured Candidatus Competibacteraceae bacterium | reverse complement strand
TTCTTCTGGCCCTTCAAGACCGCGATCTCATCCTTCAGCCGCTGGATCTCTTCCTCCTGTTGCTGGACACTCTCCGCCAAGCGCTCGATGATCCCGAGCAGGGTCAAGACCAGCGGCGTGCGCTCCGCCTCGGCTATTTCCCGTAATTGAACAATGGGGGCCATGGCCATACCGTGCCATGTTCGGCATTTTTGTCCAGCCACTGCCCCGGGTTATTGAGAAGTTACTGAAGTTGTACTGAATAGGCACGCCTATGTCACCCACAATCCGCTTACTTCAAGTTGAGAGGATTGGGCTCACGGCTCCCAGCCCAGGCACTGGAAAGGTGGGTTGCCGAGCTGCTGCGAGACGCCTTCGACCTTGATAAGGCCGGCGTCCATAAGCCCTTCCGCGAAATGGCAACTGGAACGCTGAAGAGCCTCCTCGCGAAAATGTATAGGCCGATGGACGAAGCCAGCATCGACCACTGGGACATCCAGGGAGCGCGACGGGCCGGCGTCATGACCGTCTAGGTCAGCCGTGACGGCTGCCCGTTTCATTTAGCCCATAGGTCTAGCTGCTCTCGGCATCGAGCTCGATGCAGGCCGAGAGCCCCGGGGAATTGTCCTCGAGCGTGATCGTCCAGCCGTGAAGTCTCACAACTGCGCCCACGAGAGCCAGACCTAGACCGCTCCCCGGCGTGGTTCGGCTTTGATCGAGGCGATAGAAGCGTCCAAATACGCGCTCGCGTTCCTCTGCCGGAATTCCTGGACCATCGTCATTGACCTCGAGGCGACCTCGGCCGGCATCTCGTTCCAGTCGAACGGTTAACGTCGTCCCGCGAGGCGTATGGCGAATGGCGTTCTCAACGAGGTTGGCCAGCATTTGGGTTAGCAACTCACGATCGCCGTGGGCATGGACAGCTGGCTCGACCTCCGCCTCCAGAACCTTGCCATCATCCTCGGCGACTGCCGCGAAGGCATCGACAACGTTATCTGCAACCTCGCTCATGTTCAGTGTCGTGAACCGCGCGCGCCGGACACCGGCCTCGATTTGGGCGATTCGGAGCATCGCCTCGAAGGTCTTCAGCATGCTGTCAGCTTCAGCGATGGCCGCGTCGATGACCGCTTCGTATTCCGGGCCAGTACTATGCCGGATGCGGGCAGATTCGAGTCGCTGGCGCAATCGCCCGAGGGGCGAGCGAAGGTCGTGGGCAATATCACTGGTTACGTGCTGCAGGTTCGCCATCAACTCCTCGATGCGACCGAGCATTCGGTTTAGGACGTCCGCCAGTCCATCGAATTCGTCACGCGGCCCTATGACCGGGATACGTTGCGAGAGATCGCCTTCCATGATCGCTTCGGCCGTCTGTTGAACGACCTCGACTCTGCGCAGGAGCAACCGCCCGATTACCAGCCCACCTGCAAGAGCAAGTACGACAGTCGCGGCAAGAGCGATGGCAAACGCGCCGACGATGAGTCTACGCGTCTCGCGCAGATCGTGCGTGTCATTGGTCACCAGGACAAAGAGATCCTCGTTCAGCCATTCACCCCTGCCACGCAAGATTGCTCCGGTCTGGTCAGAGTTTTGGCCGGACTTCATCATCGCGATGTCGTGCCAACCCTCTCCAATCTCAGTGGGTGGAAGGTCGCCAGCCAGCACCCTGCCAGAGATATCTTGAACCAATAAGTGCAGCGGACTGTCTCGGTAATTCTCCTGATGCTGTTGCACCAAACCAATCATTGATTCCCGGCCATCCTGCTTCAATGCACTCCGCAGCACTTGGAGCTGGGCCTCGATCCCTTCATCGAGCTGTCGCAACAGGAGCTCGGACACGCGCCCATAAATGACGCCGAGCAGCAGAGCCATGACCACCGACGATGACAATGCAAAGACCAAGGCATAACGCACTGGCGCCGCGCCCGCCAGCCGAAGCAGATTCACTCCGCCTCACTCCGACGCTTGCAACAGGTAACCGGCACCGCGGACCGTGTGAATGAGAGGGCGATCGAAGGGCTTGTCGACCTTTGCACGCAGCCGGCTCATGTGGGTTTCGACGACATTGGTGTGGGGATCGAAGTGGAAATCCCACACATGCTCCAGCAGCATAGTTCGGGTCACCATCTGCCCTACATGGCGCATCAGGTACTCGAGCAACCGAAACTCTCGTGGTTGAAGGTCTAGCACCTCGCCGCGACGCGTGACCAGTCGCTTCAACAGGTCCAGGTGCAGGTCCCCCACCTGCAGGGTTGTCACCACGGAAGCCATTGGGGGTCGGCGCGCGAGAGCGTTGATTCTCGCCAGCAGTTCGGAGAATGCGAAGGGCTTCGGGAGGTAGTCGTCGGCGCCAGCATCGAGACCACTGACCCGATCGTCAACGCCCCCCAGCGCGGTGAGGAACAACACAGGTGTTTCCACTCCCGCAATGCGTATCCGCCTCACAATCGACAGCCCGTCGATTTCCGGGAGCATGCGGTCGATGATCATCAGCTCGTAGGGCACACCGGCGGCCAGCAATAGTCCTTCCCGACCATCAACGGCTACGTCGACCGTGTGGCCAAGCTCTTTGAGGCCGTTCGCCACGTAGGCGGCAGTCTCGTTATCGTCTTCTACGACTAGGACCTTCATGCCCCTACACCCTAACCAGCGCTCGAAGCGACCGTTCCGACACCCCCCAACAGAAATCTTCCAACCCAGGCGATTGCCGGACGATGGCCGGGATGATACGAAACTGCAATCTCAACATTCCGTAATGCTCGCGAAAGCCTACAGCCATCTGCGGCGAAGTAGAGTCTTGTCGGGAGGTAGCGGAGTTGTCGGGTGGCGCCCATCCCTTGCCGCTCCTCCACCGGGTAGGCTGCGCGCATTCTGTAAGCCGCATAGCGATGTTTTCTCTAGAGCGCTGGGACTACCCACACGAGAAGTTGCGCCCGCTCGTGGATCCGATGTCAAGCCGGAGCAAACGTGTCAGAGCCACTGAGCTCCGGACGCGGTTCCCTTATTCGAACAATTCTGTCAGGAGATGGTACGGAATGGACGATTCGGTTGCGAAGCGCCACCATCACAACCACCGGGCCACGAAAGCACCGTCAGCGCTCCGTGATCCCGTATGTGGCATGTCGGTTTCCAGCGACTCCGAGCACCGGCAGGTCCACGGCGGTACCACCTACTATTTTTGTAGCGCCCGCTGCTCGGATAAGTTCAAGGCCTCACCCGAGCAGTATCTCGCAACGCCATCCGACCATCGTCCCTCCACGCTGCCCAGCGGCGCACCTGGCAGCGCCTACGTCTGCCCCATGTGCCCAGAAGTGCGAGAGAACGCTCCGGACGCCTGCCCCAGCTGCGGGATGGCACTCGAGCCGGAGACCCCGGCGTTGCCCACGAAGACCCAATACACCTGTCCCATGCACCCGGAGATCGTGCGCGACGAGCCGGGTGAATGCCCGATCTGCGGCATGGCACTCGAGCCGATGGCGGTGACCCTGGAAGAAGAGGAGAACCCTGAGCTCACCGATATGACGCGGCGCTTCTGGGTGAGCGCGATCCTGACCATACCGCTGGTTGTCATCGCCATGGGCGACGTCGTCGGCCTCTCCTTCGAGTGGCTCGCTTCGCCCCGCACGCTGGGTTGGTTCGAGCTGGCGCTGGGCACGCCGGTGGTGTTGTGGGGCGGCTGGCCGTTCTTCGTGCGTGGCTGGCGGTCCGTGGTCAACCGCAGTCTCAATATGTTCACCCTGATTGGCCTCGGCACGGGGGTCGCCTATTGGTACAGTGTCGTGGCGACCTTGGCGCCCGGCCTCTTTCCGGCCTCCTTCCGGGACATGCATGGCGAGGTAGCAGTCTACTTCGAAGCGGCAGCGGTCATTGTGAGTTTGGTGCTCTTGGGCCAGGTGATGGAGCTGCGCGCACGTAGCCGAACCGGTGCCGCCATTCGTGCGCTACTCGGCCTCGCGCCGAAGACGGCGCGGCGCATTGACCCTGACGGCAGCGAGACAGATGTGCCCCTCGATCGGGTGCAGGTGAGCGACCGGCTACGGGTGCGACCCGGGGAGAAGGTACCGGTCGACGGGGTCGTGGTGGAGGGCGCCAGCGCCGTCGATGAGTCCATGATCACCGGCGAGCCTATCCCGGTCGAGAAGCAGGCCGGCGACAAGGTGATCGGCGCCACGGTGAACGGCACTGGTGGGCTCATCATCGAGGCGCGGCGCGTGGGCGCCGACACGCTGCTCGCACAGATCGTACAAATGGTCGCGGCCGCGCAACGCAGCCGCGCCCCCATTCAGAAGCTGGCCGACGTCGTGGCGGGCTACTTCGTCCCGGTGGTCGTTCTGATCGCCATCATCACCTTCGTCGTGTGGGCCTGGGTCGGCCCGGCGCCCGCCATGGCGTATGCGCTCATCAACGCCGTCGCCGTGCTCATCATTGCCTGCCCGTGCGCGCTGGGGCTCGCTACGCCCATGTCGATCATGACCGCGACCGGCAAGGGCGCCACGCTGGGAGTCCTGTTCAAGGACGCGGAGGCGATCGAAGTGACGCGCAAGATCGACACCCTGGTGGTGGACAAAACCGGCACGCTGACCGAGGGGAAGCCGCGGCTGGTGCAGGTCGAGGTTGCGCCGGGAATCGACGGATCCACGGTGCTGCGATTGGCGGCAACCCTCGAGCGGGGCAGTGAGCACCCACTCGCAGCAGCCATCGTCGCGGGGGCAGAAGAGCGTGGCGTCGAGCTCAGCAAAGCCCAGGGCTTCGAATCGGTGACCGGCCAGGGCGTGAAGGGCGAGGTGGACGGCAAGAAAGTCGCACTCGGCAACCTGCGCCTGCTCGAAACCCTGGGCATCGACCCGGGACCCCTGGCCGAACGCGCCGAGGTGCTGCGCAAGGAGGGGCAGACCGTGATGTTCGTGACGGTAGATGACCAGGTGACAGGTCTCGTCGGTGTCGCCGATCCCATCAAGCAAACCACAGCGGAAGCTATCGAGGCACTGCACGCGGAAGGAATTCGAATCGTCATGCTGACGGGAGACAGTGAGACCACGGCCAGAGCAGTGGCCGCAAAGCTCGGGCTGGACGAAGTCATCGCCGGAGTCCTCCCGGACCAGAAGGCCGACACGGTACGACGGCTGCAACACGAAGGTCGAGTCGTGGGGATGGCGGGCGACGGCATCAACGATGCTCCGGCCCTCGCCCTGGCCCAGGTCGGCATTGCCATGGGCACCGGTACGGACGTGGCGATGGAGAGCGCAGGCGTGACGCTCGTCAAGGGCGATCTCCGCGGCATCGCGCGAGCGCGCCGGCTATCTCACGCCACCATGCTCAACATTCGCCAAAACCTGTTCTTCGCTTTCGTCTACAACGCGCTTGGCGTACCCATCGCGGCGGGGGTGCTCTACCCCGCCTTCGGCATTCTGCTGAGCCCAATTATCGCAGCCGCTGCAATGAGCTTCAGCTCAGTGTCGGTGGTGATGAACGCGCTGCGCCTGAATCGAGTAAGGCTGTAGTGAGGCGAGGCCAATGCAATTGGCGATACCCCCAGGAAGCTTATGCTACTTGGGCACGCATCAACTTTTGCTAACGATCAGGAAAGCTGGTGAGTACGTCTCTGGCGCTATCGTCAGCATTCGGGTAACGAGCTCGCGGTGGAGAACCCAGCGAGTGACAGTATGAGAAGTCGATGGCGAACTCGATCGAACATCGCATTCGTGATCTTCCTTGTAATCGGCGGTTATTTCTTGTGGACCGAGCACCGCGCGCACGTGATCGAATTCCTACCGTGGGTACTCCTACTCGCCTGCCTCGGTATGCACATGTTCATGCACGGCGGGCACGGAAGTCACGAACCCCATGACAACGGCGAGCCCAGAGACCAAGCCGCGGACAGGCCGGAGCGATGAGCCCGGCGGCGCCCGCGTATGGCTTGTGGTCTCTGGTCATCATCAATTCTTTGGTGTTCATCGTCTTCGCCTTCAGCTTCGTCAAGCCCCGATCGGCACGCGATTGGCGATCGTTTGGCGCCTTTTCCGCGTTCTTGGTGGCGCTGTTTACAGAGATGTACGGTTTCCCGCTAACGATCTACCTGCTGTCCGGATGGCTCACGAGCCAGTTTCCAAGCGTAGACTGGCTTGTTCATGACTCGGGCCATCTGTTGGAAATGCTTTTCGGGTGGCGTGGTAATCCGCATTTTGGGCCGTTCCACCTGCTCAGCACTGGCTTCATTATCGCCGGTTTCTGGCTGCTCTCTGCCGCGTGGAAGGCCCTGTACGCCGCTCAGCGCTCGCACTCGTTGGCAACGACTGGGCCCTATGCCTACATCCGGCATCCGCAGTACGCGGGCTTCGTGCTCATCATGCTCGGGTTTCTCTTACAGTGGCCGACGGTGCTAACGGTGTTGATGTTCCCGGTCTTGGTAGTCATGTACGCACGCCTTGCCCGACGCGAGGAAAGAGATGCGCTTGCGGAGTTTGGCGATGCCTACGGGGAATACATGCGGGAGGTCCCGGCATTTATCCCTCGCAAGCGGAGACGCAGTGCAGTCAACGACTCGTCGCCGCCGCACCCTCCAACGGGAGGCCAGTGAAAACGGTAACGCCAATGTTGTGTTGCCATGTACGATTTCTTTGTGAACAAGAGGGGATTGAGAGAACCGCAGCTTGCTATTGAAGGCGTACTCCGTCATCTAACAAATATTTTGCTCAGAGGCATCGAACGATGAAAAGGCTTAGCAACCCGAGAATTGTGTTGGCTCTCTTTCTTGCCAGTGGTGCTTTGACTGCCGCACCTGCCCTGGCTCACGGGTCTGGCTACGGTCAAGGTGGAGCCAGTTACGGCCCCTGCTGCGGGAAGTGGGGCACGATGGGTCAGGGTATGGGCCCGGGCATGGGTCCCGGCATGGGTCCCGGCATGATGGGCCCGGGCATGACGGGCCAGGGCATGGGCCCCGGCATGATGGGCCAGGGTATGGGCCCCGGCATGATGGGCCAGGGCATGGACCCCGGCATGATGGGCCAGGGTATGGACCCGGGCATGATGGGCCAGGGCGTCGCTCCACAAGCATATCTCGACCGTGACCTGTCGCCAGAAGAGGTCAGGGGGATCCTCGAGCACCGGCTCGAACACTGGGGGAACGAGCGGCTTCGCGTGGGCAAGGTGGAAGCAACCGAGGACGACGCAATCCTCGCTGAGATCGAAACCGTGGATGGTTCGCTGGTGGAGCGCTACTCCGTGGATCGGCATACCGGACGAATGCAACGCGCTGAGTAACTCAGTCCCTGCCTCCGTCGGCTGTCTCAGCGAGAGGAGATTTCCATGGCAAGACCATTCCCTATCGCCTCCGCCCTGATAGACGCAGTCTTGACCTGCCCCGCGTCCGCGCATACCGACGGGGGCAGGATCGAGCAACTCGAGCAACAAATTCAAGCGTTGCAGAAACGAATTGCCGCTCTTGAAGCGCGCACGACGTTCACGTCATTAATGCCGAACTTCGCCGAGCGCTTCCATGTCATGCAGCGGGCGGAAGAGGCAGGCGACTGGGCGGTAGCCTCCCATGAGCTCAAGGAAAGGAAGCGGCTCACCGCCCTCTCCACCAATATCGATGAGGATAGGGTTGAGCTCATGAAAAGCATGATGGGGCCGCAGCTCGACACGCTCGAGGAGGCCATCGAGCACGGCGATACCAACAGCTTTTCGACTGCCCTGGATCGAACCATCAAGACCTGTAGTGGCTGCCACGCCGCCGTGGGGAGCGACTTCATCCAGGTGGTGTTGGATGCTCCCGAGGCGCTCAGCATTCGCCACCCTCACAAACTCAAGGCCCGGGAAGTTGTAGAGGGCCACACCCACGCGATGCCCTGAGATATGGACGAAATGTACGACGAAATGTCCGCTGAGCACGGTCACGATGACACCGGAGAGTCGCCCCACGAGCATTGATCGACTCCTCTCGAGCTCGCTACCTACGCGGTGGCACACCAAATGCGCGTTTGCAAACAGACCTCGCAGAGGACCAGGGATGGAACCCCGCCCTTGGGCAATATGGCGGCTGGCAGCCTCCACCCGAATCGAGCAACGGCCCGGGTATCAAAGTCACTGCGGACGGCGATCGTAATGTCGTCTGCCCTTATCCTGGCAGGGTGTGACGGTGGTCACGGGATGATGGGGGGATATCAGGCGAGTCCGGAAACCTTCGCGAGCAACGGCGAGCGTATCTACTTCACCGGTACTAGTGACTCCGGAAACGCAATCACCTACACGGGGGGAAACGTGCATCTCCAGATGATGGGCGGAGGTTGCGCAATCTGCCACGGCGCCGACAGAGGCGGCCGGCGAGTGATGCCCCAATTCTGGATCGTTGCACCGCCATTAACTCAGGAGGCACTGTACGGGAACCACGAGGAGTTCACCGGTCACGGCGAACATGAGCGCTATGACCCCGCATCGCTTCGACGCGCCATTTCTCGCGGAGTCGACCCCGCAGGGGCTCCTCTCGACACGACGATGCCGCGGTGGTCCATGAGCGAGGGGGACTGGAGCGACCTACTCGCTTATCTAGGGGCGTAACCACGACGAGGGCGATGGGTTGACGACGGCGTCTGCCGATTCAATGAACACGTGCACCATCTCAGCAAAGGGAGGTCACGTGACGCCACGTTTTCTCTTCGTAGCTGGCGCAGGCTGAATTCTACGGGCGCCGACCTGCAACTCGCTCTAGCAGACTGATGGTCGACGACCGAGTGGCGCGGCTGCGCTGATCCTGACAGTCCCAGTTGACGAGCTGGCTACGCCAGGACCAGGCAATGCCATTGAGGCCTTAACCGGCCGTACGATGATGCAACCCATACAATATTTCGCCAGCAGGCGGTGGGAGACGTGGAGGGACTATCCATGCCATTCGTGGAGACGCCACCTGACCATCATTTCCCGTGGTACGTGCGGTTTTTCTTCTGGAACCAGCGCCGCCGTTACGGTGCTGTGCTCGAGCCGGCGCGGCTATGGGGACGGTCACCCAGGGTGTTCGCAGCGCTTGCATTGCTTTACGGGGCGTTGGATCGTAATTCCTCACCACTGGAGCCCGCGCTTCGCTCGCTGGTGACAGTGCGCGTTTCACAAATCAACTGGTGCGCCTTCTGCGTTGACATCAACTCTGCCACGGTGCTGAAGCGGGGGATCGAGGAGGCCAAGCTGGGCGAGCTGGCGCACTTCGAAACGAGCGAGCGATATTCTGAAAGTGAGAAAGCCGCGCTTGCGTATGCTGAAGCCGTTACGTACCCGGATCAGCACGTTACGCCCGAGCACTTCGTACGGCTGCGAACGCACTTCGATGACGACTCTATCGTCGAGCTCACGGCGCTGATTGCCTTTCAGAACCTTTCCAGCAAATTCAATTCGGCACTTGGGGTGGCACCTCAAGGCTTCTGTCCCGTAGCGGCCAATCCGGAATCGGCCCATGTCCGTGGCCCATCAAGAGCCCCCGGATCGCGGGGTGATGCCGACTAGACCAGCGGAGCAGCTCGGAACACCGCCATCAAGCGTCCCAACTAGGAGGCTGCACCCCTGGTACAGGATTCATCGCGCCCGCTATCGACACCGCACTCCCATCGCGCTGCCGAGGACGGGCGGAAACCTGCCGCTGTAACGAAGAAGAGCCGCATCGCCGGAAACGAAATGCTTGACATCGTTTCTCCAGAACCGATGCAAGGCTGTAAGGCATGCCGCGGTTGCCACAGCGTATGATCCACTCTTTGATAGTCGCCTGCTAGCCGTCTGGTACATGCTCGTCTGCGCCCAGGGGTTTGGAGCCAAAAACGCGCGATAGACAAAGCCGAGCGAGGAGTAGATGCAAAATACGAAATGAGACAATAGCCAAGCCACTCAATACAAAGAAGACAGCGTACCCTGTGGTAGGCGGAATAGGGAACCCCACTCTGGTCTACTTCGCGCTTATGGCCAGCGTTTGTCTGGCAACGGGGTCGGTAGTTTTGCTCGCCGGCGGACCTATGCCCGTCGTCGTTATGCTTCGCCTCGTAGTGCTCCCTTTGGAAGTGGCGCTTCTAGTTCCCGCATGGATCCTGTTCAGGCCAGGGGATCAAGCAATACGCACCGGCAAGTTCCAAACCGGATCAGCAGCCAGGCCGGGGGCGCTGGCAGCATTGTCAGGCACATGATCATTCATGCTGGTCTCGGATCGGCGTCACAACCGACACGGTCGTTGGCGGCACCATCGGCGATGATGATCGACTTGGTTACATGGTCCACGGAAATGCCGTCAATCTGGCCCAACGGCTCGAGCAAGCCAATGAGACCACCGGAACACTCATTCTCGTTTCGAGGCGAACTGCAGAGTTGGTCGGCACGCGCATGTCCTTGCGTCCGTTGGGCCCAC
>CAZLYT010000640.1:0-2550 GCA_964563515.1 uncultured Candidatus Competibacteraceae bacterium | reverse complement strand
CCGGGCGCACGTCGGTGAGGGTCTCGAACCCGTGGGCCAGATGCATGCACCCGGTGAACTCATAGAGCACCGCCTGATCCTCGGTCAGCAACAGATATTGGGGACGTACGTCGCGAAGGGGCGCGCAGCGCGCCCTATTCTGGCTCCGGAAAGGCCGGCGCGCTGCGCGCGCCATCGCCACTTACATGGCTCCACAGCTGGAATGCTGTTAGCTCCGAGACAGCGCGCGGCCAAAGGCTGGGCGGAATCTCCTACCCCGAAAACGAGGGTGCCTTAGCGAAAGCGCGATGCACCACTCCACTGCTGCGGCTGGGAGGTGGGTTACGCTGCGCCGACCCATCCCTACGCGGAAGCGCTGCCGCCTCGGTTCAGCCTCAGCTCTCGAACCACCAGCGCTGGAACGAACGGGCGCCATCCAGCTCCCAGTTCCCCGCCAGGTTGGGACCGTGCTGCACGTTCTTGCGCCGGGCGGATAGGCGGTTGCGGAAGAACGGCACGATGGTGCCGCCGTCGTCGCGGCAGAGGAGCTGCATCTCGCGATACATTTCGGCGCGCTTGGCCTGATCCAGCTCCGCCTTCGCCTCCAGCAGCAGATTGTTGAAGGTCTCGTTCTCCCAGTGGCTTTCGTTCCAGGCGGCGCCTTCCTTGTAGGCCAGGGAGAACATCACATCGGGTGTCGGCCGGGTTCCCCACTGCACCACCACGAAAGGCTTCACCAACCACACGTTCGACCAGTAGCCGTCATTGGGTTCGCGCCTCACATTGATGGTGATTCCGACCTTGGAGGCCTGCTCTCGGAACAGCGTGCACATGTCGATGGCGCCGGGGAACACCACGTCCGCGGCAGACAGCTCCACCTCCATGCCCTCGGCTCCGGCCTTTTTGAGGTGAAACCTCGCCTTCTCCGGATCGTACTCACGCTGGGGCAGCTCGGCGTAGTAGGGCAGGGTCGGAGAGATCGGATGATCATTGCCGACACTTCCGTGCTCGAACAGGATCTTCTGAATGATCTCCTCTCGATCTATCGCGTGCTTCAGGGCCAGGCGGACGTCGAGATTGTCGAAGGGCGCCACGTCGCAAAACATGGGGATGGTGGCGTGGGTGCCGCTGGGCACTTCGTCGAGCTCGATGTTCGGGTCGCGGCCGAGCAGCCGCACGGTCTTGAGGTCCACGTCGCTGATGGCATCGACGTCGTTGGTGAGCAGCGCCGTCTGGCGTGCGTTGGCATCGTTCAGGGCGGTGAGCTTGACGCCGTCGAAGAAGGCCTGATTCTCGCGATGGTACTGCTCATGACGCACCAGCTCGGTGCCGATGCCCGGGTCGTGATGCGCGATCTTGTAGGGTCCGGTGCCATCGCCGCTCTCCCACTCGATGCCCCCAGAGGGCTTAGCCGGTAGCATCACCAGGTGATAGTCGGACAGCAAATACGGTAGATCGGCGTTGCCCGAGGCCATCTTGATGATGACGGCATGGTCGCCGTCGGCTCGAATGTCCTCCACATCCGTGAGCAGGGTCTTGGCGGCGGACTTGGTGTCCTCGCCCCGGTGATAGTTGAGCGATGCCACCGCGTCTTCTGCGGTGAAAGGCTTCCCGCTATGAAAGACGATGTTCTTTGCCAGCTCGAAGCGCCATTCCGACGCGTCCGCCGACGCTTCCCATGACACTGCTGCATCCGGTCCGATCTCGTTGGTACTTGTGATCTCGGTCAGGTAGCTGCGACATGCGTGATTCAGCTGGATCATGTAGACAGATTCCGTCGTCCCCGGATCGAGGCTGTCGGAGGTATTGCCGTCGTGCATGCCCACTCGGTAGATGCCGCCGCGCTTGGGTGTCGCTGCCGCGACTTGCGAGCTCCAGAGCGCCGATCCAGCGCTGACGGACAAGCCCGCGGCCAGCGTGCCTCGAATAAACTGACGCCGACTCAACCCTGTACGCTTTGCGGATTCGACCAGATCGTCAACGATCGCGCTCTTCTCACGCTCGCCCATGCTCTCGCCCCCAAGTCAATGAAAATGTGCGGGTCGCCGCCGGCCCTTCTACGAAGGCTAGACGATCTGAACCGCGGAGATCGACTGCAGCCGGTGCAGGGCGCCTATGCAGCGGTCCGGTGCACGGTCGCCAGCTTGATGGCACTTGTCGCAAGCAATCACAGTGCCCCGTGAACCCCGGGGTAACGGAGCCTGCCTTGGGCTGTCCTAACATTTCGAGAAGCATCCGGAAGGTAGTCGACTCATGAATCTCGAAGGAAAAGTGGCGGTCATCACCGGTGCCAGCCGCGGGCTCGGTGCCGGCATGGCCGATGTCTTCAGCCGAGCTGGGCTGAAGCTCGGTGTGTGCGCGCGCTCGGAACCGGCACATTCGGACTCGGATCAGGTGCTCGCGCAGCAGCTCGACGTCAGTGACGAGCAGGCGGTGGACGATTTCGCCGAGCGGGTGTTCGAGCGCTTTGGCCATGTGGACCTGTGGATCAACAATGCCGGCGTGCTGGCGCCCGTCGCCCCCCTGCGCGAGGTGCAGAGCGCCGAGTTCCGGCGGGCGCTGGAGGTGAAT
>CAZLYT010000639.1:0-2496 GCA_964563515.1 uncultured Candidatus Competibacteraceae bacterium | reverse complement strand
CGGCGACCAGATGGCGGTCCATGTGCCGCTCTCGCTCGAAGCGCAGCTTGAATCGCGCGTACTGATGATGAGCACGAACAATATCCTGCACCCGGCCAACGGATCGCCGATCATCGTGCCGTCGCAGGATATCGTGCTCGGTCTTTATTATCTGTCGCTGGTCCGCGAGGGCGAGCCGGGCGAGGGGATGGCTTTCGCCAATATCGGCGAGATCGATCATGCGCTCGCGTCCGGTGCGGTCACGCTGCATACAAAGATCAAGGGCCGCTATATCGGCGTCGATGAAAAGGGCGAGCCGGTCTCGAAAATCTACGATACGACGCCGGGCCGGCTTTTGCTGGGTGAAGTGCTGCCGCGCAGCGTGAAAATTCCCTTCGACCTCATCAACAAGCTGATGACGAAGAAGGAAATCTCCAACATGATCGACGCGGTCTATCGCCACTGCGGACAGAAGGAGACGGTGATCTTCTGCGACCGCATCATGGCGCTTGGCTTCTATCACGCCTTCAAGGCCGGCATCTCCTTCGGCAAGGACGACATGGTCGTTCCGAGCAAGAAGTGGGGCCTCGTCGACGAAACGCGCTCGCTCGTGAAGGAATACGAGCAACAGTACAATGATGGGCTCATCACCCAAGGTGAGAAGTACAACAAGGTCGTCGATGCTTGGGGCAAGTGCACCGACAAGATCGCCGACGAAATGATGCGGGAAATTTCCGCGGTCCGTAAGGACGCGGATGGCCGCGACATGCCGATCAACTCGATCTACATGATGTCGCACTCCGGCGCGCGCGGTTCGCCCGCGCAGATGAAGCAGCTTGCCGGCATGCGCGGTCCGATGGCGAAGCCATCGGGCGAAATCATCGAGAGCCCGATCATCTCCAACTTCAAGGAAGGGCTTTCGGTGCTCGAGTACTTCAACTCGACGCACGGAGCGCGCAAGGGCCTGGCCGACACGGCGCTCAAGACCGCAAACTCTGGCTATCTTACCCGGCGTCTCGTGGACGTGGCGCAGGACTGCATCATCACGGAAGAGGATTGCGGCACGAAAGCCGGTATCCGCATTCGCGCGGTCGTCGACTCGGGCACGGTCGTCGCCTCGCTCGGGATGCGCATCCTCGGCCGCACCACGGCCGAAGATATCAACGATCCCAAGACGGGCAAGACGGTCGTCAAGCGCGGCACCTTGCTCGATGAACCGACGGTGGACGAGATCGCTGCGGCGGGCGTGCAGGAAGTGCGTATCCGTTCGGTGCTCACCTGCGAAACGATCAATGGCGCTTGCCGCAAGTGCTACGGGCGCGATCTCGCCCGCGGCACGCCGGTCAATCTCGGCGAAGCGGTCGGCGTGATCGCGGCGCAATCGATCGGCGAACCGGGTACCCAACTTACCATGCGCACGTTCCACATCGGCGGCGCGGCGCAGTTCGCCGAGCAGTCCTTCATCGAGTCGAACTTCGAAGGCACTGTGAAGATAAAGAACCGCGAAGTCGTGCGGAGCTCCGAAGGCGAGTTGATGGTCATGGCTCGTAACCTCTCGGTGACCATCATCGACCAGGACGGCACGGAGCGGGCGGTACATCGCGTGCCATACGGCGGCCGGCTCAAAGTGGACGACGGAGATATCCTGCGCCGCGGACAGCGCATTGCCGAGTGGGATCCCTATACGCGGCCAATCCTCACCGAGGTCGATGGTGTCGTGAACTACATCGATCTCGTGGACGGGCAGTCGCTCAGCGAAAGCATCGACGAAGCGACGGGCATTGCCAAGCGTTCGGTCATCGACTGGCGCACGGCGGGCTCGCGCGCGGCGCCCGATCTGCATCCGGCGATTACGGTCACCGGATCGGACGGCAAGCTCGCCAAGCTCACGCGCATTCGCCGCGGCGGTGAGGCGCGCTACACGCTGCCGGTCGATGCAATTTTGCAGGTCGATCCGGGCTCCAAGGTCAGCGCCGGCGACGTGCTCGCCCGCTTGCCGACGGAAGCGGCCAAGACGCGCGACATCACCGGCGGTCTGCCGCGGGTGGCGGAGCTGTTCGAGGCGCGGCGTCCGAAGGAAGCGGCGATCATCGCCGAAATCAGCGGCACGATCCGGTTCGGCAAGGACTACAAGAACAAGTATCGCGTTTCGATCGAGCCGAACGATCCGAAGCAGGATCCCGTCGAATATCTCATCCCCAAAGGCCGCCACGTCTATGTGCAGGACGGCGATCTGATCGAGAAGGGCGACTATATCGTCGACGGCAACCCGGCGCCGCACGACATCCTGGCGATCAAAGGCATCGAGGAGCTTGCCGCATATCTCGTAAACGAGATCCAGGACGTCTACCGACTGCAGGGCGTGACCATCAATGATAAGCACATTGAGGTGATCGTCCGGCAGATGCTGCAGAAGGTCGAAGTGACCGATGCGGGCGAGACGGAGCTGATCCAGGGCGAAACGCTCGACAAGATCGAATTCGACGAGATCAATGTCCAGGCCAAGGAAGAGGGCAA
>CAZLYT010000638.1:0-15224 GCA_964563515.1 uncultured Candidatus Competibacteraceae bacterium | reverse complement strand
GATAGCAGTGCCTCTAGCTCCTCGGGTTCGTAGAAGCGGTCTAGGCGCGGACCTTCGTGGCGGTAGGTGACGCCCTTGCAGGGATTCTCTTTGACGATTGCGTGGGCGACCGCCCAGCTCATGACAGACGAGATCGCGGCTAGGAATCTGTTTACTGTGCCCGGTGCTTTCCGGCGCCCGAGAGACTTGGTGTGACTGCTGCGGCCGGTGTGCTTGGCGTCCTGCCGGGCGAGCGCGTGCAGCTGCGCAGCGATCCGGTCGCGAGTGAGACTCGACAGGCGGACATCGCCCAGTGTCTGGCGCCAGTAGTCGAGGCGTGCGGCCTTCGATCGGTCCTTGCCTGAGCCTACGTCGTCCAGATAGCGTTCGATGAGACGCGAGAGAGTGAGCGTAGCGCCCTCTGGTGAGAATGACCGGCCACGTCGGGCTATCTCCTCGACGGTCGCCCGTGCCCACTTCTCAGCCGCACGCTTGGAGCTGAAGGTCTCGGACAGCGAGTGCCCGCGACGGCGTATCTGAACCCGCCAGCTGACGCTTCCATCGGCGTTTAGGATCCGCTGAGGGTCTGGGACTCGTTTGCGTGCCATGCCTTCCACCTCTGGTTGGGGGTGGTCAGCATGCCGGAATTAGCACGCGAAACGCACGAAGCCCCAACCGTGGTGGCTAGGGCCTCGCGTAAGTGCTTGATTTAGTTGGCTGGGGGACTAGGATTCGAACCTAGATTGACGGAGTCAGAGTCCGCTGTCCTGCCATTAGACGATCCCCCAGTTGGAGGGGCTGGTTGTCGCCTAGCGCTTGGAGTACTGGGTGGCGCGGCGTGCCTTGCGCAGGCCGACCTTCTTGCGCTCGACCTTGCGGGCATCGCGGGTGACGAAACCGGCCCGGCGCAGTTGGGGCCGCATGGTCTCGTCGTAGGCCATCAGCGCACGGGTAATGCCATGACGGATAGCACCGGCCTGACCGCTGATTCCCCCACCACGCACAGTGATGTGCAAGTCGAAACGATCGTTCGCGTCCAGCAACACCAAAGGCTGGCGCACCACCATGCGGCCGGTCTCACGGCCGAAGTAGTCTTCGATCGACATGCCGTTGATAGTCATCCGGCCGCTTCCGGGGCGTAGGAAGACGCGGGCGGTGGAGGTCTTGCGGCGACCGGTTCCGTAGTAGTTCGTTACAGCCATGCTGGGCTCTCGCGCAGTGACGGGCTAGGCGATTAGATTTCCAGCGGCTGCGGCTGCTGTGCCGCATGCCGATGGTCGGCGCCTCGGTAAATCTTCAGCTTCTTGGCCATGGCGCGGCCCAAAGGGTTCTTCGGGAGCATGCCAGTCACGGCCAGCTGCAGCACGCGCTCCGGCTTCTTGGCCATCAGCTCCTCGAAGCTCGCGGACTTCATGTGACCGATGTAGCCGGTGTGCCGGTAGTAGACCTTGTCGGTAGTCTTGCGACCGCTGACGCGAATCTTGGACGCATTGACCACGATGATGTAGTCGCCGGTATCCACGTGGGCGGTATAGATGGGCTTGTGCTTGCCCCGCAGGCGCCGCGCAATCTCGGAGGCCAGACGGCCTAGCGTCTTACCGCTGGCATCGATGACGTGCCACTCGCGTTTGACCTCGGCCGGTTTGGCGCTGAAGGTCTTCATGTATTGACTCCGAGTCGACTTCGGTCCACGAAAGGCGGCGGATGATACAGGAGCCACAACTGGCCTGCAACCGCGCCGGCCGGGGCTCTTGAGTGCCCAGTCGACAGGTTTATCATCGGATCTCCAAACACCTTCTAGCGTTTTGGGATGCATTTGATCATGAGCCGTAAGCTGAGCTTCACCGACCGCCTGATCAGTCAGCTGGACCAGGGGCTGCGCACCCTGTTCGGCCAGCCCGACGTGACCGAGCGAGCCAACCCTACGGCGACCGTCCCGGAAGCGGAGCTGAACCACGAGGAGCGCACGCTGGCCTCGCGTCTGATGCGGGTCAACCACACCGGCGAGGTCTGTGCCCAAGCCCTGTATCAGGGGCAGGCACTCACGGCCCGCCTGCATGGCGTGCGCGAGCAGATGGAGCGCGCCGCTCGCGAGGAGAACGACCACCTGGCCTGGTGCGAGCAGCGGCTGCAGGAGCTCGGCAGCCATACCAGCCTGCTCAATCCGGCCTTCTTCGCCGGCTCGTTCGCGATCGGGGCCGTCGCCGGCGTGGCCGGTGATCGCTGGTCTCTAGGCTTCGTGGCGGAGACCGAAAATCAGGTGGTCTCGCACCTGCAGGACCACCTGCACCGTCTGCCGTCCCACGATGATCGCAGCCGGGCCATCGTCGAGCAGATGAAGAATGACGAGGCCAAGCACGCCAGCCACGCCGAGGAGGCCGGCGGAACCCGCCTGCCGCTACCCATTCGGCTGGGGATGAAGGCCACCGCAAAGATCATGACGGGCACCACCTACTGGGTGTAAGCCTCTAGACCTCGACGCCCCGGCTCAAAGTCTGGCTGTAGAAGATTTCCGCCATCTCCCGTCTTAGCCGTTGCTCGATGTAGCCCTGCTGGCGCGGCGTCAGCTCGTCCTTGTCGAGGCCGAACAGATAGTCGTCAAGGTCGAAGTGGCTGCGCATCATCTTGGTGTGGAAGATGTTCTCCTGGTAGACGTTGACGTCGATGGTGCGGTACTTGTTGCGCGCGTCTCGGGACAGGAAGTTCTGGATCGAGTTGATCTTGTGATCGATAAAGTGCTTGCGACCGCGGACGTCGCGGGTGAAGCCGCGGACCCGATAATCGATGATCACGATATCGGACTCGAAGCTATGGATCAGGTAGTTGAGCGCTTTCAGCGGTGAGATCAGACCACAGGTGGACACGTCGATGTCGACCCGAAAGGTGCTGATCTCGGCTTCGGGATGGCTCTCCGGGTAGGTGTGGACGGTGATGTGGCTCTTGTCCAGATGCGCCAGCAGCGTCTCTGGTACCGGGCGCGGCGCCTCGGAGCCAATCCGGGGACGCGCCTCGTCAACCGGCGACTCCGCGATCAACATGGTCACGCTGGCACCCTGGGGCTCGTAGTCCTGGCGCGCCACGTTGAGAACGGTCGCTCCAATGATCCCCGAAACCTGGCTCAGGATGTGGGTTAGCCGCTCCGCGTTGTAGACCTCGTCAATGTACTCGATGTACTCGCGACGCTGGCCCGGCGTGCGTGTGTAGCAGACGTCGTAGATGTTGAAGCTCAGCGACTTGGTCAAGTTGTTGAAGCCGTGCAGCTTCAGACGCGGGATAGGCTTGGGCTTTGCCACGCCTGGCACACCTCCTTGGCAGCGGTTGGTCTCAGGCGGCGGCTTCGATGATCTCGAAGTCGTGGTGTATCTCGGCCGTCTTGCCGAGCATGATGGAGGCAGAGCAGTACTTCTCCGCCGACAGCTCGACCGCGCGCCGCACGTGATTCTCCGCCAGCTGGCGGCCGGTCACCACGAAGTGCACTTGGATGCGGGTGAAGACTTTGGGCTCGGCGGGCGCGCGCTCGGCGTCCACCTCCACGGTGAGGTCGGTAACGTTCTGGCGGGATTTGCGCAGGATGCTGACCACGTCCAGCGCCGTGCAGCCCGCCAGCCCCATCAGCAACATCTCCATGGGGCGAAAACCCACGTTACGACCGCCAATTTCCGGCGCGCCGTCGAGCACCACCGAGTGACCACTTCCGGCCTCGGCCACCAGGCTCACCCCTTCCACCAGCTTGACGCGGGCCTTCATGAACCAGCCTCCTCGGCGAACAACTCTGCCAGGCGCGCACCAGGATCGGCGGCACGCATGAAGGCCTCCCCGACCAGGAAGGCATGGATGCCACTGGCCCGCATGAGCGCCACATCGGCACGGCTATGAATGCCGCTTTCGGTGACCAGGAGCGTGCCTGAGGGCACCTGTTGGCGCAGATCCAGCGTCGTTTGCAGGCTGACGTCAAAGTTGCGGAGGTCACGATTGTTGACCCCCAACAGCGCGGGCGACAGAGCCAGAGCCCGCTCCAGCTCATTGTGGTCGTGGACTTCCACCAACACGTCCATGCCGAGCTCGCCGGCGACCGCGCTGAGCCCACTCAACCGGCCATCCTCGAGGGCGGCGACAATCAATAAGATGCAATCCGCCCCCAAGGCGCGCGCCTCAAAGACCTGGTATGGGTCGACCACGAAATCCTTGCGCAGCACGGGCAGGCCGCTGGCTGCGCGGGCATCCACCAGGTGCGCATCGTCGCCCTGAAAGAAGTCGCAGTCGGTCAACACCGACAGACAGGTGGCGCCATGGCGGGCATAGCTGGTGGCGATCTCGGCAGGCTCGAAAGGATCTCGCAGCACGCCCTTGCTGGGGGAGGCGCGCTTGGCCTCGGCGATGACCGCCGTGTGGCCGGCTGCGACCCGCTGCTGCAGCGCCTGTAGGAATCCGCGCGGTGGGTCGGCAGATCGCACCTGCTGACGCAGATCATCCAGGCTCACTCGCTGCGAGCGCTCGGCGACCTCCTCGAGCTTGCGGCGCAAGATGCGCTGGAGCACGTCGGGTATGTCGGCCATGCAAAATCCAAAGTGGTGGAGCCGGATCACGCGGCGGAGACGACCCTCCGGCGAGGGCGGGGAGTCTAGCGGCCCTGGGTGAAATCCACCAGTGCGGCCAGGCAGAGGCGCGCGGCGCCGCTGGCAATGGCCGCCGAGGCTTTCTCGATCCCTTGCGCCAGGTCCCCGGCGAGACCCGAAACGTAGATGGCCGCGCCCGCATTGAGCCGCACGATGTCGCGGGCCGCGCCGGGCTCGTCATCAAGCAGCCGACGGATCAGGTCGAGACTGGCACCGGCATCGCCGACTTTGAGCTCGGCCAGGTTGCCCCGCTCCAGCCCAAAATCTTCCGGCGAAACGGTGTACCTGGTGATCTCACCCGCCTTCAGCTCTGCCACCCGGGTTGGGGCGGCAATGCTGATCTCATCCAGGCCGTCCTCGGAATGCACCACCAGAACGTGCTCGGACCCGAGAAGCTTCAGAACCTCGGCCACCGGTTCGAGCCAGGCAGCGCTGAACACGCCTATGAGCTGCCGGCGGACACCGGCCGGGTTGGTCAACGGACCCAGCAGGTTGAACAGGGTGCGGGAGGCGAGCTCGCGGCGGGGGCCAATGGCGTGGCGCATGGCGGCGTGATGCCCGGGCGCAAACAGGAACCCTACCCCAACCCGCTCGATGCAATCCGCCACCTGCTCGGAGCTGAGGTCGAGCTTCACTCCGGCGGCCTCCAGCACGTCAGCGCTGCCCGACTTGCTGGACACCGAGCGGTTGCCGTGCTTGGCGACCTTGGCGCCGGCGGCAGCGGCTACCAGGGCGCTGGCGGTGGAAATGTTGAACAGCCCGGCAGAATCGCCACCGGTGCCACAGGTGTCGATGACGTGGTCGCCGCTCACCCGCACCCCGGTGGCCATCTCCCGCATGACTCGAGCGGCCGCGGCGAGTTCCTCGGGAGTCTCCCCCTTCATGCGCATCCCAATCAGGAAGCCACCGATCTGCGCGTCAGTGGCGCCCCCAGTCATGATGGTGCGCATGACCCCCGACATCTCCTCGGCACTCAAGCTGTGCCGATCGAGCACCTGGGCGATTGCCTGCTGGATTTGCATGGTCTGGTTCCTCGTGGCGTCCCGGTTGGCGCTGCGGCCATTCAGCCGCCGCTGGCCGATGACTCGTTGAGCGCGGCCTCGATGGCCGCCCGGAGCCCCCCCACCAGGTCGTCGAGCACCGCCCGTCGACCGTTTACGTAAAAGGTGGGCGTGGCGTCCACGCCGATGCGCTCGCCCTCGGCCTTGGAGCGTTCCACTGCAACCGCGGTCGCCGGATCTACCATGCAGCTGGCGAACTGCTCCTGGTCGAGCTCCAGGTATGCCGCCAGCTCCTTCGCCGAATCCATCTTCAGCTGAGCCTGCTCTTGGAACGCCAGATCATGGTATTCCCAGAATCGGTCCTGTTGGCCGGCGCACTCTGCTCCCTCGGCGATTCGTCGCGAGATGCCGGAGGCGTTGATGGGAAAATCCATGTACACCACGCGCAGCTTGTCGCCATAGCGCTGTAGCAGCGTATCGACCACTGGCGACGCATCCTTGCAGTGCGGGCACTGGAAATCGGCGAACTCCACCAAGGTCACGGGTGCATCGGCGGGACCCTTGCTGGGGCGACCGGAGGTGTCGATGGAGACCTCCGGGGGCTGCGGCCGCTGCAACAGCAGCTCGAGCTCGCCCTTGACCTCAAGCTCCTCGACCAGTGCGCTCTTGCGGGCGAGCAAGGCACGCTCCCGCAGCAGACCGCTGATCTGGTCGCGCACTTGATCAAGGCCGTAAGGGATGCGTTGCCGATTGGCGTTATAGAAGGCCTCAATCTCCTGATCGCTGGGCTGCCCCACGGCGAGCAGATCCTCCCGCAGGGCGTCGACGGGTTTACCGGATCGCTCCGACTGAGTCTGCAGATAGATCTCCACCGCCCCATCTTCGGCGAGTCGGCGCTGCGCCTGATAGCGCTGCAGGTCGGCATCGAAAAGACCCTGCTGTACGCTGGCCGGAAGGTCCTCCCGACCGTAATCGAGGCCGTCGAGTCGGAACAATGCCTCTTGCGCCTGGGCAACGCCGATAGCGGCGGCCAAGCACACCCCAAGCAGTGTAATCATCGGCCGGCTCGCAAGAACTCTCATGACTGGGATCCCACCTCTCATTGGGAAATGAAGTTGCGCAGCAAATCGTGGCCCTGCCGCGTCATGATGGACTCCGGATGGAACTGGACGCCCTCCACCGGCAGGGTCCGGTGGCGCACACCCATGATCTCGTCCTCCGAACCACCAGGGTTCAATGTCCACGCCGTCACTTCCAGCTCGGCCGGCAGGCTGTCACGGGCGATGACCAGGGAATGATAGCGGGTGGCCCGCAGGGGATTCTGCAGGCCGCGAAAAACCCCTCGATCCTGGTGGTGTATCTCTGAGGTCTTGCCGTGCATCACGTCATGCGCCCGAACGATGCGGCCACCAAATGCCTGACCAATGCTCTGGTGGCCGAGACAGACTCCCAGGATGGGAATGCGGCCCGCAAATCTCTCCACCACGGGCACGGAGATTCCCGCTTCATTGGGGGTACAGGGCCCCGGACTGATCACAATCTGTCGGGGAGCCAGCTCGTCGATCTGGTCGACGGTGAGCTGATCGTTGCGCACGACTCGCACCTCTGCGCCGAGCTCGCCCAGATACTGCACCAGGTTGTAGGTAAAGGAGTCGTAGTTGTCGATCATTAGCAGCATGGCCGCCCCGCAATATGGTTCCCACTAGACTTGGCGCCCTCAACTTTGCGCATGAGAGCCCCATGGTTTCGCGCTTCACGCGAATCGAGGGCGGGCCGCCATGGCATGGACCAAGGCCTGCGTTTTCGCCAGGGCCGTCAAGATACTAATAGGCAGGGCGCGATGCCAGGGAGGCTCTGAAGTTTCGGTGGCGCGGTGGTGTCGCTCAAGAAACTTTGCTCAGCCTCCGGCCGGGCGCCGCCGCGCAACTAGCACCGTTCCAGCTGTAGAAGCGATGCCAGTCGCGACGGCGCGCGTGAGTGCGCCCGCCTGCCGGAGCCAAAAAGGGGCGCGTTGCGCCCCACCGCGGCGTGTGCCGCTCCAGGATGCCGCCAGGGGGAGATTCGGGTGCCTAGCGCTTTGGAGCAAAGAGCGCCCTACGCCGCCCTGGTGAACTGCTTTGCCTAAGTTCCCACCTGCCGGAGCTCCACCTGAAGCGCAAGCGCATCCTCTTTCAGCATGCGATGCATTCTGGAGATGATATACGCGCGAAAGGCGATCACATTCGGGTGTAGGGCCGTTGGTCGCAGCTTCTTGTATACCCGCTGGCGCAGCTGCTTGGGAATGAACGCCTTGGCGCTGCGGTAGAATCCGAGGCGTGGCTTGCTAGGGGCGCAGCCATCCTTATCGACGACCATGGCGCCAATACACCGTTCCACAACTTCCCCTGGCAGCACGTCCAGGGCCCATCCGGAGTTCAGCTCTTCGGCCAAATGAGAGGCCACGACCGGATGAGTCAAAGCGCTGGAAAGACTTTCGATTGCAGGCCGGGTAGCGTATGGGACATCAGCGCAGAGCTCACGGACGATTTTCATGAACAGTCGCTTGCCGTCTCGCAACGGGTCCGGCAAGCGACACGCCGCGGCGATGAAATCGGCGGTAAGAAAGGGGTTCAAGACATCCACATAGGCGCACTTCAACTCGTTCAGTGCAGCCCATACCGTCGCTGCGTGGTACTCGTAGCCGAGGCGGTCCCGCCACATGGCGACGGTTT
Organism: uncultured Candidatus Competibacteraceae bacterium; assembly: GCA_964563515.1. Lineage (GTDB taxonomy): Bacteria > Pseudomonadota > Gammaproteobacteria > Competibacterales > JAHEDQ01 > CAZLYT01. The sequence continues at coordinate 6,917 of CAZLYT010000638.1, read as the reverse complement.
CGTCGGGACGCCTTTCCATTGCTACCGGTCTGGCCTGCTCCGGCCAATACTTGCTGAAGTGCTTGAGACGGTCGTGGTCCGTTAGCAGGTTGACGCCGGTGACGGCTTGGATCTCGGCAATACTTTGAACCGCCGGCACAAAGTTGATATCGCCTCTGATGACACCGACGGCACCGGTATCGAAGAGATTTTTCCAGGCGGCGAAACCGTCCAAATAGGCGCTCAAATGATCGCTTCTACCCTCTCCGGCGATCAGAAAGCGATCGAGCACCTCGCTCACTGAATCGGCTCGCAAGTCCGTGGAGAAATAGCGGTGTGGCACATCGTAGCGATCCGCCAGCTCGCGTGCGATCCAGGCGTCGGTGTCTGGGTTGTCCAGGCTCGAGCTCTTACCCCAAGTAACGCAGCTCAAGTGCTGACGTTGCTTCAGCATCTCGAGAATGCAGCGGCTGTCGTAGCCGCCGGAAAGGGTGAGCGGCCATCGACTTAAATCCAGGTGGATGCCATCGAACACGTTGCGGATGGCCTGTGTCAGGTTCTCCCGATGCTCAGCGGTGGAGAGCTCTTCAGGGGCAATGGCCACTGGGGTCTTGCTCTCGATGAGCTGCCAGCTCGTCCGATCGAGGAGCAGGCGGCCGTTGGACGGCACGCTCCTCAGGCGGGAGTCCCACGCCTGACCGGGGCCTAGGCTCCCATCGGAAAGCATCCACGAATGTGCAGCCGGATTCGGTGAGTAGCTTTGCAGAAATAGAACAATCGCGCGCTGCGTGGTGGAGGCGACGAAAACATCGTCGGTGTGCACGAACCAGATGGTTCTGGAAGCAGTGGGATCGGTCACCAGCTCCACGTAGGCGTCGTCGGAGCGGAAAATCGCAAAGCAACCGTCAGGGGCTGGCGCCAACGGACGCCACCAATCTCTGGGCGACCCGATCATGACGCCGACACAAGCACTGGTCTGAAAGCTTGGTATAGCATCGGTAGGATTCAAGACCGCCAGCGCAAGCTTGTTGCTGGTGGATACTTTGGGCGTGTTCGGGACAATGTTGTCAGGGATCAACTTGTCCGACAGTATGTCCGCCAACGCTCCCATATTGATGATCCCAGGGGCGCGGCGATAGCAAACCAGCAGTCCTTTTGACATAGTTCTTTTCCGATTCGGGCAAAGAATGTCAGAGCGACATCCCGACACCGGAGCAGAACTATCCAATGGCATTGATGTGTACAGCCGTAGCGCAGGTCACATGCAATGCGGCAAAGCTGGCTCAGTCTTCCCCAAGTCGGAGGCGAATGCGCTCCGCCATTCCGCTCTCGCCGGATGCGGCAAATGCCCCGGGAGCGCGTTGTTTTAGTAATTAAAACTTCTCGGAGCACGGATAAGCACGTTGCGTGCCCATCCGATCCGCGATGGATTGTCCGATTTTGAAATGAGCGTCGCGCTCAACGGCGGCGGGGTGGGTGGTTAGCAATCTATTGGGAAGGCTGGCCGCTCGCGCTTGCCGGCGAGCATCTATTCAGGCGATCGCGGGGCGCGGTCGATCGTAGCGACGGGCAAGAACTGCCCCACGCCGCCACTCGCCTGTCGAACTGGGGCGGCAGATCGCGCGCCGGGGAGATCTAGTCGGGAGCGGTCGCTAAAGCAGCCCCTGTTCCGCCAGCGCCACTGCCCGAAACATGGCGCGGCCCTTGTTCATCGTCTCCTCCCATTCCGTTGCAGGAACGGAGTCTGCGACGATGCCGGCGCCGGCCTGGATGTGCAGGATGCCGTGCTTGATCACGGCGGTGCGGATGGCGATGGCGGTATCCATGTTCCCCGTCCAGGAGATATAGCCGACAGCCCCGCCGTAGACGCCCCGCTTGACTGGCTCCAGCTCGTCGATGATCTCCATAGCTCGAATCTTGGGCGCACCACTCAGGGTGCCGGCCGGGAACGCCGCGCGCAGCACGTCGATCGGTCCCAGCCCATCACGCAGACGACCGACCACATTGGATACGATGTGCATCACGTGGGAATAGCGCTCGATCGTCATCTGCTCGGTGACCTGCACGCTTCCAATCTCCGCCACTCGTCCCACATCGTTACGCCCCAAGTCGATGAGCATCAGGTGCTCGGCCAGCTCCTTGGGGTCAGCCAATAGCTCCTGTTCCAAGGCCAGATCTTGTTCCGGAGTGGTGCCTCGCTGGCGGGTGCCGGCGATGGGTCGCACGGTGACCTCGCCCTCCTCCAGCCGCACCAGGATCTCTGGCGACGATCCGACGATGTGAAAGTCGCCGAGATTCAGGAAGTACATGTAGGGCGATGGGTTTAGGGTGCGAAGTGCCCGATACAGGTCCAAGGGGGCCGCCTGCAGCGGCACCGACAGCCGCTGCGACAGCACCACCTGCATGACATCGCCGGCGACGATGTAGTCGCGGATTCGCTCCACCGCAGCCTGGTAGCGCTCTTGGGAGAAATCCGACACGAAGTGTTCTTCGGCCACGTGGGTGATGCCCGGCGCCGCGCGATAATCGATACGACCCTGACGAAGCCGATTCACGAGCTGATCCAGGCGCTGCTGCCCCCGCTCCCAGGCACTTTCATCGCTTGGATCCAGTAGGCAGATCACATAGAGCTTGCCCGCCAGGTTGTCGAAGACCAGGACCTCCTCGGACACCATCAGCAAAATGTCCGGGGACCCAAGGATATCTGGATTCGGACAGTCTCCGAGCCGCGGCTCGATATAGCGAACGGTGTCGTAGCCGAAGTAGCCGACCAGGCCCCCGGCGAAACGTGGTAGGTCGTCGGCATGAGCCGGCACCCGATACCGCGCCCGAAATTGCTCCAGCCAGGCCAAAGGATCCTGGACCTCGGCGTGCTCGATGTTGACGCCGTCACACTCGACCACTACCTGGGGTCCGTTCACCTTGACCACGGTGCGGCAAGGCAGCCCGATGATGGAGTAGCGTCCCCATTTCTCCCCGCCGTGGACCGACTCCAGCAGATAGCTGTGCGGCCCGGCGGCGAGCTTCAAGTAGGTGCTCAAGGGGGTATCCAGGTCCGCGAGCACCTCACGATGCACCGGAATACGGTTGTAGCCTTGCTCGGCAAGTCGACGGAACTGCTGCAGATTCATGATCGATGGCGGCGTTGAGGAACGGATGCCCCGAGGCGTGCTGGAGGAATGCGACGTCAGTGACGCCAGCGTGAAGTGCCCGGATGACGGAGATCAGGCACGCTGGCAAGCTTCGGCGGACAGCAGCGGCGGCAAATCGACCAGGGACCCGATAACGGCGTCGGGATTGGCGCCGCGGATGTCGTCGCCGTGATTGTAGCCGTAGGGAACACAAACCACCGGACACCTGCCGGCGCGGGCTGCCCCCACATCATTCACCGAATCACCCACCAGCAACAGCCGCTCGGGGTTCACCCCAAGCCGCTCGGCCACCAGCAGCAATGCATCGGGGGCAGGCTTCTTGGCTGGGGCGCTATCGCCGCCGACCACCGTCTCGAAGAAATCGCCAACCCCCAGACGCTCCAGCAGCGGCCAAGCGAATGCGTCGGGCTTGTTGGTTACACAGGCCAAGGGGTAGCCGAGCGCGGCGAGAGCCGTCAAGCCCTCGCGAACCCCGGGATACAGACGCGAGCCGACACAGAGATTCTCGCCATAATGGTGCTCGAAGCGCTCCAGCCCAGCCGCGAGCTGGCGTGACCCCGGGGTGCCGTCGAAGCGTCCGGTCAGCGCCCGGCCCACCAGCCTGGCAGCCCCGTTGCCGACCCACTGTCGAACCTTCTCCTCGCCCACTGCCGGCAATCCCAGGTCCGCCATGGTGGCATTCACGGCCGTCGCCAGATCGGGCACGCTGTCCACCAAGGTCCCATCCAGGTCGATGGCGATGGCGTCAACTTCGAATGGCACCCTCACGCGATCGGTTCCGTTTTGGCGAGCTCCTCGCGCATGGCCTGTATGGTCGCCTGATAGTTCTCCGTGTTGAAGATGGCCGATCCGGCCACGAAGGTGTCAGCGCCGGCCGCAGCGATCTCGCGAATGTTGTCGATCTTCACGCCACCGTCGATCTCGAGCCGGATGTCGAGCCCGCTGTGGTCGATGAGCTTGCGCGCCTGGCGCAGCTTGTTCAGAGCCGAAGGAATGAACTTCTGGCCGCCAAAGCCCGGGTTCACCGACATCAGCAGCACCATATCGACCTTGTCTAGCACGAACTCCAGGTAGCTCAGCGACGTAGCCGGATTGAACACCAGACCGCTCTTGCAGCCGTGCTCGCGGATCAGCTGTAGGCTACGATCGATGTGCTCACTGGCTTCCGGATGAAAAGTGATGTAGCTGGCACCGGCATTCGCAAAATCGGGGATGATCCGGTCCACGGGCTTGACCATGAGATGGACGTCGATGGGTGCGCTCACCCCGTGCTTTCGCAGCGCCTCGCAGACCAGGGGACCGATTGTCAGGTTCGGCACATAGTGGTTGTCCATGACGTCGAAATGCACCAGGTCGGCGCCGGCGGCCAGTACCGTGTCCACCTCCTCCCCCAGGCGGGCAAAGTCGGCCGAGAGAATGGACGGTGCTATCCAGTAGTCAGCCATGGGAACCCTTAGTCGCTGGCGTCGTCGATGTGCGAGTTACAGGACTGTACCCGATAGCATCCGGCAATGCACCAGTGCGGCGGTTCTGGCCACAAAGCTCAAGCAGTGCTTTGATTTAAAGAATGTGACACGACGCGAGCCACCATCCGATGGGGCCTTCCTTGGTGGCCGGAGGTTGATTCCGCATGCCCGACATCGCTCGCTTTCGCGGCACGACCCGGTATGGGTTCTTGCTCTTGCCCCACTATTCGATGATTGCTTTTTCCTCGGCGCTGGAACCACTGCGTATCGCCAACCTGCTCGCCGGCAAGAAGCTCTACGAGTGGCAGCTCATCACCGCCAGCGGTGATCCCGTGGCGGCCAGCAACGGGCTGATCTTGCAGCCGGTGGTCTCGATCAGCGCGGCAGAGGACTTGGACGCCGTGTTCATCTGCGGCGGCGTTGAGATCAAGGGGGCGGTCGACAAGCAGACCCAGTTCTGGATACGCAAGCTCGCCAATCGCAAGATTGCCCTCGGGGCTTTGTGCACCGGCAGCTATTTGTTGGCCAAGGCCGATGTGCTCGATGGCTATCGCAGCACCATACATTGGGAGAATCTTGCCAGCATGCGCGAGGAGTTTCCCGAGATCGTGGTCTCCTGCGAGCTCTATGAGGTGGATCGCGACCGTTATACCTGCGCGGGCGGAACCGCAGCTCTGGACATGATGCTGTATCTGATCGCGGCCCACCACGGCGCCGACATGGCGGCCCGGATCTCGGAGGAGTGCGTCGTCGAGCGCATCCGTGGACGTCATGACCGGCAGCGGATTCCGCTCAAGCAGAGACTCGGCACTAGTCAGCCCAAGCTCATGAAAGCGGTGGCCCTGATGGAGGCGAATCTGGAGGAGCCTATTGGCTTGGACGACCTGGCGGGCTACGTGGGCCTGTCTCGGCGCCAGCTCGAGCGGCTGTTTCAGAAGTATCTAGACTGCGTGCCCACCCGCTATTACCTGCAACTGCGGCTGGCACGCGCCCGACAGCTACTGCTACAGACGGAGATGTCCATCTTCGATGTCGCCTTCGCCTGCGGCTTCGTCTCGGCGCCACACTTCAGCAAGTGCTATCGCGACTTCTTCGGCGCTCCGCCACGAGACGAGCGTCGGCTGCGCAAACCGAGATCCGAGGTGGAGGCGGTCGAGCCGCGGCGGGAAGGCAGCGGAACCTGAGCCCCATGCCAGCGCCGACCGGCGAGGGTGGATCACGCGAAGCGGATCCACCCTCCAAAGGAACGGCTCCAGGACCGCCCGCCACACCTCACCGTGCCCGTCGTCCCCGACGCCCGCGGCGCCCCGATGCCCCCTCACCAGGATTGTGGCCAGCGGCACCGCGGGTCACCTTGCCAAGGCGCTCTTGCACCGTGGCAAGGTCCGGCGGGGACTGCCGCTGGTAACTTTCCAGTGCTTTCCTCATCGCCCGCAGGTGCTCCGCTGTGGTGCCACAACAGCCACCGATGATGCGCGCCCCGGCGTCCAGGGCCAAACGCGCATAGTCCGCCATCAGCGGCGGCGTGCCGTCGTAGCTGATTCGGTCTCCCTCCCAGTGCGGCACGCCGCAGTTGGCCTTCGCCACCAGCACACTCTCGGGGGAGGCCGCGGCCGACATGCTGAGCATGACCGCAACCAGCTCCGCCGCACCGATTCCGCAATTGGCGCCGAACCCGCAAGGTGCCGAGGCCGAGTGCTCGCAGAGCGCCGCCAGCTCGGCCGGGGTGATGCCCATCATGGTGCGACCGTGGGTATCGAAGCTGCAGGTGCAGACCACCGGCAAGCCTGTTTCGGCGGCGCCCGCCAGGGCGGCTTCGATCTCCTCCCGGGACGACATGGTCTCGATCCACAGCACGTCCACACCGCCCCGAGCCAGGGCCTTCGCTTGCTCCGCGAACGCGGCGCGAGCGTCCTCGGGGGAGAGTGCCCCCAGCGGCGCGAGCAGCTCGCCGGTCGGGCCCATGGACCCGGCCACCACGACCGGCCGGCCTGCGCCATCCGCTTCGGCCCGCGCGATACGGACGGCGGCCTCATTGAGCTCATCGACCCGCTCGTCAGCCCGGTGCAGCTTCAGCCGATAGCGATTGCCGCCGAAGCTGTTGCTGAGGACGATGTCCGCGCCTGCCTCGATGAAACCGCGATGGAGCGCCGCGATGCGCTCCGGATGGTCCACGTTCCACAGCTCCGGGGCATCGCCGCTGTGCAGGCCGGCCGCGAACAGGTTGGTGCCGGTGGCGCCGTCGGCCAGCAGCCACTGGCGCTCGGCGAGGAGCTCGAGAAAGCGGTTGGCCATGGAAGTCGGCTCCTGCCAGGTTGTT
>CAZLYT010000637.1:0-2581 GCA_964563515.1 uncultured Candidatus Competibacteraceae bacterium | reverse complement strand
CGTCGACACCATCACCAGCCGCTCCTCGAGCAAGAGTTCGACCGTGAGACCCGGCCGCGCTTCCGGCGTGTACATCACGCCGATGTTGGCGCGCCCGTCGATCAGCGCTTGCATCAGGTCTTGCTCGAATCCAATGAACGCGCGCACGGCAACTTCCGGAGCGAGTCCGGCGTAGAGCGCAAGCCAACGTAACAGCAAGTCCTCCCACAAGCCGATGCGTCCCCCCACAGTCAGGGTCGCTTGGAAACCGCTGACGATGCCGATCTCCTGGCGGGCCTGCTCGACGGTACGGGTCAGCAGCGCGGCGTGGCGCTGAAACTGCCTTCCAGCAGGCGTGAGAACCGCTCCGGCCTTGTTGCGGATGAAGAGCTCCGTACCCAAGGTCTGTTCCAGGCGCTGAATCCGCATGCTTACGGTCGATTGGGTCACGTGCAGCCGTTGCGCTGCCTCCACGAAGCTGCCGGCGGCAATTACCACCAGAAAAGTACGTGCAAGCTCGGTATCCATCGTACTTGCTGATGACTAGCATCGAATTTCATCGTTGGTCAACGCGCCAGCTGCACCGACACAATGGCCACAGAAGGCCAAGTCGACATGATCCCCGGACCGACATTCTCGGTCCCTAGTCTCCCGATGGTCGTGCTCCAGGTTCTTAGCCCCCTGCACTCAAGCTCTGCGGCTCGTCCACGTAACGGAGGAGGACGTTTGGCTCTCCCAACTGCGCCGTCAGAACCAGCAAGCCATCGTAGGACTTTCTTGTCGTGAGCGGTGTGCGTAGTCCAACCAGCGCTCGAGCCCGCTCCCGGCTGCGATCGCTCGCCGAAGTGATTCAGGAGGTGGATTCCGCGCCGGACATGGAGACTGCGTTGCGACTCGTGGCCACACGTACGCGTGAGCTCATGGGCGCAGACGTCTGCAGTATCTATTTCTCCCAGCCGGAGCGGCACCGGCATGTGGTCGTGGCCACAGACGGCTTGGCCTCCACCATGATCGGACACCTGGAGCTCGGTTTTGGCGAAGGGTTGGTCGGCCGCGTGGCTGAGAACGCAAGCCCCATCAACGTGGCACGTGTGCCGGAAGCGCTGGAACAAGAGTTCGTGCGGCAATCCAATGCTGGGCATTATCGAGCATTTCTGGGCGTGCCGGTCACCCACAGGACCAAAGTGCTGGGCGTATTGGTGGTACGACAGCGCGTCGCCCGCCGCTTCGACGACACCGACACGGCCACGCTCACCACTCTGGCCGCACAATTGGGCGGTGCCATTGCCTACGCTCGGGCAAGCGGCATGCTCTGCGCCCACTGCATTCCAGTCGGCACAGAACCCAGGTTGCTCGAGGGCGTTGCGGGTGCGCCCGGCATCGCGGCCGGTATCGCCGTGGTGATGTTTCCGCCGGGCGACCTGCGGGCGCTGCCGAATCGGCAAGTGGAAGATCCCCGGGGGGAGGCGCTCAAGTTCCGACACGCGCTGGCTCGAGTCAACGACGAGATCAAGAGCGTCCGTGAGCAGTTGGGGGCAAAACTGTCGTCCATCGAACGGACCCTGTTCGACGCTTATGCCTTGATACTGAGCAGTCGAGAAATAACCGAGGAGACGATGCAACGCATCCATCGAGGGCATTGGGCGCCCGGCGCACTTCGACAAACGCTGGTGCCATTCATGGAGCGTTTCGAGGCGATGGAGGATCCCTATTTGCGTCAGCGTTCCGCGGATATTCGAGACCTTGGGAACCGGATACTGGCGCACTTGCGCGACGATTCCAAAGCGCTCAGGGACTTCCCGCATGACACCATTCTAGTTGGGCGCCAACTCAGCGCCATCGACCTAGGACTGGTCCCCCAGCAACACCTGCGAGGAATCGTCTCCGGGGAAGGCGCCGCGCTCACCCACGTAGCCATCCTGGCACGTGCGCTGGGCATACCCGCGGTCATGGGCATTGACCGCACGCCCCTCGAGCGGTTGGAGGGCCAGGAGATCGTGATCGACGGCGACCGGGGCCAGATACACCTGCGATCCCCAGATCATTTGCGCCAGGCGCTCGAGTCTCAGATGGCAGCGGCCCGCGCTCGGCTCGAGGCACTCGCTCCGTTTCAGGAACTCGCGGCGCAGACCAAGGATGGCCTCGAGGTGGCCATTCACACCAATATCGGTATTAGCGCCGAGCTACACGCCAAGACTGCGGCGGGCACGGCGGGCATCGGCTTGTTTCGCACCGAGCTGCCTTTCATGCTCTTCGATCGATTTCCCAGTGAGGACGAACAAGTCGAACTGTATCGGCGAGTCCTGGAATCGGTCGCGCCACGGCCGGTAAACCTGCGGACACTGGACATCGTAGGCGACAAGCCACTGCCCTACCTGCCCATGTCAGAACCCAATCCCGCACTTGGCTGGCGTGGCATCCGGTTCACGCTAGACAACCCCGAGATCTTCCTGACGCAGCTTCGTGCCGCCTTGCGAGCCAATTCGGTCCTGGGATATCTTCGGCTTCTATTGCCCATGGTCGACGGGGTCGCAGTACTCGACCAAGCGCTCGCCCTTATCTCTCAAGCTCATCGCCAACTCCAACAGGAAGGTGTCCAGTC
>CAZLYT010000636.1:0-2953 GCA_964563515.1 uncultured Candidatus Competibacteraceae bacterium | reverse complement strand
TCGGGCTTACCACGTTACACCTGAAAAGTCGCCGTAGTTACGGCAGGCGAGATGGTCAGCCCAAAGATTAACTGCACCGGCCAGGGCTGCGACGAGCGCGACGGCTGCAGGCGCTATGCGTCCATGACGCAGGATGGCAAGAGCATTGTCGGCGGCAAGGAGCATCCGATATTTAACTGGGCGTCGTTCGATATCGAGCGGCAGCGCTTCGGCGACTGCAAGCACATGCTCCCCGTGGTGATGCACTGATGGTCGCCATCATCTGCCCAGCCACAGGACGCCCATGTGAGGTCACTGGTTGCCTTGGTCATTGCGTGACCGACCCCATGAGGGCGAGCTACGGGAACATGGGTTGGCAATGCCCGAAGTGTGGGCGGGGGAACTCGCCATTCGTCACTCAATGCCCGTGTGGTCCTCATATCACGGTTACTAGCAGCACGGAAAGCGTGTGGCCGAATGTCTGAAGAAAAAAAAGACTTCCTCGCCACGGCCCGCGAGCGCTACAAACGAGCGATCGAAGCCGATGAGGACAACTGGAAGCACGCCCTCGAAGTGCTCAAGTTTCGCAATGGCGAGCACTGGCCAGAGAAGATCAAGAATGACCGCATGAACGACCCCGAGGGCTCGCGCCCTTGCGAGGTGGTCGATAAGACCGAGCAGCACCTTAACCAAATCTGCAATGACGAGCGGCAGAACCGGCCCTCGATCAAGGTGCGCCCTGTCGATGACATAGGAGACCCCGAGGTGGCCGAGGTATTCCAGGGCCTCGTGCGCCACATCGAAGATCGCTCGAGCGCCGATGTGGCCTATGACACCGCCTACGAGCAGGCTGCCGATGCGGGCTTTGGCTACTTCCGGGTGCTGACCGAGTATTCCGATCCGATGCAGTTCGATCAGGACATCGTGATCAAGCGCATCCGCAACCGCTTTCAGGTGGTGCTCGACCCTGACCGCCAGGAGCCCGATGGCTCGGACGCAAAGTTCGCCTTCATTGTCGAGAAGATGAAAAAGGAAGAGTACGAGGCGGCCTATGGCGATGAGCACCCGGTCGACTTCGATACCGAGGGAAAGACATTCGAGGGATGGATTGAGAAGGAGCATGTGCTGGTGGCTGAGTATTTCCGCATCGAGTACGAGGAAACGACCATCTGCAGGTACACGGACGGCAAGGTGTATCGCTCCGATCGGCCGATCCCGCCTGAAGCCGGTATGAAGGTGCTTAACGAACGTGGCAAGCCGATCGAGCGCAAAACCCGCATTCCTACCGTGAAGTGGTCGAAGATCAACGGGAAAGAGGAGATAGAAAAGCGGGATTGGGCAGGCAAGTACATTCCGATCATCGAGGTCATCGGCAAGGAACTCGATATCGAGGGCAAGGTGCATAAGTCTGGCCTGCTCAAGAATGCGATGGGCCCGCAGCGCATGCACGACTATTCGGCATCGTCGTTCATTGAGAACGTGGCGCTGGCGCCGCGGGCGCCCTGGACAGCGGCCGAAGGGCAGCTCGAGGGCCACGAGCACGACTGGCGCACGGCGAACCGGCGCAACCTCTCGGTGCTCACCTACAAGCCGGTGCTGCTGGATGGCAATGTCCAGGTGCCGCCCCCCACGCGCCTGCCGGCGCCGGGCATCCCCGTGGGTTGGCAGCAGGCGCTTATGAACTCCGAGCACGACATCCAGGCGGCGATGGGCCGCTACGATGCCTCGCTGGGGGCCGACAGCAACGAGAAGTCCGGTGTTGCGCTGCAGAAGAAACAGCGCGAATCGGATACCGCGACGTTCCACTACCAGGACAACCTTTCGCGCTCGATCCGCCATTGCGGGCGGATCCTGATCGACCTCATCCCCAAGATTTACGACACGCGCAGGGTCGCGCGCATTCTGGGTGAGGACGGCTCTACCGACCAGGTTCTGCTCGACCCAGGGCTGGATCGGCCGGTGATGGACAACCCGGAGCCGGGCTCCAAGATCAAGAAAATCTACAACCTGAACGTGGGCAAGTACGACGTGACGGTATCGGTGGGGCCCTCCTACACCACCAAGCGCCAGGAAGCGGCCGATCAGATGGTCCAGGTGCTCACGGCCAAGCCCGAGCTCCTCAACATCATCGGCGACCTTGCCTTCCGCAACATGGACTGGCCGGGGTCCGATCAGATCGCCGACCGGCTGAAGAAGATGCTCCCGCCGCAGCTGCAGGAGAGCGAGGACGACGATGAGGAGTCTGTGGTGCCCACGCCCCAAGGGCCGATCACGGCATCCCAGGCCGCCCAGATGCTTGAGGGGCTCACCATGGAGCTGCAGCAGGCCCAGGAAGCCCTCCAGAAGGCTGGCGACCTGGAGGAGCTATCCAAGGCCGTGCACGACGAGGCGCACCGTGTCGAGCTCGACAAGAAGGATGTGGCGCATGCCATGGAGAAGATGGAAATGCAGGCTGGCGGCGCCGGCGGGCAGGGTGGGCCGCAGGGCCGGATGGGGGGTGGCCGGATGGGGCAGGGAGGCCAGGGGATGGGCATGCCGGGCATCAACGTGATCGATTCGACAGCCGCGGCGCCGCTCGAGGCCGTGGCGCAGGGCGTGATGGCGGTTGCGCAGGCGGTTGCCGATCAGGGGCCGCTGCTGCTCGAGGTAGCGCGCGCCACAGAGGCCGCGGCGAAGGCATCGCTTGCCCCCAGGCGCAACCAGATGATTCTCGACGGCGAGCTGCTCGAGTCGATCAGCCAGCCCGTCGTGGAAACGCTGCAATGATTAGCTCGACTTCAGGCTGGCGCGGCTGATGTGTCCAATCCACTTAAATGGTGCTGGTGCTGGTCGATCCATAGGTGGTTTTTTGGGAAGAAAAAATATCTCATTATCCGATGGTCGAAACACATCCGTTTCATCCCTCACGTCATGCTGACCGACGACCTTCTGGACGTGGAAATCGAGGAGTCGGTGCCCGAGGGCGCGAAACGCG
>CAZLYT010000635.1:0-7165 GCA_964563515.1 uncultured Candidatus Competibacteraceae bacterium | reverse complement strand
ACGCCGCACATCTTACTATCGTCGGTTGGTCGTTCCCCGTGTTGCCGTGCTTGCCGCGCAATGCGAAGGAAAACACTCGATCGACCCGAGCTCGAATGCTATCGGAAGCTCGCCAAACGCATTGCCCCGTCAGATGATAGGCGACCGGGTCGAGCTCGAAGCCCTCGGGGGATGTCACTACCCATCCCCTGTGGCTGGTCAAGCTGCTGTGCCCGGCGGAACGCCCATCGTCGTTGCTCGAAACCTTGGAGCCACCCTGTGGTGTCAATTGGGCGACCGGGTTTCGGGCGCGGTCAGCGCGTCGGCTGACGGCTTTGCAGAGGTATCGCCATGACCGAAACGGCTTCGCCAATTCCACGGGATGCCGCGGTTTCCGAGGAACGGATGTTTCCCACTCTAACCGCGGCACAGATTGGCCGAATCGCTCCCGTAGGACACGCCCGTCTGGTGCGTTTGAATGAGGTCTTGGTGAAGCCAGGGGACCGTGTGACCCCATTCTTTCTTGTAGTACGCGGAAGGATCGAGATCGTTCGTGCCCTGTGTGCCACCGAAACGCTGGTGGCCACCCACGGGCCCGGGCAGTTCACCGGCGAGGTCAACATGCTTTCGGGTCGCGGGTCCTTGGCGCAGGTGCGTGTCAGCGAAGCGGGCGAGGTCATCGAGCTGAGTCGCGAGCAGCTGCTGACGCTGGTGCAAACCGACAGTGAGCTCAGCGAGATCATCCTGCGCGCATTCATTTTGCGCCGCGTGGCGCTGATCGCGCATGGCATCGGGGATGCCGTTCTACTGGGCTCCAGTCACTGTGCCGGCACGCTTCGGGTGAAGGAGTTTCTAACCCGCAACGGGCATCCCTACTCATATATCGACCTGGACCGGGATGACGATGTGCAATCCCTGCTCGATCGTCTGCAGGTGGCGTCCCGCGACATCCCAGTTCTCATCTGTCGCGGCGAAAAGGTATTGCGAAATCCTACCAACCAGGAGATCGCCGATTACCTGGGGTTCAACGATGCAATAGATCCGGCTCAGGTGCGAGATGTGATCGTGGTCGGCGCCGGCCCCTCAGGGCTTGCGGCGGCAGTCTACGCCGCTTCGGAAGGCCTCGACGTGCTGGTGGTCGAGACCACCTCTCCGGGTGGGCAGGCGGCATCGAGCTCGAAGATCGAAAACTACTTGGGCTTCCCCACGGGCATCTCCGGTCAGGCTCTTGCCGGCCGCGCCTATACCCAGGCCCAAAAATTCGGTGCCCAGATGATCGTGTCGAAGGCCGCGAGACGGCTGCACTGCGATGGCTTGCCCTATGCCCTCGAGCTCGATGACGGCCAGCGTATCTCGGCGCACGCCATCATCATTGCGACCGGCGCCGAGTATCGGAAACTGGCGCTGGAGAACCTGGCGCAATTCGAGGGAACGGGGGTGTACTACGGTGCCACCTTCATGGAAGCCCAGCTCTGTGTCGGCGAGGAGGTGATCGTGATCGGTGGCGGCAACTCCGCTGGACAGGCTGCCGTGTTCCTGGCCCAGACGGCAGCGCGCGTAAACATGCTGGTACGGAAGGATGGGCTGGCGGAGACCATGTCCCGATATCTGATTCGGCGCATCGAGGATCATCCCAAGATTGTGCTGCGGACGCGGACCGAAATCGTCGCACTCCAGGGGAATGGTCAACTGGAAAGCGTACGCTGGCGAAACCGCGACTCCGGAGTAGAGGAAAACCACGACATGCGACATGTGTTCGTGATGGCCGGCGCGGCGCCCAGCTCCCGCTGGTTGCAGGGGTGCCTGCAACTAGACGAAAAAGGCTTCGTCAAGACGGGCGCCGATCTGACGCCCGAGGACCTTGCCAGTGCCGAATGGCCGCTGACCCGCGCGCCCCATCTCCTAGAGACCAGCCTGCCCGGCGTTTTCGCCGTCGGCGATGTGCGGGGCGGCAGCATCAAACGCGTGGCGTCCGCCGTTGGCGAGGGCTCCATCGCCGTGGCCTTTCTGCACCAGGTGCTCCACGAATAGCGGGGCCGGGATCAGTTGGCAGCCAGTGCTGATCTGGCGACCAACGTGTCAGTAGATCACCGAACTGGTGGCTCGAGTGCGACAACAGAATGAAAGCAGCCAGGTTTGGCGTGCTCTCGGGAGGTCAGGCTCCAGGCTGGGAATCGGCGTCGGCGAGTGGGGAAGGGCCAGACGGGCTCAGCACCGCCATGGACAGGGCGGCAGCCATGGCGGCAAGGGTGGCATTCATGAGCACACCGAAGCGTGTAACCGTTCACGACCCACTGCTGGTCGGCGAAGGCGGCGTGCATCGCCCGTTGGATGGCGGGCAGCGCGAGGTACACCAGCGTGCCGTCGATGAAGGCCATGACAGAGGCCAAAATGGTGGCCGCCAAGACCCAGGGCCGATCCGCCTCCGCATAGGGTACCTCGCAGGGCAGCACCGCAGCCGCGGTGCCCTCCGGGCAAAGGGGGCGATGCATGGCGGACATGGGTGCATCCTACCTGCGGCGTCAGTTGGGAGCGTGCCTTTGCGTTCTGCTGTGATCCCCTGCAAGCCGCAATAGTCGGATTTGGCTACGTCTTCAAGGCTGGAAGGAGCTGAGGTCCGCGTTCTCCGCAGGCCCGAAGTCCACGTGCAGGCGATTGCCGTCGGGGTCGTGTATGTTCACTTGGCGAATGCCGAATCCCGGGGCAACGCCCACGCGGTAGGCGATGTGATGTCGGCGCAGGAGCTCGAGGAACTCCGCGAGCCCCTCGGCAGCGAAGGCGAAATGCTCCAGCGCAAGGGTCTGGGGCGGGTCTGGCCGCTCAGGTACGGCTACCAGGTGCACCACGGGGCGATCGCCGCAATAGAGCCAGGCACCGCCGAAGGAGAAGTCAGGACGCGGCCCCTCTTGAAGGCCCAAGACCTTTTGGTAGAAAGCCTTGAGCTCCTCGAGACGGGAGGTGCGAAGGTTGACGTGATCCAGATAGTTGATCTTCACGGCTGCCGAACTCCACTGGAGTTTGCATCGAGCATCACCCAGGTCACGATTTGGCCCGAAGTCTGTCGGCTTCCAAAGTATCCCGTCGATTGTAAGAGATTCCGCTCAGCCTTCGGCCCCGCGGCACACGCCGCGAAGGGCCGCAAAGCGCGCCGTCTCTGGTAGTCCTGAAAGTGGGCGCGCTCTCGCGCGCCATCGCGACTGGCATCGCTCCTATCTAACAAATCGTAAGCCTTTGTTTTGTCAAAGATACCTTGAAGCCTTTTCTACCGCGTCACGAAACGGTTGTTGCGCGTAGGTCTTTGATATTCAACATCTGTTTTCTTATCCCTGCGTCCATACTCTAACAGGATTCCGCCTCTCCAGCGCCGCGTAGGGCGTAGTTTGGGTGCTGTAGAGTAGATTTTGGCGCCGGGATTGTTATAGTTAGGACAGTCGGCTCATCGGTTAGTCCTAACTGTAACAAGCCATGGATTCCGACTCCGCCGCGGATCGTCTGCGGCAACTTTTGAGCAAGCACACGGTGGTCGATCTGCCGACCATCCGCGCCGCGCTCGGAGCGGTGTCGACCATGACCGCGTTTCGTCATCTGCGCGAGGTGCCCTACCGCCGCAGCTACAACCACAACGGCCGCTACTACACGCTGTACGACCCCACGCGCTACGACCGCTTCGGGTTGTGGAGCAGCGACGGTATCCATTTCTCGGTGGACGGCAGCTTGCGCAAGACCGTGCGCCGTCTGGTCGAAGAAGCCGAAGCCGGTGCCACGCACCAGGAGCTGCAGCAGCGTTTGCAGGTGCGGGTGCACAACACGCTGCTCGATCTGCTGCGCCGCGGCGAAATCGAGCGCGAGCGGCTGTGGCAGGTCTACGTCTATCTGCACCTCGACGCCGAGGTCCGGGCCACGCAGGTCACCCGTCGACGTGAGCTCATCGAGCGTGGGCCGCCGGCGGCGGTGCCCAGCGAGCCCGAGCTCGATTGCGAGGTCATCATCCAGGTGCTGCTGAGCGTGCTGCGCCATCGGGGCGCCGACCCGCCAGCGGTGGTGCGCCATCTGCGCGGGCGCTCACCGCCGATCTCGATCGCCCAGGTACGAGCGGTGTTTGCGCGCTATGCCCTCGACGAGCTCGGGGAAAAAGGGGGCACTTCGAAATCCTGAGCTGGCTGTGGGCGCTGGCGCCGCAAGCCGGTTGGTCGCCCTCGGCGTTGGCACGGGCATGTGCGGGGCCCGGTGGTGGCTGGCCCGTGGTGGAGTTTCTGGCCGAAGCTGACTGCTGCCCCCAGTGCGGAGAGCGCTTGCGGATCCAGAAGAGTCGTCGACGCCAAGCGTTTACCCTCACCGCCGGCGCCTTTGTCGCGAAGGAGGTGCTCAAGCATTGCGCCGATTGCGCCGTGGTGTTCGCTTGCGCCGCCCTCGCGCAGCAGCTCCCGGCCCGCGCCCGCTACGGCTATGACGTCATCGTCTACGTGGGTCTCGCTCGCTACCTGCGGGCCAAGCAGCGCAGTGAGATCCGTGCAGAGCTCGCCGAGCACTTCGGGCTCACGCTCTCTGAGGCTACCCTCTCGAACCTCTGCGACCGCTTCCTCAACCATCTGGAGGCGCTGCACTTGGCTCGGGCGCCGGCGCTGCGGGCGGCGATGGCCGGCGCGGGCTATCCATTGCATTTCGATGCGACCTGCGAGGCCGGCAAGGGCGGGCTGTTGGTGTGCCTCGACGGCTGGCGCGGCTGGGTGCTGGTCGCCGGGCGCATTCCCACCGAGCACGAGCAGCACCTGCGCCCGCTCATCGAGCAGACAGTAGCACTGTTCGGCCAGCCGCTGGCTACCATGCGCGATCTCGCCGACGCCGGTGCCAACGCGCTCGCGAGACTGCGCGCGCAAGGCATCCCCGATCTCGTCTGTCACTATCATTTCCTGCGCGCCGTGGGTGAGAAGCTCTTCGATTCCCCCTATACGATGCTGCGCAAGCTGCTGCGCGAGCATCACATCCGCCGCAAGCTTCGGGAGCTACTGAGGGAGCTGCGCCGCTATGGGCAAACCGAGGGCTATGAGGGACGCTTCGGCACCGGCCCACTCCGTGATGGCTTGCCCGCCCTCGTGCTCTGGCTACTGGAGGGTCGCGGCCAGAAGGACCTGGACTACCCCTTCGGCTTGCCACATCTGGGTTTATACCAGCGCTGTCAGCGAGTGCAGCACAAGGCCGCATCTTGGCTGCCGCCGCCGCGCAGTTTGCCCGAGCGACGGGCACTCAAGGCGCTCGGCACCGTGGTGAACCCCATGCAGCGTGAGCGCCGTTTCCCGATCGCCGTGCGCCGACTGGAGCGTAACCAACAGGCGTTCGCTGAGTTACGTGAGGTGCTGCAGTTATCCAATGCCGAGCTGCCGAGTGCCGATCACGGCTTGCGCCAAGCCGCGTTGCCCGCGTTGCAGGCCCAGCGAGTGCGGCAGATCGAGCGGGCGATCGGCGCCTATCAGAAGGCGCTCGAAACGCGCGCCCGCGAACAGCCCACCACACCGGCCAATCCCTCGCCGAGCGCGACGATCCTCAAGTATCTCCGCCGCTACGGCGCGCATCTGTTCGGTCAGCCAACACGCCGCGACGAAGGTGGCCGCATCGTCGCCGTGGTCGAGCGCACGAACAACGTCGCCGAGCACTTCTTCGCCCGCCAGAAACAGCAGCTACGCCGCCGCCTCGGGCGCGCTCACCTGGGCCGTGACCTCGCCGACCAGCCGGCGCAGGCCGCGCTGGCGGCCAACCTCCAGCATGCCGACTACGTCCAGATCCTATGCGGCTCGCTCGATCACCTTGCCGAGGCCTTCGCCGAGCTCGACGCCGGCGCGCTCGCGCAGACCACCCGACTGACTCGGACCAGCCGCAACTCCGCATTGCAGGCCCGCATTCGCACGCTTCTCAGTCAGGAGGCAACCGAGTCCGTTGACGCTCCCGGCGACACGCCATCCCCCGTGCCAAGAGCTCCCGCAACCGTTTCGTGACGCGGTAGGGCGAGCCGCGTCATGTTGAGACGGTCGCTGCCCGCGAGGCGCTTGAGCGTGTCGAGCTCGACAAATTCCGGCAGGAACCGCTCGAAGAGGTCGTAGGGAAAGCGGTCGTGTCCCGCCTCGACCGGCGTGTGCGTTGTGAACACGCAGCGCTCGCGAACCTCCGCGATGTCGTAAGCTGACTCCCCTGCGATCCGGTCTTGGGTCGGGACCCGCCACCGGTTCAAGAGGTCGAGCGTCAGCAGCGCGGCATGGCCCTCGTTGAGGTGGTACGTGTGCAGATCGAAGCCGAGAGCGCGCAGCAGCCGGACGCCGCCGATGCCGTGCACGATCTCCTGCTTTAGCCGGTACGCGTCGTCACCGCCATAGAGGGAATGGGTGAGCGCACGGTCCGCGGCGGTATTCTGGTCGAGGTCGGTGTCGAGCAGCAAAACCGGGATGCGGTGGCCGTGCGGGCAGGTGTGGATGTGGAGCCAGGGCCGGATCCATACTCGCCGCCCCTCGATCGCCACGGCAACCATCGCATCGAGGGGCGCACACCAGTCGGCCGGCCGCCACGGGTCGGGCTCCTCGACCTGACGTCCGTCCGCATCGATCCGCTGTCGGAAGTACCCCGCACGGCTCACCAGCGTCACGAACACCAGCGGCAACTCGAGATCGGCGCAAGAGCGCGCGGTGTCGCCCGCCAGGATCCCGAGCCCTCCGGCATAGGTGTGCATTTCGGGCCGGATCGCGATCTCCATCGAGAAGTACGCGATGCGAGTGCGCGCAAGGAACGGATCGAGTGGAGACACCATGCAGACACCCATTACTTGGCGGTCGCATGACCGCCGCCGAGGACGCGCGCAGACGGAGCGTCAAAGAAATGCAACCGCCACCCCCACGGCCGCAACTGCTCGCGTATTGCCGGCCGGGCCGCGATAGTGCAGATAGCCCAGCGTGCTGGAGGGACGCGCCTAAAGCACCCAACGGTCAGGCGAACGGTATCCCGATGCCCAGCGCGACATTGGTCTTGGCAATCGATGCGTCCGCGTCCTGTTCGCGCCCAGTCAGCGCGCGGATGGCGTCCATGGTCTCGGGGATGACGATCGCCTGGTTGTCCACCATGTAGACGTAGAAGGCCTCGTCACCCTGGACCGTGACCAGATCCTCCCAGAGCGCGACCTCGTAAAGGTCATCGCGGCTCCGCC
>CAZLYT010000634.1:0-2144 GCA_964563515.1 uncultured Candidatus Competibacteraceae bacterium | reverse complement strand
TGACCGAGCCTTACAGCATCAGGGGAAATCGGCAGCGGCGACCACCGAGCGAATGGTCTCCACGACCACATCGGGCTGGTCCAGGTGCACATGATGTCCGCTGTCCTTGACCACCAGCAGCCGCCCACCGGGAATCCTTTTCGCCAGCTCGGCCTGCAGGGTCAACCAATCCTCGGCGCGACGGCGCTCAGAGTTGGTGCGCGCGGTGCTCAGGGCGTCGTGAGCCAACACTACCAGCGGTATCTGCGGCAGAGGTGGCTCTCGGGCGACCTGGTCCGCGCTCCATCGCATCGCCCCCAGCTCGGCATAGAGCGCAACAATGGCGTCCGGGGTCAGGGCCAGCCGGCGGGCCAGCATTCGAAGCTCTGTGGGGAGCCCATCGGGTACCTGGAAGGTATTGGCGATGACGAACTTCGCACCCACCGGCGGCGCCAGCGGTGGACCCGAGCCGGCGCGCTCCAAGCGCTCGAACTGAGCTTCGTGGGAGGAGTCGATCAATACCAGTCCCGCAACTCGCTCAGGCTGCATGGCAACGAAGGCCCGCACTACCAGGCCGCCAAAGGAGTGGCCCACCAGCACGAACGGCGCGGCAAGGCCCCCGCGCCCGAGCAGCTCGACAAGCTCGCTGGCATTGACCGCTGCAGTACGCGGCCCGGAACCGCGCTCGCTCCAACCGTAGCCGGCGCGATCATAGCTGCACACCCGGGTGAAATTCGCCACTCCCGGCTGCACTCGCGCCCACTCCAGGGTGGTGCCGCCCAAGCCGGCCGCCAGCACCACCACCGGAGCACCGCTGCCGGAGCACTGCAAGTGCATGGCACGACCGCCGACCTGGAAACGCTCGCCGGGCGGGGGGTAGCCGTCGGTGTCGAGGGGAGCACCAGGCGAAAGACCAGCGGCGGCGACCATCAGTGGTATTGCGAGCCAGGCCGGCCAGCTTTTGAATGCTCCGCGAGATCGCCCCGAAGTCGTTGCCAACTGCTTTCTCCCCGGCCTCCTGGCACGGCTGCCAGGTGCCCCTTAGCGGGCCAAACCCAATGGCGATGCACCACAGCTTTCTCTGACCCGCGTGGAGGGCGCAGATTCCCGCCCATGTATTGGCCGCACCCTCGGGAGCGCCCCCATGGCTGAGGCCATTGCGACGCCGCCGCGGATCGATCTGGACGATTGGCGGCGCCGTGCGCTGGCCTTGGAGTCGATCCTGGGCGAGGTGATCCTGGGCCAATCCGAGGCGCTTCGGCTGGCTGTGATCGCGGTGTTCGCGCGGGGGCATGTTCTGCTGGAAGGCGACGTGGGGGTCGGCAAGACAACGCTGCTGCGGGCATTGGCCCGCGCAGTCGGCGGCGCCTATGAGCGCCTCGAGGGCACCGTCGACCTGCTACCCGCGGACTTGGTCTATCACGCCTGGGTAGACGAAGGGGGGCGGCCGCGGGTGGATCCAGGGCCAGTGGTGCGGCACGGCGAGGCGCTGGCGGTGCTTTTCTTCAACGAAATCAACCGGGCCCGCCCGCAAGTGCACTCCTTGCTGCTGCGGGTGATGGCCGAGCGCAGCGCCAGTGCGTTCCAGCGCGACGTGAGCCTGCCCCATGTGCTGGTGTTCGCAGACCGCAATCGTTTGGAACGAGAAGAGACCTTCGACCTGCCCTCCGCTCTGCGTGACCGATTCCTGTTCGAAATTTTGGTGGAAGCGCCGACCTATCAACCTCTGCGGCGCTCATTGATGCGTGACACCCGCTACCACGATGCCGACGCTCTCATCGCCGACGCAATGCCGCAGCCGCTGTTGGATTACCGCGCGCTCGAAACGATGGCGGCCGCAATCCAAGTCGAGGTCACGGCTAGCGACACCCTGGTGGACTATGCGTTGGCATTGTGCGCGAGCATCGCACAACCCGATTCGGTGGATGTGGGGCTGGAGGATCATGCGGGGCAAATAGTACGTGCTGGCGTCAGTCCGCGGGGCATGAGCCTGTTGCTGCGTGCAGCTCGGGTGGAGAGCTGGCTGCAGGGCCGGCCCAGCGTGCTGCCAATCGACGTGGCCCGGGTGTTCCACGCCGCGGTGGCGCACCGGCTGGTGTTCGCCCCGGTGCTGGAATTGCGGCGGGCGGAGCTCGCCTCCAGGCTTACCGCAGCCGTGCTGGGCA
>CAZLYT010000633.1:0-5009 GCA_964563515.1 uncultured Candidatus Competibacteraceae bacterium | reverse complement strand
TTGAACAAGGCCGGGTTACGCGGCAGGTAGGGAGGCCCTATGGCAGTTGTATTTGAGGCGAAGGAGTGGATCGAGGAGGAAGAGAGGTCGTCTTGGCGACGACGTGGGCCGAAAAGTGAGGATGGGAAGCGGGCTGAGCGTGGAGTGAGGGTGGTTGACTGATGGCGGAGGCCGAAAAATGTGGCTTGGAGGAGGTGTTTTTACGACTCCGAGCGCTGATTGGCCGTCGCGAGGCAAGGGTTTCCTGCCCGCGGAACGTCGGATTGGTTTGACGCGCGGCTTTCATGCGGCGATGGGAGCTGAGACCGACCGCGGTTGGATCGGGTGAGGGTGTGGTTGACGCGGTGGCGCGCGCTTTCGCGAGAACCCGCCCAGCGAACGGAGGAAGCGCGTCGGTCCACCGCAATAGGGACAGGGCGGAGTGGAACGGGAGGAAGGGCTCACCGTTGGGGTGGGGTCGCCCAGTTGCACCGGCAGTCCACTGTGGCACTGGACGCGCAGGCGCTTGGCTTTGGCGGTGGGATGGCAGAAGCCGTAATAGCGGACCGAGTGCATGCCTTGAGGCAATACGTGACGGAGGTAGCGGCTCACGAACTCGACGCCCGGCAAGGTCAACTCCTCGATGCAATTGCGATCGCGATTCTTCCAGCGGAAGGTGACCGAGTGCTCATCAACCGCCACGATGCGCTCGTCGCGGATGGCCGTACGGGCGACGTAAGCGCCGAGGTATTTCACGGCGGGAACGCCCGAGCCGACCGGTTGGATCTGCACGTTCCATTCTTTGGTCCAGACGACCGGATCGACGTTCCAATCGTTTTCCTTGAAGAGCCGGTAGAGGTGCTGAGGGAAGGCGGCCTTCAAGTGATCCAGGAAGACGAGGTAATTATCCTGCTGGACGCGGACGAAGTGGCCGCGCGCATCCAGGCCCGCGCCGGGCACCAGGCAGTGAAGGTGCGGATGGAACTCCAGTCGCTGGGTCCAGGTCTGGAGCACGGCGGTGAAGCCGTTGACCTCCGCGCGCAGGCCTTTGTCCGTGGCGAGCTTTTCGCTCAAGGCCCGGGCCACACCCTTGAAGAAGAGGTCGTAAGCCAGCCGGGCGTGCGGACCGAAGAACTCCCCGCGCAGCTCAGCTGGGAGGGTGAAGGTGACCAGGAAGTAGGGGGCGCGCACGAGCTTGGCCAGTTCGCGCTGAACCCACTGGGCGGTGGCTTGGCGGCCGCACTGCGGACAGGCTTTGTGATTGCAGGAATGCCAGGCGAAGTGGACACGGCCACAGCGTTCGCAGTCAAAGGTGTCCCCGCCCAAAGCCGGGGTGCGGCAATGGGTGATGGCCCAGATGGCGCGGCGTTGTTCCGGGGAAACCGGGGGAGCCCTTTCCAGGAAGGCAGGGAGGAACTGACGCAGCGCCTCGATGACCGTGGCGGCCATGCGAGCGGCGACTCGAAGACGCGATGCTAACGCGGCAGAGCGCGGCACAACTGGTCCATAAGCGCCAGCGCGTCCTTGGTGCTCTGGTGGGTCAAGTGTAGATAGACCATCGTCGAGGTGATCTGCTTGTGACCGAGCAACCGTTGGATGGTGTGCAGATGCGCGCCGGCTTCGAGGAGATGGGTCGCGAAACTGTGACGAAGCGAATGGACCGAAGCGGCGGGAAGGTTGAGTTGCTTGCGGCCGAGGATCACCAGCCGCTGCAGGGAGGAGTGGGGCATGGGGCCGTGGGCGCGGTGCATCCGCGCGGCCAGCGCCTTGGGGTTGTTATCCCCGCGGCCCACATTGGGGAAGAGCAAGAGCGGATGCCGGTGGAACTTCCAATAGGTGCGCAGTTCCTGATAGAGGCAAGTGGGCAGCGGCACCACGCGATCCTGGTGGCCCTTGCTGTTGCGGATGCGCAATTTGTTTTCCTGGCCGTGGATGTCGTGAATGGTCAGGCCCAGGCATTCACTCAAGCGCAGGCCGCAACCGTAGATGAGCTTGAGGGGGGTGCGGTAACGGCGCAAACGGACGAAAACCAGGAGATCATGGACCTGCCGGCGGGTGAGGACGGCGGGAAGAGTGTCGTGATCCTTGGTGCGGATTTGGGCGAAGACGCGCCAGTCGGTGTGTTCGAACAGATCGACAAAGAACATGCGGGCCGCAGCGCGGGCCTGGCGAATGGACTTGGGCTGCCAGTGCTTCTGGAGCTTGACCATGAGGAAATAGTCGCGCAACTGGGCCTCGGTGAGGGTCGCGGGATCGGTGTGGAAATACTCGTGGATCAGCCGCAGTTGCCGGTAATAGGCGTGACGGGTGCGATTGGCATCGTAGCGCAGCGCCAAAAACTGGGCGAAGCGAGCCATCGAGTCGTAGGGATGGCGATAGTCAACTGGATTGAGATACTCACGTCCGGTGGTGCGGATGTTTTGGAGGTTGGGGTTGAGGTTGGTTTGGGTAGTGTTGCCGGTAGCGGCATGTTTTTTGGTTTTCATACCCCGCCAGCATAGTAGGATTAGTCCATGCTGCTCACGGATGATTGCCCTGCAAATCCAAGCGCGTCAGATTATCTTCGCCGCGGAGCGGCTTTGTTCAACCAGGCGCTCCAGGCAACAGCCGCTCTGCGTTGCCGTTTCACCTTTGATTTCAGTCACGTCGCTGTGGTTGCAGGCGCAAGCGCGCCGCCAGCGGCTGTGCCTGAGCTCACCTCTGAGGTAATCCGGCAAGAGGTTTTTTAATTTTTCTTTTCTTGTTTGCATGGGCTTTTTCCCAGTTGGATCTGGTCCAGCAGTGCCACCAATGGACTGCCCGCCCGGCGCAATGCCGCTTCATAAATCTTCTCGTCGTACCGTCGGCGATCCTGCCAGCAGCGCCAGATGATGCGTTGCCATTTATATCCCAGGGCCCTCACCGCAGTGTGATGCGGACAGCCCTTCTGTCGTTGCTGCCAGTAATACGCCGCCGCCCACCGGCTCCACAAAATGCTCTCCTTGGCATACTCATGAAAACTCTGCCGCTGAAACTTCGGACAGAGGTAGCGGCGGTGCACGTAACAGCTCCCGCCACTGCGTTTGGTCACCGGCGCGATGCCCGTGTGCCGCTGCAAGCCCGCCGCCGATTCGAACCGTTCCCGCCGGCTGCCCATGGTCGTCAACAATCGCGGTCCCAGCACCGGTCCCGCTCCGGGCAGACTGGCAAAGATCTCCCGGTCCGGATGCGCCGCATACCCCTGGGCGATCTGCCGATCAAACTCCTTGACCGTCTGTTGGACCAGTTGCAGTTGACGGCAGATCAGTTGCACCCGCAGCACGAAGCTTCCGATCACCGCCGTTTCATCGGTGACCGGCACCGCCTGCTGCACCAGCTCCAGCCGCTCTTTGAGCAACTTCTGACTGCGGCTGCCGTGCAGGTGGTAGAACTGGACCAGCGTCGCGGATCGGGTTTTGCGCACCGCCTGCAGGCTCGGCCATTTGAGCAGAAAGGCCGTGGCCAACGGTCGCCACAGATCCTCCCCGCACAGCGTCAAGGCCTGCGGAAAATACTGTTTTAACAGGGCGATCAGCCGATTGGACAAAGCGGTGCGTTCATCGACCACCGCCCGGCGATGAGCCACCAGTTGTTGGAGCGCGCGGGTGGCGCCCTCCTCCGGCGTCCAGACTGGAAGTTTGGCGTGATGACTGAACAGCAGGTCGGCCAGGAAACTGGCGTCGCGGGTGTCGTCCTTGGCCCGACTGGTGACAAACGCCTCCCGATACTTCTGCAGAGTGATGGGATTGATCGGGTGGAGGGTGATCCAGGCGTAGGCCTCCAGAAAGACGATCAGGTGAACTGCGGGTTGTTCCAGGCACAGGCCCACGCGAGCCTGGGGATGTTGCTGGCGCAGTTCCAGCAACCATTCCCAGAGCGCTTCGGGGGCGGTATCGATGATGGTGTTGCGGCGTTGGCCGGTGCGGGTGTCGATGAGGCACAGATCGGCTTTGCGATC
The DNA here is from genome assembly GCA_964563515.1 of uncultured Candidatus Competibacteraceae bacterium. Classification (GTDB taxonomy): domain Bacteria; phylum Pseudomonadota; class Gammaproteobacteria; order Competibacterales; family JAHEDQ01; genus CAZLYT01. The sequence continues at coordinate 1,054 of CAZLYT010000633.1, read as the reverse complement.
GGACCGGTCCAGACCGATGATCAGGTCATAGGGATTCATGGTTTGCGACGTGGGTTTTTGGTGAGTTGGGTGAGTTCCCGCAGAGCTTGACCCGGCGACGCCAATATAGAAGAGTCGTTCACACACGAGTGACGCCCTCTTGAGTAGTCGTTGAGGGTCAAGCCCCGCCCGACGGGCCGGTCGATAAGCTCAGAGTCGTTGTAGCGACTGGTCGTTCGTAGACCTGGCCCGCCGGTGCGGGAAAGTTGATCGGATACCATGTTGTCGATCCCTAAGGCCACCGAAAATCGCGACAGCGAGATGGCGGCGTCGAAGTTATTTACCGTCGTGGCGGCGGAAGAGACCTTCCGGCCCACCGCCCCGCCCGTGAATAACTTCGGATGACCTATATTGATCGTTCGGCGAAAGGCGGGGCCAGCGTCCGAAGCTCCAATAACAAATTATGAAACCCATACAAATCTTGGCTATAGTAAGTACGGCTACTTTCTTTTTGGTTGCCGGGTGTACTACCACCACCTCCACGGCTTTGGCCGTCTCCGCCACACCGAGCACGCCCTTTACCGCTCAGTATCGCGTGGGGGAGTTCTCCGGAGATGCCAGTGCAGTTGCCAATGCTGGGCGCCCTGTCAAGGTGTTCCAATTTGAAACGGCGGACCCTGCTCTGACATGCGACATTTCCAAAGCCGAGAAGTCAGCACATCTGACTGCGGAAATCATACGCAGAGGCAAGCCTGTTTTCCGAGCCCAAGCACCCGAGGGAACACAGGGCGTCCGTATTACCCATACTGCACGTGGGTGGCAGCAGGAGACGTATTGATAATCAGTATTGCCGAACCAGCCGGCTGCACCGAACGCCGGAATCGCGCTTCTGTTGACAATCAAACATCATTGGCTCGGCGTCGGTGAGCCGGGACGTTCGGTGAATACGTTTCGCCAGGGACGTGGGTTTGATGGAGGCGGATTGGAGAGCCAGACCTGTTCTGACCACCGCAGCAGGATCGATTGCGGCGGACATGGACAGCCCCAGACGATTGGACCACGGATGGCGCGGATT
>CAZLYT010000632.1:0-2372 GCA_964563515.1 uncultured Candidatus Competibacteraceae bacterium | reverse complement strand
GGATGCTGGCCGCTCCGTACAGAAGCTCTTGTGCAGCCAGTACGTAACTGCCGGCACAATGTGGGTTGGATTTGCTGCGAATGACTTGTTCGGCAATTTTTCTCAATCGTTTGTGTCCAATCATGGCTGCTTTCACCAAGGCTGGAAGCTGAGGAAGGTTTCCAAAGAGATTCTGGAAACACGCTTGACCGCTTCCGAGGGACTCAACCCTAAGCCATCACTATGAAGCCTGCCCGCATGAGGGCCCCGGTCCGGTATGAGGGGCCAGAATGGCGTTCCGGCACATTGGCCCTGGTGGGTACTGCTTTTAGCTGTGTTATCAACGCAGAAGCCGGTGTGCGGTTCCGCTCCCACTAGCTTTACCAACGTCGCGATGTATTTGGGCTGCAGACCGAACGGATAGTAAACCCCGGCGGGTCCTTAAGTGCCTCTACAAGCCGCTCGGGTACTTTTTCACACTAAGCCGGCGTTTTAATAGGACCTGTCTCACGGTCCCTGCCGAGGGGCCTGACGCACAGCAGATTTGCCCGACGAAGAGTGAAGTGCGCCACAGTCTAGACTCGCTGCGCCCATTTAGATTGAGTTCGCAACAATTCCGTTGCACTTGACAGCACGTCACGGAGACGACCCATGAAACGCCCACTCTTTGGTGTTTTGTTCGCCTTGGCTATCTGTGTTCCCATGCAGGCTTCTGCAATTAGGCTTGGTAGTCAGATTGGAGTTGGAACCGGCTCGGTATTAATAGGGGGTGGAGGGCTCGATGGCGCCGGCTTGGACCCCGAAACAATTTCACCTCCCAATCCGCCCCAGACGGTCGTGGTGACCGGGCGTACCGCCAACTCCCTTAGCCTGGTCTGGCACGACCGCACGCAGTACGAGGATGGCTACCGCATCTCTCGGCAATCCGGCAACACTTGGGTGGTAGTAGCCGAGACGGCCCCGGGCTCGGGTTTCATGACTTATGAGGACGCCTCCGGCCTCTTGCCCGACACCCGCTACTGCTATTCAGTTCAGGCCTATAACAGCCGGGGCCGGTCCAGCTCGCCGATCAGCTGTGGCTACACCCGTGACGGCAATGACAACACCGTGTGGCGCGCGGAGCTGGTGCTGCAGACAGCGGACGTGGAGGATGCTGGCACCGACGATTCGGTCTTCGTGCTGCTGAACAGTGCCGCCGGCAATACCAGCCCGGGCGGCAACCGCACTTGGCTCGACTATGCCCGGGATGACTTCGAGCGCGGCGCCAACGCGAGCTATGACCTGGGGCTCAGCAGCGTGGGCGAGCTCGGCGACATCACCCAGATCACCATCGGCAAGACCGGTGACGACGGGTGGTGCGTCCAGGACTTCACTCTCAGGGTAAATGGCTTCGATGTTTTTCAGACCGACCTCAGGGCGAGCCCTGGCGGCTGCTTGTGGCTCGACACCTCCGACGGTCACACCAATACCTTCACAGTCGATCACCCCACGCTTCGGGCGCATGCCCTGTGGTCCCAATACCGAGAGGACTATGCCTTGTTCCTTCTCGCCGCCAACGGGATTCCGAACGACGAGGTGGTGAGCCGCATCGAGAGCATTGTGGGCGATTCGATTCATGGCGAGGCGCTGTACTGGGGGCACCTGTACGGAGCGGGGGTAGAGGCTAGGGCAGGTTGCACTGCCGGCGCAGCCAGCTGCAACGTGATCCACGTGGATCTGGACTTGGCGGCCGACGTGAACAATGCCCCGGACCCAGAGGTGGACATCGACTTTGACCTGAAATTCGAGTGCAGCGGGGGCGCCATCAACATCACCACCGAGAACGTCGTCATCGATGCAGACTCGAGCTGGTTCTGGGAAGTGCTGAGTCTGGGTGTGATGAACTTGGTAGACGGCGAGGTCGAGGATCGGGTGCAGGACGCCTGGCAGAACATCAGCCAGACCTTCGGCGGAGTCGCCGACTGCAGCGCCTCGGTGGACCCGGACGGCGATGTCACTTTCGCCGTTACTCGCCAAACCGAACCGAGCTCTCCCGTGGTCCAGTCCGTTGGAGTGCTCTCAGCAACCGCGCTCGGGCGCTAAGCCCTCGACGGCCAAGGCCGGTGGCGCGGCGGAGCTCCTTCAACCGGCAATGACGGTTGTAGCGCTCCGTCGCGCTTTTGGCACGATGCAGTCGAAGGTACGGCGAGAGGTCCGAAACGATACCGGGCCGCACCCCGGCCTGAGCGCCCGCCCAGGTGCACGGGTACCGGTTCGAGCGCCGGTCCCGACCCGCTCCGAATCAGCGGTTGAGCCACCACAGGATGAGGCTCAAGAGCAAGCTCACGATCAGCGACGTCATCAGCGGAAAATAGAGACGGAAGTTTTCGCGCTCGATGACGATGTCGCCAGGC
>CAZLYT010000631.1:0-2394 GCA_964563515.1 uncultured Candidatus Competibacteraceae bacterium | reverse complement strand
GGTCATCGGCCTCGATCTCACAGAGGAATGCTGTCGTACTGCAGAGACGCTCACGGCTTGGATCGGACTACACGACCGGGTCACCTTCCGGCAGGGCAATGCCCTGGCCATGCCCTTCGCGGAGGCCACCTTCGATGTGGTGTGGACGCAGGATGTGTTCATGAATATCGAAGACAAGCCGCGCCTGTTTGCCGAGATGCATCGGGTCCTCCGGCCTGGTGGCCGCTTGGCCTTCCAAGCCAGCCTGGCTGGTCCGGTGTCCGGCGTCTACTATCCAACGTTCTGGGCGGACGACGCGCGACTCAGTTTTCTTCTGCCCCCAGAGGAGTGTCGCCGCCTCTTGGTCGCGAGCGGTTTCCAGGAGCGCGCGTGGTACGACACGACCGCTCCCGCCCCCGGGTCGGCAGAGACTCCTGGAGACACTGGGGCACCCACGCTCGGCTTGGCGCTCCTCTTCGCCACCGACTTCGACGTGCGGATGGCCAATATGCGCCGCAATTACACCGAAGGGCGTCTGAGGAAGTTCGTGGCGGTCTTTGAGCGTCCGGTGTAACATGGCGGCTCGAGCAAAGAAAGTGGCGGGTCCGCCTTGTGGGTCACCGACAGCGTGGGACAGCCAAGCCGAACAAACCGCTGCAGCTGACTGCCTCCAGCGTCCGCTCCTACGTCGCTCCCGCTTTCGGCAGCAGCTGAGTGGCGGCGTTAGGTGCTGCGCCTATGCATGCAATGGAAGAAGAGTCCACTGACAGGCGTTCTCAGTGTCGCACTGACCCGCATCTGAAAGGGAGGGTGCCATGAGTATCCAACACGCGAGACTGTTAAGCCGGCGGAGGTTCCTGGGTGGGTTGACACTCCTGGGGACGGCGGGACTCCTTGGCTGGCACCCCAGGCTAGGCGCTGCGGAGCCGCCGCCGGAGACGACGAGGCTCCGGGTGATGCAAATCCCGGCCCTCTGCGAGGCGCCGGCCCAGGTGGCCAAGGAGCTGCTCCAGGCCGAGGGGTTCTCAGAGGTCCAGTACGTCTGGGCCCCGGGGGCCGCCAGTGTAGAAAAAACAGCGTCGGGGGAGATCGATCTGGGGCTGCACTTCTCCCTGCTAGGGGTGCAGCAGATCGATACCGGCGCTCCCGTGGTCTTCCTGGCCGGCATCCACGTGGGCTGCTTCGAGCTGCTGGGCCACGAGCGCGTGCGCGCCATTCGCGACCTGAAAGGCCAGGTGGTCGTTGTGCCCCGGCTCGGGGGGAGCCAGCACTTGCTCATCGCCAGCATGGCCGCCTATGTCGGCCTGGACCCGCATAGAGACATCACGTGGGCCGTCCAGAGCGGCCGCGAGGCCATGCAGTTCTTCATCGACGGCAAGGCGGAGGCCTTCATGGGGTTCCCGCCCGAGCCCCAGGAGCTGCGCGCCAGAAACATCGGACAGGTGGTGGTGAGCACGACACGGGATCGGCCCTGGTCCCAGTACTTCTGCTGCATGATCATGGCCAACCGCGAGTTCGTACGCAAGCACCCTAACGCTACCAAGCGCGCGATCCGGGCCATCCTCAAGGCCACCGACGTCTGCGCGTTGGAACCGGAAATGACCGCACGGCTCATGGTGGAGCGTGGCTACACGGGTCGCTACGACCTGGCGCTCGAGGTGATCAAGGAGATGCCGTACGGCCAGTGGCGTGAGTATGATGCGGAAGATACCGTGCGCTTCTTTGCCCTGCGGCTGCATGAAGCCGGGCTCATCAAGTCGACGCCGCAGCAGATCATTGCGCGGGGCACGGACTGGCGCTTCCTCAACGAGCTGAAGAAGGAGTTGAAGGGATAGGAGAGGAGGTGCCCGTGGAGCACGCGGGTAAGCACTGTGTCCCTGCCATCCTACGCACCTAACCAAGGCATCCAGGCGACGGCGAACAGCATCCGCTCGTCCCTCGCTCCCGCTGCCCGCCGCGCCTGATGCCCGGCGTTAGGTGCCTTCCCAGAAAGGATGACTCTTGGTTCGAAAGGCGATTCCAAAATCAGTTCGCGAGTCAGTGCTCCGAGAGTTTAATCATCGTTGCGCCATCTGTGGCACAGCCAAGCCTCAAGTGCACCACATTGATGAAAATCCGTCCAATAATGACCTAACCAACCTGATTCCCCTGTGCCCGAATTGTCACTTGCTGGATCAACACGCTCCTACAGAGCCAATCAACCCAACAAAACTCCAACTTTTCCGACGCTTTAAGGACCCAACAATCTTAACGCCTCAGTTCGAGCCTCTCTTTCTGTCAGCAGCGACCTGGAAATGCATGAATATCGTCGGTTTGAAAATGCTGCATTTTCTTCCTGAAAGCGTTATGTAAATTTTGCTGTATTTTCTTCCTCTTCGTGTTTTGTTTGATCTTTAGTGCTTTAGAGCATTTCTA
>CAZLYT010000630.1:0-4328 GCA_964563515.1 uncultured Candidatus Competibacteraceae bacterium | reverse complement strand
TCCTCCCAGCCTGGTAGTGACCGCGTTGCCGGCGCCGACTACTGGCGCCCGGTGTCGCGCCCATAGGCCAGCAATGCTCGGTCGGCGACATAGGTGACCGCAAGATAGGTGGCCACGAACGCCAGGAGCTCCAGCCCGATTCCCGACCAGGCCAGCAGCTTTGCCACCATGAGCGCTGCCAGCGCGCCCAGTAGTCCCGGCAGGTAACGCATGCCAAATCCTCCGCAGTGCTGTCATCGGAACGGCCAGATCATGGGGGCCAGGGTCACCGTGATGCAACCGACCAGGATGCTGAGGGGGATGCCGATCCGAAGATAGTCGGAAAAGCGATAGCCGCCGGGCCCGTACACCATCAGATTGGTCTGGTAGCCCACCGGCGTGGCGAAGCTTGCCGAAGCGCCGATCATGATGGCGAACAGGAACGGCAGGTGATTCACCCCGAGGGCTTCAGCGGTGGCGAGACCGATGGGTACCATCAACACGGCGGCGGCATTGTTGGTCACCATTTCGGTGCACAGGACCGTGGCCAGGTAGGTCCCCAGCAGCGCGAGCCAGGGGGCATTGCCGCCCAGAGACACCAAGCCGTGGGCGACTGCGGCCACCGCGCCGGTGTCCTCCAGCGCGGCTCCCAGCCCGAAGGCCGAGATAATCGCGAGCAGTACCCGACCGTCGATGGCGGCGCGGGCGTCGCGCCAGCGCAGCACCTGAGTCGCCACCATGGTGGCTGCCGCCACTAGCGCGGCAGTGAACATGGTGGACAAGCCGGATCCAGCGGCGAGCACCATGACCAACAGGATGGCAATGGCCACCGGCGCCTGCCAGGACGGCGCAAAAGCCTCGTGGTCCAAGTTGGTGACCACCAGAAAATCCGGGCTGTGGCGATGACGATCGGCAAACCCGGCGACGGCTTCCACCAGCAACGAGTCACCGGCGCGTAGTCGCCAGCCGCCGAGGCCTCGGTCGCTGCCGAGGCGCTCACCGTGCCGAGCCACCGCCAGCACCGCGCCGCCATAGTGCCGGCGAAAGCTGCCGTCGCCGACGATGCGCCCCACCAGGGGACATTTGCCGCTTACCACCAGCTCCACCAGCTCGCCCCCCTTTGCGACCTCCTCCGCGTCGAAGGCGCGGTCCTCGGTCACCGTGAGCCCTGCCATGCGCGGCAGCTCCAGCACCGAGGAGGCCGGCCCGGTGATCACCAGTCGGTCGCCGGCGCGCAGGCGCTCCTGCTTTCCGGGCGCGGGGAGCATGATTCCCGCCCGATAGATCGCCACCGGGTAGAGCCCGGGCACGTCTCCGATGCGGATGTCGGCGAGAGCCTTGCCGGCCACCGGACCATCGGGGTCGACGGTGAGCTCGGTAGTGAACGCTCGGGGATCGGCGAAGGGGTCACCCTCCGCCTGGCGCCACGGCAGCAATCGGCGCCCGAACAACACCACGAAGCTGGTGCCGATCAGTGCGATCGGGAGTCCCAGCTTGCCGATTTCGAACACTGGCGGGACGGGCATGCCGGCGGCTTGCACCATGCCCACCGCGACCAGGTTGGTGCTAGTGCCGAGGTTAGAGCACACGCCCCCGAGAATGGACGCGTAGCTCAGTGGGATCAGCAGCTGTGACGGCGGTTGCTTGGCCCGACGGGCCCAGTTGCGTACCACCGGCAGCAACATTGCCACCACCGGGGTGTTGTTCAACACGGAGCTCACTGCGGCCACCGGCACCATGAGCCGCAGCTGGGCTCGGCGCAGACCTCCCGGGCGCCCCAACAGGGGGCCGCTCAGCAGCCGCAAGGCACCGCTACGCTGGACCCCAGCGGCGACTACGAACAGGAAAGCCACCGTCAGCATACCCTGGTTGCTGAGGCCAATCAGCGCCCGCTGCGGGCTCACGATGCCCGCCAGATATAGCACCAGCAGGGCGCTTAGCAGCCCCACGTCGGGCGGGACGCGGTTGCTCGCCAGCGCGACCAGGGTAAAGAGCACCGTACCCACTGCAAACCAGGCTTGCCATTCCAAGGACAAATCACCTCAGGCCGAGAAAGCGTACGCGCGGGTTGCGAGTTTTGTGGCCCGCGGCGGCCCCGAGTCTATCGGTGGCCGGTGACCCGATGCCAGCCGCGGCGGCTGCTTATGCTCAAGTTGCGTGGTCGCGAAAGAAACAGGAATTTAAGCCGGCCCGCGAGAGGTCCGCAGCGGGTGATCGGCGCCGGGATCCCTTCTCGATGCCGCGACGCCCTCAGCCTCCCAGACGGGTGCGATCATGTGCCGCGTTGAAATCGAGCGCTGGTCCCTTGGGCACCAATCCACGGGGATTCAGGGAGTGATGGCTGCGGTAGTAGTGAGTCTTGATGTGGTCCAGGTCGACGGTCTCGGCCACGCCCGGCACCTGAAAGACGTCGCGGGCGTAGTTCCAAAGATTCGGGAAGTCGATCAGGCGCCGCAGATTGCACTTGAAATGCGTGTGGTAGACGGCATCGAAGCGCACCAGCGTGGTGAACAGCCGCACGTCGGCTTCGGTCAATCGATCACCCACCAGATAGCGATTCCGGCTCAAGCGGCCTTCCAGGCGCGAGAGCGCACCAAACAAGGCGTCGAAGGCCTCCTCGTAGGCGGACTGGGAGCGGGCAAATCCCGCCTTGTAGACGCCGTTGTTGACCTTGTCGTAGACGAAGTCGTTGATCTCGTCGATCTGGGCCCGCAATGGCTCCGGGTAGAGATCGAGCTTGGCGTCGCCCCAAGCGTCGAAGGACGCGTTCAGGATGCGGATGATCTCCGCCGACTCGTTGTTGACGATGGTGCCGGCCACCTTGTCCCACAGCACCGGCACCGTCACGACGCCGCTGAACTTGGCATCCGCCACCAAGTAGGCCTGGTAGAGGTACTCGTTGCCGTACAACGGATCCGGGTAGTCGCTGCTGAAGCGCCAGCTGTACTCGGTCAGCACCGGATCCACCACCGAGACCGAGATGATGTCGTCGAGGTGCTTGAGGCGGCGCACGATGAGCGTGCGGTGAGCCCACGGGCAGGCCATTGACACGTATAGGTGGTAGCGCCCAGGCTCGGCTGGAAATGCGGTGCTGCAGTCCGTGCTCACCCAGTCGTGAAACGCGGTGCGAGGCCGCTCGAAGCGGCCGCTGACATCGGCACGGTCGGTCTCGTCGCGCCACTCACCCCTGACCAGTTGTTTACTCACTCGATTCCTCTCATTGCGGTGTCGGAGCTCATGCAGACCGCCCGCCGCGCCCTTCGGTTTCATCCACTGCCAAGGACTTCGCTTCCTCGTAGCTCGCCACCTCGAGCAGGTTACCATCCGGATCGCGGAGGTAGACGGAGATCATCGGCCCCCGGGCTCCGGTGCGCGGCACCGGGCCCTCGATCACTTCCACGCCGCAGGCGCCCAGGTGCGCCAGCAGTCGGGACAGCGGGCTGCGAGTGATGAGGCACAGATCAGCGGAACCCGGCGTCGGCCGAAGCGCCTTGGGATCGAACTCCTGTCCCGCCAGGTGAAGATTGATCTTCTGGTCTCCAAGCGCCAAGGCGTGGCGACCCTGCCCCGATGACAGCGGATGCATGCCCAGCACCCGAGTATAGAAGGCCAGGGTCCGCTCCAGATTGGCAACGGTCAGCACCAGATGATCCAAGGACTCCACTTGCATGGGCACCTCGAGTCTTTGTCTACCACGGTAATTCAGGGCCGATGTCGGTGACGGCGGCACGGATCCGTGCCTGGCCCGGCGCCACTGGCCGCCGATAGCTGATCGCCCGACGCAGGCATCCGCCGTGCTGGGAGATCATCGACGCGCCTCTGGCTCCGGCCCAACCTTAGCGGCGGCAGCGCCGCTCGCCGCATCAGTTGCGGCCGCCTCACTGGAAGCGGTGGTCGCCTCGGCTTCGACCCTCGCCCGAGCCTGGTCGCGCACCACCTCGTGCTTCGCCAGATTGGAGTAGGCGATGAAGTACTTGAAGACGTTGCTGACGTAGCGCGCCGTCTCGCGGCCGATCCGGCGTGCGGCCACCACTTCGACGTTCTGGAACCAGGAATTGGGGTCCAATCCCCGCTGCGCGGCCTCGGCGCGAAGCTTGGCGACCCGGGCCGGGCCAGCGTTGTAGGCTGCCAACGCAAACAGCTCTGCGTTCACCCGATCGATCTCGGGACCCGAGAAGTAGCGCTGCCGGAGGAAGCTCAGGTATTTGGCGCCGGCGTGAATGTTGTTCTCCAGGGTCGAAATGTCGGTTATGCCCACATTGGGATCCGCGGCCGTGCTGGGCAACAACTGCATGACGCCCACCGCGCCTGCCGCGCTGCGTTTGTCTTGATCCAGCCCCGACTCCTGG
>CAZLYT010000629.1:0-3351 GCA_964563515.1 uncultured Candidatus Competibacteraceae bacterium | reverse complement strand
GAGATCGGAAGCAGTCAAAGCCAGACTCGCAATGCTTTCGCGGTCACCAATCATCTACAGTTCTGTATGATGGCAATGACCTTGGTGTGGATATACGCCGATCGGATCAGTCATACACCAGCGCGGCGTTATACCACCAGGGAAAGAACCGAATTCGCCTTTGGCGATGTGCGGCGATTGATGTCCGGTGTTATTGCGAAAGAGGGTTTCGATAGTCTTTGCATCGCATCTCCCAAACCCAAGCAAAATCCTCTAATCGCTACGATACTGAGGCTCGTTGCGTAACGGGAATAAGAAACTTCAGTTTTCTTATATTTTCTAAATAGATAAACCGTGCACGGGCTGGAAGATCTGCCCGGAAAGGTCGAAGGCCGGGTATAACGCGATGTGGCGAGATACCGGACTGCTAAACGTGTTTTCTTGATTTAGAAACGAAAAAAGCGCCGGCGAGGGCGCTTTCTCGTGAGTTCTCAGAGGCTTGAAAACTCGGTGATGGTGGAGGCGGCGGGAATCGAACCCGCGTCCGCGAATGATCCGCCTTCGGTTCTACATGCTTATCCGAATCTACTGATTTTGACCCGCGGGTACCCGACCGGAAGGGCCGCCGCGAGCGAGCCTGTGGGTTTTAGCAGTGCCACGCCAGGCAGTAGGCACCGCGATCTCGTGATCGTGTTACACCCGAACCCGGACACCCACGAGCAGGTCCCCGGACGGATGCCAGCCTTAAGCGGCTAGAGCGTAGACGTCGTCGTTGGCGTCTATTTGTTTGCAGCGGGTTTTACGAGGACAGCTGCATCCTCGGCATGCACCTCCGGGTTCACGATCCACGTCGAGACCATGTCGCCCCCGAGTCGAGATGTGAGACAGTGTAGGGGCCGCGGGGTTCAGTGTCACTCTCCTGGTTTCCCCTCTGGGCTCTTCCCGGGGGCCACCTTTGCTGCGCGACTGGCTAAACTTCTGAGCGGGAACCGGCACGGTGGCCGTGGGCGAGGGGGGAAGCAGCGGATGGGCGAGATGCCCTCGATTCTGGTGGTAGACGACGAGCGCCAGGTGCGCGAGATGCTGACGGAGTACCTCGGCTCCCATGGCTACCGAGTCGCGGCCGCCGACGGTGGTGCAGCGATGCGGGCGGCCTTGGAGCGCGAGGTGCCAGACCTGGTTCTGCTGGACATTGCCATGCCAGGGGAGGACGGCCTGTCGCTGGCGCGGTACCTCCGGGAGCATTACTCGGTGGGCATCATCATGGTGACCGCCTCCGGGGAAGTGGTGGACCGAATCGTCGGACTCGAAGTGGGTGCCGATGACTACGTTGCCAAGCCCTTCGATCCCCGCGAGCTGTTGGCGCGGGTGAAGAGCGTGCTGCGGCGGGCGAAGCGGGAGCCAGCGACCGGGCAGCAGACAGGTCAGAGTGGCGAAACGGGGCGGCGGATTCGCCTCGGGCAGTGCGAGCTGGATCTGGATACTCGTCAATTGTTTGGCGCGGACGGTAGCGAGATACCGATCACCAGCATGGAGTTCGACCTGTTGCAGGTCTTCGGGACGCGTCCAAACCGAGTATTGACCAGGGATCAGATTCTGAATCTCACCCAGAACCGGGACTGGGACCCCTTCGACAGGAGCGTGGACATCCGCATCGCGCGCTTGCGGCGCAAGATCGAGCCGGACTCGGCACGCCCGCGGCTCATCAGAACGGTGCGGGGAGCGGGTTACATGTTCGTGCCGAGTCCGGATTGAAAATTAGGGCGACCACGGGCCCGCTCAACCGCGGTCGTACCAAAAGGCTTCTGGCGCCCCGAATCCGTTGCTATTCATGGCGCGCCGGGCCCAGGCGTCGATCTCCATCGCGATCAGCTGCTCTGCGCTCGGTACCGGCGAGGCAGCGAGCCTCCTGGGCATGACCGGCGTAAGGACTGGGAATCGGCGCTCCGGGAACTGTCGGTCGCTCCCGGTCTGATTGGTGGCTAGTGCTAATGTGCTCATGATTGCCTTCCTCGATATTGTATGCCGTGCTCGCCAGAGCACTGTCAGTTCGTTTGCCCGTCGAGTTCGAAACGATTGCGGTGGACCATGCGCCCGTCGATGACTTCACCTAGGCGGTGGCTGTTCAGCAGATGCAGGTCGCCACGAGTCAGGCCGATGTCCTTGAGCGCATGGTTGTCCAGGTTGAACAGCACGCGGCGGGTAGCGGCAATCCGATAGCGCCTCGCCATCGACCGCCGGAACTGGCGAATGGTCTTGGCCACAACTGCCACCGGTTCCGCCGGACGGCGGCGATCGTTTGACTCGGCCGCCGAAGCGGCGACGGTGTGGGTGTCACGTCGTTTCATTGCAGCGTCCTCGATGTTGCCTTTGGCTCGACAGACGGTGCCGTTTTGGGGTTTCCGCTGCGAGTGCAGACAAGATTAAGGAGCGCTCGTAGCAAGAGCGTTTCTCCGGACAAGGATCTTGTTTCGGATTGGTATCGGTGGCGGGATGGAACGTCCCCGCCGAAAAAAAGGGCAATTGCCCACGTGGTCTCGTGCCAAGTCAACTCGCGAGAATTCCGCAGCCGCTTGTTGTCACGGGACGGCCTGCCACCGCGAGTTTCATGCGGAGCTGGGCGCGCGCGCCATCGCGACTGGCGTCGCTCTTACAGCGGGAGGCCAGCGCGGGCACTTGTTACCGTGTTGAGTTGTTTGCCTTAAGCATTGTTCCCGTGCGACTTCGTCGGGTGAGCAGGTTGTTGCAGGCCGCGGCCCGCCATCGAGCATCCGGGGCCACGCATGTCCATTTGGATCGCCGTTACCAGCCGATCCCTCTGACCCAGTCGCAGTAAGCACGACGCGCGGCATGCCGCGATAGCAGCACGGGCCTGCCGTAGCGATCGACCAGGCCTAGCGATTGATGGGGCTCGTCAGTGTCCAGGCCCGGAGCGAAGTCTTGCGGCTGCGTGCGCCAGCCTTCCGGCAATGAGTCGAACCTTTCGCTCTTCATCTCTGGCCCCCTGACCACGGGATCCTTCTGAGTGCAGGTCAGGGTACGGACGCTAGGCGGCAACCGCGTTTCGGCGCCAGCAAGGGTTGTTGGTGCTTGGTATCGGGATGCAGCGATGGCGCCACCCATGTTGCGGTTGCGTTTCCTTTGTTTCAGCTAGGTATCAGGCCTCGGAGCCGTGATCGGCGAGCCAGCGTCACTGCTAAACTTGAATTGTTATCAGACATTTGCGAGGCAGCTGGAATGGGTCGAAGTGCGGTGGACGAGCAGCCGGCGCTGTTCAGTGGGCCCTGCGCAGGCCCCTATGTCAGTGAAGTCTTCCTCGACCAGCTGCTCGATCACTCCGACTTGCTGGTCGCGCTGGCAGACCGCGACGGC
>CAZLYT010000628.1:0-8924 GCA_964563515.1 uncultured Candidatus Competibacteraceae bacterium | reverse complement strand
CTCGGCCGGCTTGGCGAGCACGGCGTTGCCCGCCGCGAGCGCGCCGACCACTTGGCCGGTGAAGATCGCGAGCGGGAAGTTCCAGGGGCTGATGCACACGAATACCCCCTGGCCTTCGAGCCGCATGCGGTCCGTGCCGCCATCGAGCGGCACGCGCAGGCGGATCTCGCGGCCGAACTCGCGCCGCGCCTGCAGCGCGTAGTAGCGACAGAAGTCGACCGCTTCGCGCACCTCGGCCACCGAGTCGGGCAGCGTCTTGCCGGCCTCGCGCACGCAGAGCGCCAGCATCTGCGGCATCTCGGCCTCCATGAGGTCGGCCGCGCGCAGCAGGCAGGCGGCGCGCTCCTCGGCCGGCCGCTCCGACCAGCCCGGCGCCGTCTCGTGGGCGCTCGCGAGCGCGCGCTCGATGTCATCGGGCGTGGCGTCGCGCACCCGGCCCACTATCTGCCGCCGGTCGGCCGGCGCCATCACCTCGCGGCCGGCACCGCCGGCGGCCGGCTCGCGGTCCTCGCCGGCGACGATCGGGTTGGCGGTCCAGGTCTCCTGCGCGAACGCCGCCATCCGGTTCGCCAGCTCGACGAGCGTCGGTCGGTCGGACAGGTCGATGCCCTGGGCGTTGACCCGCTCCGCGCCGTACAGCTCGCGCGGCCCCGGGATGCGCGGGTGCGGCACGTAGCCGAGCGAGCGGACGCGTGCGACCGGGTCCGCGATGATCTCCTCGACCGGCAGCCTCTCGTCCTGAATGCGGTTGACGAAGGAGCTGTTGGCGCCATTCTCCAGCAGTCGTCGCACCAAGTAGGCCAATAGATCCTCGTGCTCACCCACCGGGGCATAGATCCGACAGGGCACGCCGATCTCCGGGTTCTCCACCACCTCCTCGTAGAGCTCCTCGCCCATGCCGTGCAGCCGCTGAAACTCGAAGCCGCCGCCGTTGCCGGCGTATTCCAGCACGGAGGCGATGGTGTGGGCGTTGTGGGTGGCAAATTGCGGATAGAAGGCGTCGCGGTCGGCCAGCAGCTTGCGGGCGCAGGCCAGATACGCCACGTCAGTGTTGATCTTGCGCGTGTAGACCGGGTAGCCCTTCAGCGCCAGCTCCTGGGAGATCTTGATCTCGGCATCCCAGTAGGCGCCCTTGACCAACCGCACCATCAGCCGACGTTGGTGCCGCTTGGCCATGTCGGCGAGCCAGTCGATGACAAAGGGTGCCCGCTGCTGGTAGGCCTGGACTACCACGCCGAAGCCGTTCCAATCTTTGAGCTCGTCGGAGCCGGAGATGGCTTCGATGACGTCTAGAGAGATATCGAGGCGGGCGGCCTCCTCGGCGTCGATGTTGAGACCGATGTCGTGCTTTGCCGCCTCCACCGCCAGCGCGTGCATGCGGGGCAGCAGCTCGTCCATCACCCGCTTCTGATGCCAGAGCTCGTAGCGCGGGTGCAGGGCCGAGAGCTTCACCGAGATCCCTGGGCCTTCAATGATGCCTTTGCCACCCGAGACCTTGCCGATGGCGGCGATGGCCTTCTGGTAGGACTCGAAGAAGCGGTCGGCGTCGGCCATGGTGCGGGCGGCCTCGCCCAGCATGTCGTAGGAGTAGCGGTAGCCTTTGCGTTCGAAGGCCTTGGCGCGCTCCAGTGCCTCTTCGATCTTGCGTCCCATCACGAACTGCTTGCCCATGATGCGCATGGCCTGGTTCACCGCCTCGCGGATCATGGGCTCGCCCACTCGGGCCACCAGCCGTCGCAGCACGGCGCCCGGCGTCTGCCCCTCGATGCCCCGCAAACCCACCACTCGTCCCGTGAGCATCAGCGCCCAGGTGGAGGCGTTGACGAACACCGACTCGCTGCGACCCAGGTGGGCGTCCCAATTGGCGGCCGACATCTTGTCCCGGATCAGCGCTTCCTGGGTGTCGTCGTCGGGGATGCGTAGCAGCGCCTCGGCGATGCACATCAACATCACCCCTTCCTGGGTCGACAGCCCGTACTCGTAGAGAAACGCGTCGATGCCGCCTTTGGAGCGGGCCCGCACTGCCTCTACCAGCCGCCGTGCGGTGCCCTGGATGCGAGCTCGTGCGGCGGCTTCGATATGGAGGTCCGAGAGCAGCGCCCGCACGCACTCGGTCTCATCGGCACGGTAACGCTCGTCGATGGCCCGGCGCAGCGGGTCGGGTTGGCGGGGGGTCTTGTCGAAGATCATGGGTCGCTCTCGCCTTGGGTTGGCTCACGGTGATGGACTACGGCGGTTGCGCGGGCATCCGGGCATCGGTGTAAATGCAGGTGCCGCACGCGAACGAGATCGTGCTCGCCCCTGCCGCCCGGGGAACAAGGTCACGCCCTCGAGCTGAACTGAATCACGGAGCCGCTCTCGCTGCAGGTCCGCGAGCGTGATTCAGCTGTCAACGCCCGGGCGATGGGTAAGCTGGCGCGGGCCGCGGGGACGATAAAACACTAGTCCAAGCCGGGAGTCATCGCCAGGCGAGGGCGGTTGCCGAGGCGTTCAACCGGCATGGGCTGGAGGCGGTAGCCAGGCCATGCGAGCAAAGCGCAGAGCCGGAGTGGGGGTAAGCCTATCGGGAGCACTTCGATCGAGGTCACCGGGCGCTATCTGCTGCCGTGTCCGCTTGGGCCAGGCAGGCGGATGTGACGCGGTACCCAGCAGACCGCACTGCGATGGCACATGAGTCGGGGTTTCCCTTCGCTGCGGCAACTAGACGCGCAGCCGCCACGCCCTGGTCAGAGAAACCCGCCCAACCCAATGCTCGGATTCACGTACACCGGGCCCACCCTGAATGGTATACCGACGCTGACACTGCCGTATGGGGAGCACGAGGACAGCAGGCCCAGCACCACCAACACCAATATCAGCTTGAGGAGATGGCCACGTTTCAGCCGATTTCTCACTGGACTACTCACTGCATACGCTCCTGAACCACGAAACCGGCACCTTGTGGATCGGCGAGGATGCCGAGGGTGCCATTGCGAAACTCCGCCTGCGGGGCCAACAACACCCGCCCACCGAGCGATTCCACTTTCCCGGTGACTGCCGCCGCGTCCGCCACCCGCAAGTAGGCCACCCAGGTATTTCCAATCTGGGGATCCGGCTTCTGCACCAATCCCACGCGTGGCTTGCCCTCCCGGGCCAGGAACACGTAAGGCGTTCCGTCGATGGTCCGCTCCAGCTGCCGATAGCCCACCAGGTCGGTGTAGAAGGCGGCCGAGCTTGCCACGTCATCGGACCAGATCTCGTTCCAGAACCACTCGTTCATCCCGGCAGTGGAATCCGCTGGATCACCGCGGTCATTGTGCACCATGGCGAACACGGCGCCTTGAGGGTCTCGCACCACTGCCACCCGGCCGCGGCCAACCAGATCAAAAGGCTCGCGCAGGATCTCTCCACCGGCCCGCTCGGTGCCCAGGGCCGCGGCATCCACGTTCGGCACCGACACCAGCGGGATCCAGTAGCTCGCGTCCCATGCGCTGTTGAGCTTGGCGATGCCCGCCACCGGCCGCGTGCCGTTGAGCGCGAGGGCGTAGCCGCTGGCCACGTCCTCGAAGGTCCAGCCGAAAAGCTCGCCGTAGAAGGCTTTGGCCTGATCCATGTCCGGGGTGACCAGATCGTGCCAGATGACCTTTCCCGGGAGCAGGGTAGTGCCCGTCTGCAACGGTGGCAGCGCTGGCGGCGGCGCCGCACAGGCGGTGACCAGTAAGGTGATCAGCGCCATCACACCTAGGTGACCGGCCCTACATCCCGGCTTGGGTTGTTGCTGGCAATCGGCCACCATGCGGCTCCCTCTCGACTGGATCTGCAGCCTTTGCACCACGGGCTCAACCGCCCGCGGCGCTGTGTGCGGAGACTTTTGCGCGGGCCGCGGCTGCCGTCAATCCGCTGATCGCCAACGACGGGCGTAGTCGCGAATGTCGTGATTGGGGGACGCCTGTCGAAACATGCCGCAGAGGTGCGCAGCCGCTCCGGCGCGGCCAACTGCTCAAGGTCGGCGGCCGAGGGTATCGGCCATCTGCGCACCTCGCCGGCCCCTTGGTTTGGGTCGGCCTACGGTGGAGTCACGGGCGGTCTGGTGCTCGGTTTCGGCGTTGAGCTCGGCGCCCAGCAGAACGATGAATGCCGACAGCCAGAACCAAAGCATCAACACCACCACCGCGCCCACCGAGCCGTAGGTCTCGTTGTAGTTGCTGAAGCTGCGCACATACCAGGAGAACAACCCCGATCCCACCAGCCAGAGTAGCGTGGCCCCCACCGCGCCCCAGCTCACCCAGCGCCACTTGGGTTCGCGGCGACTGGGGGCGTAGCGGTAGAGCGTTGCCAGCGCCGCCATGAAAAGCAGTGCCAGCAGGGGCCAGCGCAGCCAGGAGATCCAGGTGTCGATCACGGCCGGAAGTCCGATGAAGGTGGCCACTGCGGGCAGAGCGGCAACCAATGCCAGGGAGAAAATTAGCGACACGATCAACAGCAGCGTCAGCGCCAGCGAGATGGAATAGAACACGATCAGGCTGCGCTTCTCGCGCTCTTCGTAGACGATATTGAGGCTCGACATCAGCGCCCGCACACCGGCGCCGGAGCTCCACAACGCCAGCACCAGGCTGCCCAGGGCGGCTACGCTCAGCACCGAGTTGTCGCTGCCGGTCACCCTGCTCAGCTGCTCGTCCACCACCTGTCGGGCGCCCTCCGGCAGAATGCTTTCCAGGTAGCGCAGCTGCTGGTGCACTTGCTCCGGGTCCACCGCCAAGCCGTAGATGGAGACGGTGGCGGCAATCAGCGGGAACAGCGAAAGTAGCGCGTAGAAAGCGATGCCGGCGGCAACCACCGACAGGTTGTCGCGCTCCGTCTGATCCTTCACCCGAAGCAGGATGTCGCGCCAGCCCCGGGCCGGAATGGCATGTGGCCCGTCCGCTGATCGGCCGCGACCATCGTCGTGCGCTTCAATCATCGGAGTGCACCCCCTCGGGCTGGATTGCAGCGTGCGGTGGGCCGCACGCCTGCCACCGGAATGTCCCTGCCCCGCTACCGCCTGCGACTCTCGCAAGACAACGCAGCAGCCGGGGTCGCGTTCCTCCTTTGGACCTGGTTGTATCCGCCTCGGGGCTGGAACGGGTGGCGGCATCTTTGGCTATTGTTGCTGGATTGGGCAAACCAGGAGGGTGCCATGCTATCGGCCAAGCTCACCTTAGACTGCGCCCTCGGACAGGAGGGCGGATCATGTTCAAGCGCTTAGCCCGGGCACTGCGCCGCGTGTTGCGGGTGCTGACGCGTCCGGTGCGGCGCGTTGGGCGCCGCGGCGGGTTGGTGTTCGAGGCTTATCGGGGCTACGGCTCCCGGGAGGAGGTCTTCGTCATCGGTCGCGTCTATCGGCAGCCGGGCTCCAGCGTCGAAGGTAGCGGGGTCATCCACGACCTGATCGCGATCGGGCGCTTGTTCCTGCGCTATGGGGTGCGCGATGCCGGCGTGACGGCGTCCTTTAGTGGCGGCGAGGTTCACGTGGTGACCGACCGGGACGGCTACTTCCGCATTCACCTGCAGCCGGCCCATCCGCCGCCGGAAGAGCAGGTGTGGCACGCCATGTCGCTGCAGCTGGTGGAGCCGGAACAGATGCAGGCCACGGTCGAGATCTTCATTCCGCCGTCCACTAGCCGCGTCGTGGTGATCAGCGACATCGACGACACCGTCATGGCCACCGGCGTGGCAAATAAGGCCCAGATGCTGTGGCGCCTGTTCGTGGAGGGGGCCCAGTCGCGGGTGGCCTTTCCCGGCGTCGCCGCTTTCCTGCGGGCGCTACACGCGGGTCGCTCCGGCAACGAGATGAACCCGATGCTCTATGTCTCCAGGGGGCCGTGGACCATCTACGAGATGCTGGACGAGTTCTTCAATCTCCACCGCATTCCGGTGGGACCGCTGCTGTTTCTCCGCGAATGGGGCGTGACCCTGCAATCCCCTCTGCCGCGTCGTGCCGAAAACCACAAATCGGAGCTGATCGGGCATATGCTCGACATCTATGGGGACCTGCCCGTGGTGCTGATCGGCGACAGCGGCCAACGCGATCCGGAGATCTACGCCCGGGTGGTGCGCGAGCATCCGGGTCGCGTGGTCGCGGTATACATCCGCAATGTGAGCGGTGGTGCCAAGCGCCCACACGCAATCGATGACCTGGCTCGGCAAATTGCCGACTCCGGCAGCTCGATGCTGTTGGCTGCGGACACCGAGGCCATGGCCATCGACGCCGCCG
Source organism: uncultured Candidatus Competibacteraceae bacterium (assembly GCA_964563515.1). GTDB lineage: Bacteria > Pseudomonadota > Gammaproteobacteria > Competibacterales > JAHEDQ01 > CAZLYT01. The sequence goes on along the minus strand of CAZLYT010000628.1, from coordinate 2,692 downwards.
AGCGCGGGCTAATTGCCACCGAGGCCCATGCTGCCGTACACCGCGAGCGAGAGCTCAGCTCCGAGGCGGCCGAGGGCGGATGACCAGCGCAGCTCGGAACCTGGTCATTGTTGTTGGCGTTGTCAACGCTAGAGTGTGGTTTCAAATTCACGATGCGGGGCATGGTCATGGCGCAGCGCAAGTCTTCGAGCCAGTCCAGGAGTTCTTCATCGAGCCGGTCCACGGCTGCGCGCCAAAGCGCCGAGTCGAAGCGGCAACAGAAGCCTTCATCGGGGCGCGATCGATCCTCTCGACCCGCCAGTAGCGGCGCCTTGGGCGCGCGTCCGGTCTGGTCCGGCAATCTCCGATTGGCGTTGGTGTCGGTGCCGGTGAAGCTGTATCCGGCCACCAAGAGCGGGGCCCGCATCAGCTTCCATCAGGTGCACGAGCCCTCGGGCAAACGCATTCGCTACAGCAAGGTGGTTCCCGGTCTCGGCCCGGTAGACACCGATGAGATCGTCAAGGGTTTCGAGATCGACAATGACAAGTACGTGCTGCTGGATCCGGAAGAGATCGACGCCGTCAAAGTCGAGGCCCGCAAGACCCTCGATCTGGTTCAGTTTGTAGAGCAAGGCGAGATCGATCCCATCTGGTTCGATCGCCCCTATTATGTCGTCGCCGACGGCGAGCTGGCCGAGGAAGCCTATGGAGTCCTGCGCGACGCGCTGCGGGCCACCAGCCGTCTCGGTCTGGGCCAGTTCGTGATGCGCGGGCGCGAGTACGTGGCGGCACTCAAGCCTTGCGGTGGCGGTTTGCTGCTGGAAACCCTCAGATTCGCCGACGAGGTGCGCCGGGCCGCACCGTTCTTCGCCGAGCTCTCTGAGGTGGAACCCGACGAGGAGTTACTGGATCTGGCTCGCGAGCTCATCCAGCGCAAATCGGCGCCCTTCGATCCCAAGAAGTTTCGGGACAGCTACACCGAGGCGCTACGAGAGTTGATCGAATCCAAGGCCAAGCACGGCAAGCCCGTGGAGGTGCCCGAAGCCGAGCCCTCGGGTGGCGGCAAGGTCGTCGATCTCATCGAGGCGCTGAAGAAGAGCGTCGGTGAAGCCAAACGAGAAAGCGGCCAACGGCGCACTCGCAAGACCGGTTGAAGATGGCCGACGACCCGCTGCGAGAGTACTGGTCGCGGCGCGCCTTCGACCGAACGCCGGAGCCGCGGGGCCGGCGTCGGCGCGGCAAGGGCAACCTCTACACCCTGCAGCTGCATGACGCCAGGCGGCTGCACTACGACTTGCGGCTGGAGCTCGATGGCGTGCTGAAGAGCTGGGCCGTCACCCGAGGCCCCAGCCTGAACCCGGCGAGCAAGCGGCTGGCGGTGCAGACCGAGGATCATCCTCTCGACTATGCCACCTTCGAGGGCACGATCCCCGAGGGCAGCTACGGCGCAGGCACCGTGCTGTTGTGGGACCGCGGTACCTGGGAGCCGGTGGGTGATCCCCACCTGGGATTGGCACGCGGCAAGCTCGCCTTTCACCTGTATGGCGAGCGCCTGCGCGGGCGCTGGGCGCTGGTGCGACTGCGTGACCAGCGTGCCGGTAAGCGCGATAACTGGCTGCTGATCAAAGAAAAGGACGATGCCGTGGAGCGCGACCTGGACGTCTTGGCTCGGCATCGCCACAGTGTGGCCTCCGGTCGCGACCTCAGCCAGATCGAAGCAGCCGGAGCGGCGACCACCACGCTGGATTCGGGTGCCAAATCCGCTGCGTCGGCTGGTTGGTCCGATGGTCGTGCGCCCAACTTCGTAGCGCCCGCCCTGGCGACGCTGGCTGACCGGCTGCCCCCGGGCCGGGATTGGATCTTCGAGGTCAAGCTCGACGGCTATCGGCTCCTGGCAGCCGTGGCTGGGGAAGAAGTTCGCCTCTACACCCGCAACCGCCAGGATTGGACTCACCGCTTCCCTGGCCTGGTCCAGGCGCTGCGTCAGCTCGAGCTCGATCGGGTGTTGCTCGACGGGGAGCTGGTCGCAGTCACTGCGGAGGGCCGCACGAGCTTCGCGGAGCTGCAGCGTGTCTTGCGATCCGGAGGCGCCGCGCCGAGCTACTTCGTCTTCGACCTGCTCGCAATGGCAGGCAAGAGCTTGCGCCAGCATCCGCTGTTGGAGCGCAAGGCGGCGCTGAAACGGCTGCTGGCAGGCGCGGGCCGCGCCGGACCGGTGCACTACACCGACCACCTGGAGCACGGTGCCCGCGCCCTGGAGACCTTATGCGAGCGCGGCTTCGAGGGGTTGATAGCCAAGCGCGGCGACTCTCGCTATCGCTCCGGACGCCACCGTTCCTGGCTCAAGATCAAGTGCTCGCGGGAGCAGGAGTTCGTCATCGTGGGCTGGTCGCCATCGGCCAGCGCGCGGCCGTTCGCGTCTATCTTGCTGGCGCTGCCCGGCCAAGAGGGCTTGCGCTATGCGGGACGGGTGGGCACTGGCTTCGACGCGGGTGACCTTGCCGAGCTGGCGACGGCCTTCGAGCGCCTCGAGCGGCGCCGGCCCGCCGTCTCGGGCCCCATCCCCACGGCGGTGGCACGAAACGCCAGCTGGGTCGAGCCCACGCTGGTGGCGCAGGTGGCTTATGCCGAGCTCACCCGGGAGGGCCTGCTGCGCCACGGCCGCTACCTGGGGCTGCGACAGGACAAGTCGGCGAGCCAAGTCAAAGCCGAA
>CAZLYT010000627.1:0-2072 GCA_964563515.1 uncultured Candidatus Competibacteraceae bacterium | reverse complement strand
GACCGTATCAAGGTCCCGGTGCTGGTGCAGGGCGGCGAGGACGACGAACTCTCGCCGATCGAGTTTTCCGCCGATCTGGTCGACAGCCTCAAGGTGCCGAAGAAATTCGTGGTCTACGAGGCCGAGCGCCACGCCATCGGCGGCAACACCGCGTCGTACCTCGGCGAGAACTGGTTCGCCATGCTCGCCGACTGGTGCCGCGACCGCATCGACGGCAGGCCGGCGCCGAACGAGCGGGTGCATTTCAATTCGCTCGGCCAGGCGACGGTGACTGGGTATTGATCAGCTCGGTCATTCCGGGACCCGAGCAGAGCGAGGGGGCCCGGAACTCCGGGCTCGCCGGTTCGCGGCGCCCCGGAATGACACCTGAGAATTTGACCGGCTCCGTGGCGCGATAACCGACGCAAGAATTCAGTTCGTCGCCTCCGGCCGGTCGCCGTAGGACGGCGCGGGCGTGCCCGGCTTGAGCGAGACGTGGGTGTGGGTGGCGTACCAGGGCGCGCCAATGCTTTCGCGCATCAGCACGGCAGTCACCCGGCCCGGCCGCTCGAAGCGGGTGCCGTCTCTGTGGATGCCGGTCGAGCGCAGGATGACCGCGCCGATCGCCATCAGCCGGTCGGGCGACACGATCACTTCCAGCGTAGATACGTCGTGGCGGTAGTCTTCAATTGTCGGCCAGATCGCGCGCCACTGCTCGGCTTCGAGCGCCGCGCGCGAGGTCACCATCTCGACCTTGGAGCCGAACGCCACCGTGTCCTCGACGAACATCTCGCGCACCCGCCTGAAATCGACATTGGCGACCAGCTCGCCCCAGCGCACGAACCACGCTTCGAGCGAACTGCGGTCTTCCTCCTGCACCGGATTGCGTTTCATGCGGCCGCTCCATTTAGAGGATTTCGTTTCGTGTCCCGCATTGTTGGCGCGAAACCGGGGTCCCGGGTCGGCGGCGCATCACTCCGCCATGCTCCGTGCCGCGCCGCGCCCGGGACACGTGTTGCTATGTCATGCTAACCATTTCAGGTGCAGTCGCTAAGCCGCAGCGTGCAGACCAGGAGCCTGCGTTGAATATCCCCGATCCCGTTCTGCACCCGCCGTTCAACGTCACCCGCGCGAGCCATGCCGTGCTCACCGTCAGGGACCTGGCGGCGAGCCGCCGTTTCTATGTCGATCTGATCGGCTTCATCGTCAGCGACGAGGATGCCGACGCCATCTATCTGCGCGGCGTCGCCGAGGCCTGCCACCACAGCCTGGTGCTGCAGCGGGCCCGCGGAGAGGTGACCTGCCGACGTGTCGGCTTCCGCGTGCTCACCGAGGAGGACCTGGAGAAGGCCAAGGCCTGGTTCTCGGCCGCGGGCGAGCCGCTTCGATGGGCTCGAGCCGCGCCAGCCTGCCAAGCCGGGCAATCCGATGACCCTGGAGACGTACATCGCGATGCGGGGATGATCCTGGCTACAGCCTCACCGGATCATCGTATCCGGCAGGAACAGGGCGATCTGCGGGAACGCGATGATGATGACCAGGCCGACGATCATCGCGAACCAGAACGGGAAGATGCCGGCGAACACCTTGCTCAGCGGCACGTCCGGCACCAGGCCCTTGACCACGAACACGTTGATGCCGACCGGCGGGCTGATCAGACCCATCTCCAGCACGATCACCATCAGCACGCCGAACCAGATCAGGTCGTAGCCCAGCGCCTTCACGATCGGGACCACGATCGGCAAGGTGAGCACCAGGATCGAGAAACCCTCCAGGAACATCCCGAGGAATATGTAAAGCAGCATGAGGAAGGACAGGATCACGATCGGCGGCAGGTCGAACGAGGTCAACCAGGCGGCAAACTGCTGTGGCAGCCCGGAGAGCGCCAGGAACGGCCCGAACGTCAGCGCGCCGATCAGGATCAGGAACACGAACGCCGTGGTCTTGACCGTTTCGAGAAGCACGAACTCGATGTTCTTGCGCCCGAGCGTGAGCTGCCAGCCCGCCCACAGCAGGGCGAGGAAGGCGCCGACGGCGGCGGCTTCCGAGGGCGTGAATACGCCGAGATAGATGCCGCCGATGGTGGCGACGAC
>CAZLYT010000626.1:0-6027 GCA_964563515.1 uncultured Candidatus Competibacteraceae bacterium | reverse complement strand
CACAGTTGGCCGATTTGGTCGAACCGGTGCTGACCATTACCAGGGCAGCGGGCGAACGCATCCTGGCGCTCTACCAAACCGACATCGAAGTCGAGCAGAAAGTCGACGCAACGCCAGTGACGGCAGCAGATCTGGCCTCCAATGACATCATCATCCAGGGTCTGCACGCCCTCACCCCGGATATTCCAATCCTGTCAGAGGAAGCCAGCCAAGTCCCTTACGAGACCCGCCGGCACTGGCATCGCTGCTGGCTGGTGGACCCACTTGACGGCACCCGCGAGTTCATCAAGCAGAGCGGGGAGTTCACGGTGAATGTGGCGCTCATAGAAGGTCATGAGCCGGTATTTGGTTTGATCTACGTGCCGGTGAGCAATGTCGCCTACTTCGGGTGGAGAAACGGCGGCGCATTCAAGCGCACAGCGACCAGCAACGCTATCGACGAACGTATCTATACCCGTCCCGTGGGTGAAGAGCCGGTACGTGTCGCCGGCAGCCGAAGCTACGCGGTGAAGTCGCTACAGACCTTCTTGCGTCGGCTGGACAACTACGAGTACGTGGGCATCGGTGCGGCCTTGAAGACCTGCCTCATCGCCGAAGGCCGGATCGATGTCTATCCCCGACTAGGGCCCACCTCGGAGTGGGACACGGCTGCCTCCCAATGCATCCTGGAGGAAGCGGGTGGCAAGCTCACCGACCTGCACATGAAGCCGTTACGCTACAACGCCCGCAAGTCGATTCAGAACCCGCCCTTCATCGCCTTCGGCGACGAGCGCCGCAACTGGACTCGCTACATTCCCGAACGCTTTCTGGAACAATCCTGACAAGCCATGGCCTAGACGCCACGGCGCCAGCCGTGGTAGCGCTCCACCAGACGCAGCAGTCGCGTCGGCACATGGGCGCGTTGCCATTGACCGGCGGCATACTTGTTGGCCTCGGCATGGGTTGGATAGATGTGAATCGTGCTCAGGATGCGTTTCAATCCGAAACCGTGGCGCATCCCCGCGATAAACTCGACTATGAGCTCGGCGGCGTGCTCGCCGACGATGGTAGCCCCGAGAATCCGGTCACGACCCGGCGCCGTAAGCACCTTGACGAAACCCACCGCGGCCTCGTCGGCAATTGCCCGATCCAAGTCGTCGATGCCGTAGCGAGTCACCTCATGGGCAACCTTACACTCCGTCGCCTCCTGCTCGCTGAGACCCACCCGGGCCACCTCGGGGTCGGTGAAGGTGGCCCACGGGATCACCGAATAATCCACCCGGGAGCGACGCAGATCGCCGAATAAGGCATTGACCGCTGCGTACCAGGCCTGATGCGAGGCCACGTGGGTGAATTGGTAGGGACCCACCACATCACCGCAACCAAGCACGTTGGGAAATCGGGTCTGCAGGAACTCGTTGACCGCCAAGGTACCCTGCGGCGTGAGCCCGATTCCGAGCTGGTCCAGACCGAGTCCTTCGACGCTAGCCTTGCGCCCCAGCGCCACCAGCACCTGTTCGAATTCGATGCGGACGTCGGCACCGGCGTGCTCGGCCACCAGGCGACCGGGAGGTCCGGCTTCGAAACGCTTGGCCTTGTGCCCCAGTCGCAGATCCACCCCCTCGTCGACGAAGCGCTGCTGCACCAGTTCCGACACCTCCCGGTCTTCTTTAGCCATCAGCCGGGGCAGCATCTCCACCACAGTCACCTGGCTGCCGAGGCGGGCAAAAGCCTGCGCCAGCTCGCAACCGATGGGGCCGCCGCCGAGAACCAGCAACCGCCCAGGTAAGGCCTTCAGCTCCCATAGATTCTCTGAGGTGAGATAGTCGAGGTCGGCGAGGCCGGGGATTGCCGGCACCAGCGGCCTGGCGCCGGTGGCGATCACGATGCTGCGGGTGGTAATCGCGCGCTCGCCGACGCTGACGGTATAGGGTGAAGTGATGCGGGCTTCGCCGGACACGCATTCCACCCCGAGTCCGGTGTAACGCTCCACCGAGTCATGGGGCTCGATGCGCTCGATCACTCGCTTCACTCTGGCCATGACGTCGGGAAAATCGAAGTCGACCGTGGCGGAGCGGCATCCCAGTCGCTCGGCGTGGCGCACGCTGTGGACAAAGTTGGCGGTCCGAATCAGCGCCTTGGACGGAACGCAGCCGGAATTGAGGCAGTCACCCCCCATGCGGTCTCGTTCCACCAGGGTGACCTTTGCCTTGACTGCGGCCCCCACGTAAGCGGCGACCAAGCCCGCTGATCCCGCTCCGATGACGACCAGGTCGCGCTCAAAGCGAGCTGGCTTCGGATGATCCCGGTAGACCCGACGGCTGCGCAGCCACAGCACGACGCGGCGCGCCACCAATGGAAACACTCCCAGAAGAACGAAGGCGCCAATGATCTCGGGCGACAGTACCTCCGCGGTTGACTCGACGCCCGCGAGCTGGGTGCCAGCGTTAACGTACACGATGGTGCCCGGCAGCATGCCCAGCCAACTGACCCAGGCGAAGGTCCAGGTACGCACCGGCGTCAGCGCCATCACCAGGTTGATGACGAAAAAAGGGAAAGCGGGTACTAGCCGAAGCGTGAACAGGTAGAAAGCACCCTCTCGCTCGACACCCCTATTGATGGTCTGCAGGCGATCACCAAAGCGCTCCTGCACTGCATCCCGAAACAGGTAGCGTGCCACCAGGAATGCCAGCGTCGCGCCTGCCGTCGACGCCATCGACACCAGCACGGTGCCGGTCAAGAGCCCGAACACGGCTCCGCCGAGGAGCGTCATCAACGCCGCGCCTGGCAACGACAGACCGGTCACAATGACGTAGACAACCAGGTAAAGCAGCGCCGAGCGCAACGGGTAGTCGTCGCGCAGCGCCTCGATCCGGGCCTGCTGCCGCTTCAGGTATTGCAGCTCGAGGTACTGCCCCAGGTCGAAGGCGAAAAATGCCGCGATCAACACGGCGACCAACAACAACAGCGCGAGCTTCTGCTTCGGCATCTGGGCTCCTCGACAAAATGAGCACGTCGGCGCCTCAGAGGGCCCATGCGCCGGCAGTGTGGTGTGACGACTGGTACGCGCCGCCGCCATCTCACACTGTGCAGGCTACGCTTGGCAACCGAATGCAGACGCATGGTCGGGACAGCTGTGCCGCGCCAGCACTTGTCCCTGTGGTGAGCTTCGGGCGATATTGCTGGCCCCTTTAGGCCGCAAACCTCTAGCCGGACTGGTGAGCCCCTTACAACGCTATCGTCGGGACCTCGAGCGGCCCGACTTTTCCCGCGACCCCGCCCAGGAGCGTGTCGTCCAGCTGTTGCAGCGCGTGCACGACCACCTGCTCGAGCGCCCGGGCCCGCCGGCCGGGCCCGCGACCGGTCTGTTGGGCCGATTACGACGACACCTGAAGTCATCGCCGGCGGCGCAGCAGCCCTTCGTGAGCGGGCTATACCTGTGGGGAGGGGTAGGAAGGGGCAAGACCTATCTGGTGGACACCTTCTACGAAGGTCTACCAATCGAGCGCAAGAAGCGGATCCACTTTCACCGCTTCATGCAGAAGGTGCATCACGAATTGCGGCACGTGAGGGAACAGAGAGATCCGCTGCAGATCGTGGCGCGGGGTTTCGCGGATAGCGCGCGCGTAATCTGCTTCGACGAGTTTTTCGTTTCCGACATCACCGACGCCATGCTGCTCGCAGGTTTGCTGCGCGGCCTGTTCGAGCGCGGCGTAACACTGGTGGCCACCTCCAACGTGGCACCCGACCGGCTGTACTGGGACGGCCTGCAACGGGCTCGATTCCTCCCTGCCATCGAGCTGATCAAGTCCCACATGGAGGTGTTCCACATGGTTGGCGAGGTGGACTACCGGCTGCGTCAACTGGAGCAGGCGGAGCTCTATCACCATCCGCTGGATGAGGCTGCCGATGGGATTCTGCTGCATGCTTTCGATGCGGTAGCACCGGAGCCCGGGCGCGAGGGGGTTGAGCTGGAAATAGAGGGCCGCATGCTACCGACGCGCCGCTACGCCGACGGGGTAGTGTGGTTCGATTTCAATACTCTGTGTGGCGGCCCCCGCAGCACCGCGGACTACATCGAAATAGCGCGCTGCTTCCACACCGTTTTCGTGTCCGGACTTCCGGTGATGGGACCCACCCGTGAAGACGAGGCGCGGCGCTTCTTGAACCTGGTCGACGAGTTCTACGACCGCAACGTCAAGCTGGTGATGTCGGGAGAGTCGGCTTTGGAGCAGGTGTATGCCGGAAAGCGGCTGGCCTTCGAGTATCAACGTGCCGTCAGCCGATTGAAGGAGATGCAGTCGCACGACTATCTCGCGCGGCCCCACCTGCCCTGAGCGCACTGGGAGGCGTCGCGGCTGCTAGAAGCCTTCGGTGGAAGTGAACAGGCCGACCCGTAGATCTCTCCCTTGGTAGATCTCACGGCTGTCCACCGCCAAAGCTGCGTCCCCTATGCCCATGACCAGCTTCCGCAGGATCACCCGCTTCATGTCTACGCGGTAGGTCACTAATCGGGCGCACGGTAGCACCTGACCGGAGAATTTGACCTCCCCGCTGCCCAGCGCGCGCCCGCGGCCAGGACCCCCACACCAGCCCAGAAAAAAGCCTATGAGCTGCCACATGGCATCGAGCCCGAGGCATCCAGGCATCACCGGATCACTCTCGAAATGACAATCGAAGAACCAGAGATCGGGCCTCACGTCCAGCTCGGCGACGACGAAGCCCTTGTCGTAGGCGCCGCCCTCGGCTCGGATCTCCGTGATGCGGTCGAACATCAGCATCGGAGGCAACGGCAGACGGGCGTTGCCCGGGCCAAAAAGCCTGCCGTGGGCGCACTCGAGGAGGTCTTCGCGGGTAAAACTGTTCTGCCGGATCACTAAAGAGTGCCGTCTGCTTGTCAAGGGCGTCGGAGTATAGTGGTTGGGGAAGCTGTGATCTATTCGCGCGAGCGCGCCCCAGCGTCGGAGCTTGCCTAACCGGTGGCGTCGCCCAGTCCGATGGCGACCGGATCTGCGGCTTCCATGCCGTCAGCCTCGCCAACCAACACCTGGAAAATGGCCTGGTACGCCGTGCGGGCGAGTCGGCGCCGATCTGACCCATCTTCGATTGGCGCGCAGAAGGTGACCTCGGCCACCATCCCCCGACTCCCTAGCAGGCGCCAGATATGGGTGACAAGCGATTCGTCGTCGACGAAGGGGGCGTGGGGATGAGTGCCGCCGCCGTGTGGATAGCGCACGGCCACCGGCTGCACCGGGACGCCAGCCTCGACGGCGGCCGCGAACAGGGGTGGCAGGAAGCGCCGCACCGCGTCACCGGCAGTGGTCGTGCCCTCGGGAAAGAATGCCACATGGCGGCCCTGGAATAAGCTGTTGCTCATTTCCCGGGTCACGTCGCGTACGCCGTGGGCACCACGGGCGATGTACAACGTTCCCGCGTTGGTGGCCAACCAACCGACGACGGGCCAGTTCCGCACCTCGGATTTTGACAGGAAGGAAACCGCTAGACAGCTGCCGATGACCGGAATATCGAGCCAGGAAATGTGATTGCTCACCACCAGGCATGGGCCGTCGGGCAAGCATCCTCGCACCCGCAGATCGAGACCAACGAGACGACACAGCCCTCCATGCCAGCGCCGGGTGACCTCGCGCTCAACCCTTTCACTGCGTAACACCGGTCGAAATGTGAACAGCGTTGCCTGCAACACCAGGCCGAGCACGGCGTGACCACACAACAGGGGAATGCGGACGCTGCGGCGCAGCGCTCGCCCCAGGGCGTTGCTGCGGATGCTCGCCAGCGCAGATTGCGGGCCGGCCGCCGACCCCAGTGCCGGATTCCGTGGCACCAGCTCCGGCCGGCTCTGGCCGCGATTAGCTGAGTCATTCACCGTTGGCGTCACTGCCGCTCAGATTGCCCAGTCGCTCGAGAAAACGGCGCTGATTCAGGCTCTCGGCATCCCAGCGCGAACGGTCTCGTTCACGAGCTGACAGGCGCGATTCGATGGGCTGCGCCTCCGGCATGGCCACTTCCAACAGTGGCTGCGCCCCCAGC
>CAZLYT010000625.1:0-27758 GCA_964563515.1 uncultured Candidatus Competibacteraceae bacterium | reverse complement strand
ACGGCGAACGAGGGTCGGGCTACATCATGTCGCCCATGCCGCCCATTCCGCCCATCCCGCCGGCGCCGGGGCCGGCGTCTTCCTTCTTCGGCAACTCGGCCACCATGGCTTCCGTGGTGATCAGCAGACCGGCCACAGAGGCGGCATTCTGCAGCGCCGTACGGGCGACCTTGGTGGGATCGAGAATGCCCAACTCGACCATGTCTCCGTACTCACCGGTCGCGGCGTCGAAGCCGAAGTTACCGCTGCCTTCCATGACCTTGGCCAGCACCACCGAGGGTTCCCCGCCGGAGTTGGCGACGATCTGACGTAGCGGCTCTTCCATCGCGCGCAGCGCGATCTGAATGCCGACATCTTGATCGTGATTGTCGCCCTTGACCTTGCGAATGGCGGGCAGCGCGCGAATCAATGCAACGCCGCCGCCGGGGACCACGCCTTCTTCCACTGCGGCACGGGTGGCGTGCAGAGCGTCCTCGACCCGGGCCTTCTTTTCCTTCATCTCCATTTCGGTTGCCGCGCCGACCTTGATCACTGCAACACCACCGGCGAGCTTGGCGACCCGCTCTTGCAGCTTCTCGCGGTCGTAGTCCGAAGTGGCCTCCTCGATCTGGGCACGGATCTGCTGCACCCGGCCCTTGATGTCGTCGGCGGAGCCGGCGCCATCGATGATGGTGGTGTTCTCCTTGGCCACCAGCACCTTCTTGGCGCTGCCGAGCATGTCCAGAGTGGCCTTCTCCAAGCTCAGACCCACCTCTTCGGAGATCACCTGACCTCCGGTGATGGTGGCAATGTCCTGCAACATGGCCTTGCGTCGGTCGCCGAAGCCGGGGGCCTTGACGGCGGCGACCTTGACGATGCCGCGCATGGTGTTCACCACCAGGGTCGCCAGGGCCTCGCCTTCCACGTCTTCGGCAATGATAAGCAGGGGCTTACCGGCCTTCGCCACGCCTTCCAGCACCGGCAACATCTCACGAATGTTGGAGATCTTCTTGTCGTGGATCAGGACCAGCGGCTCCTCCAGCTCGGCACTCATGCTCTGCTGGTTGTTGATGAAGTAAGGCGAGAGATAACCGCGGTCGAACTGCATACCCTCAACGATGTCGAGCTCGTTGGCGAGGCCGGTCCCGTCCTCGACGGTGATGACGCCTTCCTTGCCCACCTTCTCCATGGCATCGGCGATGATCTTGCCGATGTCCTCTTCGGCGTTGGCCGAGATGGTGCCCACCTGGGCAATGGCTTTGCTGTCCTCGCAGGGCTTGGAGATCTTCTTGAGCTCCTCCACCGCCGCAGTGACTGCCTTGTCGATACCACGCTTCAGGTCCATGGGGTTCATGCCGGCGGCCACCGACTTGTTACCCTCGCGGAGGATGGCCTGGGCCAGCACGGTGGCAGTGGTAGTGCCGTCGCCCGCCACATCGGAGGTGTGCGAAGCCACTTCCTTGACCATCTGGGCGCCCATGTTCTCGAACTTGTCTTCGAGCTCGATCTCCTTGGCCACGGACACGCCATCCTTGGTCATGGTGGGAGCGCCGAAGGCTTTATCGAGCACCACGTTGCGGCCCTTCGGCCCGAGGGTAACCCTTACTGCGTTGGCGAGAATGTTGACGCCGCGGGCCATGCGCTGGCGGGCGTCGTCGGAAAAGCGTACTTCCTTAGCTGCCATGTTTATCTGCTCTCCGGTAACTTGATCGATTTACTCGAGGTAGCGCCTGGCGCTCAGCCCTCGATTACCGCCATGATGTCGTCTTCGCGCATCACCAGCAGGTCCTCTTCACCGACCTTCACCTCGCTGCCGGAATATTTGCCGAAGAGGATTTGGTCGCCGACTTTCACGTCCAGGGCGCGGACCTCGCCGCTCTCCAGGATCTTGCCGTTGCCGACTGCGATGACCTTGCCGCGCGAGGGTTTCTCGGCAGCGTTGCCCGGCAGCACGATGCCGCCTGCGGTCTTGGTCTCCTCCTCTTCACGCTTCACGACCACGCGATCGTGCAGGGGACGGATGTTCATAGTGCGCGTTCTCCCTTGAGTTGCACCTAGACGAGTTGTTAGCACTCGCCCGCAGCGAGTGCTAATCATAGTGAGGGAAAGTGCACTGTCAAGGCGCAGATGTGACCTCGGCGGTACTTATTTTCAAGGGCCGCCCCCGGCCTAGGCGCTGAGCAGGCCTTGGAAGACAGGAGCTAGCGATAGCGGAGAGCGGAATGGGTGAACAAACCGTAATGAGTATTCAGGCGGATCACTCGTCTTCGCGCCGATATTCGCCCTCGAGGGTGGTAGGGCCGGAGCGGCTATCGTCGCGCCCGCCAGCGGTGTGCACCTGGACCCGCCCATCGCGCTGCATTCGCTCCAGGCGCTGGAGGGCGATCCGCACCAACCAATCCCGGCCGGCCGGAACCAGGCAGACAAATCCAACCGCATCAGTGAAGAAGCCGGGCGTCAGCAACAAAGCACCGCCGATGACCAGAAACACCCCGTCCAGCAGGGCGCGCGCTGGCAAAGTGCCTTGGTCCATGCTCTGCTGAGCCTGGCGCAACACGGCCAACCCCTGGTGCCGCAACATCGCTGAACCGATAACTGCGGTCAGAACGACCAGAGCAATCGTAGGCAGCGCCCCGATGACCCCACCCACCTTGATCAGGAGGTAGATCTCCAGGATGGGAACCATCAGGAATATCAGGAAAAGGATGCGTCCAGGGCCCATAAGCCTTATGCGCTGGAATGAACGGCCCACTATACTCGCATCCCTGCCCTGACCCGAGCCGTAGAACGCGGAGGAGCTATACGCGCAGGCAAGAAAATCGCATCGGGGCCATCCTCCGGCCTCTCCGCCCGAACCCGCTTTTTTCGAGTCCGCGACGCCAGGAGGAGCCCGTGCAGCACCAGCGTCGGGTGGTATGTAGCAGTATCGGTCATGAGAAGGTTCACCCTTAAGAGAGACGGTGGGCAGGCCTCGGCAACCCTAGCCGAGCGTGGGCGGCGCGACCAAGCCCAGGGCACCAGGGTGCTCGTATCCGTTCTATTACTGTGGCTGCTGGTGGGCCCGGTGCTAGCGGAGGCGGTCGACGAAGCGGACTTGCTGCTGCCGGACGCGGCTTTCGCCGTGACCGCTGAAGCTGCCAGCACCGATCGGGTGCTGGTGCATTGGGATATCGCCGACGGCTATTACCTGTACCAGCACTCCCTGGGCGCGAATGCTCTCACGCCGGGCTATTCGGTGGGCGAGCCTTCACTACCTGCCGGTGAGGTAAAGGAGGACGAGTTCTTCGGGCGGGTGGTCACCTACCGCGGCCGCCTGACCATGGAAGTCCCGGTCTCGCGCCAACCCGGTACCGGCGAGAGTCTCGATCTCGAGCTGCGCTCCCAGGGCTGCGCCGACCTGGGAGTCTGCTATCCGCCTCACACCCAACAGGCGACGGTCCGCATGCCGACGCTGGCGGCCGCTGACATGGCCACGCCTGCCAGTAGCCTCCAGACCCCCGACGACGCATTGGGCGTGCTGCTGGGCGAGGCCGGCCGGCTGCCGGGCGAGCCCGAGCTGCTAGATCCCGAGGTGGCCTTCCGCCCTGTCATCGAGAGCCCCGACCCTCGAACCCTCGTGGTGCGCTGGACCATTGCCGAGGGCTACTACCTGTACCGGGACAAGCTCGGCATCAAGCTTCCCGACGGTGCAGGGGCCAGGGTGATCAGCGTGCAGACACCCCCTGGGGAGCTGAAGGAGGACGAGTTCTTCGGCCGCATGGAGGTCTATCACTACGCCGTCACCGCCACCGCCGCCTTGCAGCGAACCGAGGCTGGAGCGAAGCGGGTCGAGGCGCGGGTGAGCTATCAGGGCTGTGCCGAGATCGGGGTCTGCTATCCACCGCAGCAGAGCGTACTGCCGGTCATGCTGGCAGCCTTGGGCGCCGGCAATGAGGTTGTCGACCCCACTGCTGTGGTATCCACCGTCGCCCCCTCCGTCGACGCCGCCCCCCCAACTCCGACCCTCTCCGAGCAGGACCGCCTAGCCGCCGTTATCGCCGATGCCGGACCGCTGATCACCACCGCCACCTTTTTCGGCTTCGGTCTGCTGCTCACGTTCACGCCCTGCGTATTGCCCATGATTCCAATCCTGTCTGGGATCATCGTGGGCCAGGGGCGCCGTCTCGGTAGTGGGCACGCCTTTCTGCTGTCACTCGTGTTCGTGCTTGCCATGGCCGCCACCTACACGCTCGCAGGCGTGTTGGCCGGGCTGTTCGGCGCCAATCTTCAAGCTGCCTTCCAGAACCCGTGGGTGCTGACTGCCTTCGCCGCCGTGTTCGTGGCCCTGGCACTGTCCATGTTCGGCTTCTACGATCTCCAGGTCCCCGCAGCCTTGCAGAGCCGCCTGGCCGAGCTCAGCAACCGCCAGCGCGGCGGCACCTATCTCGGCGCCGGCATCATGGGCTTCCTGTCGGCATTGATCGTCGGCCCCTGTGTGGCGCCGCCGCTCATGGGGGCACTCATTTATATAGGGCAAACCGGGGACGCGGTCCTGGGGGGCAGCGCCTTGTTTGCGCTCAGCATGGGAATGGGCGCGCCCCTGCTGGCGCTTGGCGCTTCCGCCGGCAAGTTGCTGCCCAAGGCAGGCCCTTGGATGGGAACCATCAAGGCGGTCTTCGGGGTGCTGCTGCTCGCGGTGGCGATCTATCTGCTGGAGCGGATCGTCCCGGCGGCCGCTGCCATGCTCATGTGGGGCGTGCTGCTGGTCGTCTCGGCGGTCTATTTGGGGGCATTCCAGAGCGTTTCTGGCGGCTGGCACCGGTTGTGGAAGGGGCTTGGACTGGTCCTTTTCACCTACGGCGCCCTCATGCTGATCGGGGCGGCGGCAGGTGGCAAGGACACCCTGCAACCTCTGCGCGGCGTCATCGGGGCCGGCGCCGGCACGGAAGCCGTCGGCCTGCGTTTCACGCGGATCAAGACCGAGCAGGACCTGGAGCGGCAGGTCGCCGCGGCCGCTGCCCGCGGTCAGCCAACCATGCTCGACTTCTACGCGGATTGGTGCGTGTCCTGCAAAGAGATGGAGAAGTACACCTTCAGCGACCCGGCGGTGGTGTCCACCCTGCAACGCACACGGTTGCTGCAAGCGGACGTCACCCGCAACGACGAGCGCGACCAGGCGCTGCTGCGCCGCTTCGGCCTGATCGGCCCACCAGCCATTCTGTTTTTCGGGCCGGACGGCGATGAGCGTCCCGCCTATCGGATGGTGGGATTTCTGGACGCCGAGGAGTTTCGCGACCACGTCCGGGCTGCGGTGCAGTGACCGTCGTGCAGGAGGGTGGCGAGCTGGACCCAGCAGCGCTAGGTGCAAACACCGGTCTCCCGATGATCGCAGCCAGGGGCGTCGCGAAACTGAAGGACAGTCCCGGCTAGCGCGGCATCGGGCGTGAATTGGCAGGATCTTGCCGGGATCTTGGCGGCTTCTGGACAAATTGACGCTATTCACCGATACTTCGCCCCGAATTTTCGGTGGCGCGAAACGCGCGTCTGAGCCGGCCCACCACGTGGCGTTTCGCGCTTCTCGGCCACCCACCCATGCCAGCGGGGGAACCGGAGGGATGCCGAGCAGAGGCCTCCGGCGAACGGCCATCTTGCGCCCCGAGGGCGACTTATCATTGGTGACTCCGACTCCCGTCGACACGCCGAGACTCCACCCGGGCGAGTGTCTGGGCACGCCGGCCACGCACAGCGTGTTGCTCTGGGCGGCTGACGCGAACCCTTCTCGGCGGCGCTAGGCGCTCAGGGGGGCGCATGGACATCCGCAAGATCAAGAAGCTCATCGACCTGATTGAAGATTCCGGGATCGCCGAGATCGAGATCCGGGAAGGCGAGGAATCGGTGCGAATCAGCCGCGTCAGCCCGGTGACCCCAGCCGCCATGCTGCCACCTACCCCCGCCGTGGCGCCGACACCGACAGCCGCGCCTGCGGCAACGGGCAAGACCGAAGGCCCTAGCGCCAAGTCAGACGGCAGCGAAGAAGTGCTTTCCGGTCACGTGGTGCGCTCGCCGATGGTGGGGACTTTCTTCCGCTCCGCGACTCCCGATGGGAAAGCATTCGTCGAGGTCGGACAGCGGGTCAGCGCCGGCGACACTTTGTGCATCATCGAGGCAATGAAGATGTTCAACCAGATTGAAGCGGACATCTCCGGCACAGTGTCCGCGATCCTGGTGCAGAACGGCCAGCCGGTCGAATACGACCAGCCACTTTTCGTCATCGAGTAAGCTCGCGCCGCGGGCCATACTGCCCGAATCCCACTCGGCCTTCCGACCCGGCGATCAACAAATGCTCGACAAGGTCCTCATCGCGAATCGCGGCGAAATCGCCCTGCGCATACTCCGCGCCTGCCGTGAGCTCGGCATCCACACGGTGGCTGTGCACTCCACTGCCGATCGTGATCTCAAACACGTGCTGCTCGCTGACGAGGCGGTGTGCATCGGCCCGCCGCCCACTGTGGAGAGCTACCTCAACATGCCAGCGCTTATCAGCGCAGCGGAGGTCACCGACGCGGTTGCCATTCACCCTGGCTACGGGTTCCTGTCAGAGAAC
The DNA here is from genome assembly GCA_964563515.1 of uncultured Candidatus Competibacteraceae bacterium. Lineage (GTDB taxonomy): Bacteria > Pseudomonadota > Gammaproteobacteria > Competibacterales > JAHEDQ01 > CAZLYT01. Next base: position 21,196 of record CAZLYT010000625.1, on the reverse strand, counting down.
GCGGACTTTGCGGAGCGGGTGGAGCAGAGCGGCTTCGTGTTCGTGGGCCCACGGCCGGAAACCATACGGCTGATGGGAGACAAGGTGTCCGCGATCCGCGCCATGAAGGCCGCGGGGGTGCCCTGCGTGCCGGGATCCGACGGTCCCCTGCCCACGGACGACGCCGAGAATCTGCGCTTGGCTCGCGAAATCGGCTACCCGGTGATGATCAAGGCGGCAGGCGGCGGCGGCGGCCGGGGCATGCGCGCGGTGCACACGGAGAGCACCCTCCTCGATGCCATCTCCCTGACTCGGGCCGAAGCCGGCGCAGCCTTTGGCAACGACATGCTGTACATGGAGCGTTTCCTGGATCACCCCCGTCATGTGGAGGTTCAGGTCCTGGCCGATGGGGAGGGCAACGTCATCCATCTGGGTGAGAGAGACTGTTCCATGCAACGGCGCCATCAGAAGGTGGTGGAAGAGGCACCGGCGCCGGGCATAACCGACGAACAGCGTGAGGCCATTGGGTCGGCCTGCATCGAGGCTTGTCAGCGCATCGGCTATCGTAGCGCCGGCACTATCGAGTTTCTTTATCAGGACGGCGAGTTCTTTTTCATCGAGATGAATACCCGGGTGCAGGTCGAGCACCCGGTCACCGAGCTCGTCACCGGCGTGGATATCGTCAAGGAGCAGCTTCTCATTGCCTCCGGCGAACGGTTGCGCTATCAGCAGGACGACATCGTCATCCGGGGGCATGCCATCGAGTGCCGGATCAATGCCGAGGACCCCGAAAACTTCACGCCCTGCCCAGGCACCATCACCCAGTACCACGCCCCCGGGGGGCCGGGCATCCGCGTCGATACCCACATCTACAATGGCTATCGAGTGCCGCCCTACTACGACTCTCTGGTGGCCAAGCTGATCTCCAGCGGCGACGAACGCGGCAGCGCGCTGGCTCGGATGCGTGGCGCACTGGCGGAAATCGTCATCGACGGAATCAAGACCAACGTGCCTCTCCACCGCCGGATCATGTCAGACGAAGGATTCATCCAGGGCGGACGCGACATCCACTACCTTGGCAAAATGCTGGGACGGTGAGTTGCGCCGAGCAGCCGGCATGGCTGCAGGCCACTCTGGAGGTACCGGCCGAGCAAGCCTCCGCCGCCGAATCCGCGCTGACCGATGCCGGAGCCCTATCGGTCACGTTGTCCGATGCGGGTGACCGCCCGGTCCTGGAGCCTGCGCCAGGCGAGACGCCGCTCTGGCCTCACACGACCGTGACCGGTCTGTTCGACGGCCATTGCCACGAGGCCGAGTCCATCCGACCGAGACTGGTCGCTGTGCTCGGTCCCCTCGCCGACGCCCTGCGGATCGCCCCGCTAGAGCATCGCGACTGGGTCGAAGCCTGGACCGAACACTATCATCCCATGCGATTCGGGCGCCGGCTCTGGGTCTGTCCTCACCACGTGGATGCACCAGATCCGGCGGCGGTGACAGTTCGCCTCGACCCGGGTTTGGCATTCGGTACCGGAACCCATCCTACCACCGCGCTCTGCCTCGAATGGCTCGAGCAAAATCCGCCGTCCGGAACCGTGCTGGACTACGGCTGTGGCTCTGGAATCCTCGCGGTGGCCGCGGCATTGCTCGGCGCCCGTCGCGTGCTGGCAGTGGACATCGACCCGCAAGCGCTCGCCGCCACCCGGGACAATGCCTGCCGCAATGGGGTCGACCAGCGGGTGGCGGCGTATTCGCCCGGGGATTGCCCTCGGGAGCTGGCCGACGTCGGAATTGCCAATATCCTGGCCGGCCCGCTGGTGGCGCTGGCACCCCTGTTGGCCGGCCGGCTGCGCCCTGGCGCAGCGCTGATTCTCTCTGGACTGCTGCCGCGGCATGCGCCAGCGGTGCTTTCAGGCTACGCGGCCTGCTTTGAGGAGGTCCGGCGCGAACAACGCGAGGGCTGGCTGCGATTAGATCTGGTGCGCAATGACACCAAGTGCCCCGCATTCCGACCGTGAATTGTCGTCTTGGCTTGGCTCCGACCTTGCCGCCTAGTGAAGGCCGACCCAGAATAGTAGGGCTCCCTTTCCAAGGTAACACCGGAGCTCTGCGGGATGGGCCGCGGAGGCGTCCCCAGCGGGTCCGGGCAGGCTTCTTTGATGACCGTCATGCGCATCGGTCCGTACGCTTTTTCGAGCCGGGTGCTCCTGGCTCCCATGGCTGGCGTAACCGACCGACCTTTTCGTCAGTTGTGCCGGCGCTTCGGCGCGGCACTCACCACCTCCGAGATGGTCACCGCCGATCCGGCGTTGCAGCGTACTCGAAAGACTCGCCTTCGGCTCGATCATGGTGGCGAGCGGGAGCCGGTGAGCGTACAGATAGCCGGGGCAGACCCGGTGATGCTCGCCGACGCCGCCCGTCGCAACGTGGACTGCGGCGCCCAGATCATTGACATCAACATGGGGTGCCCGGCGAAAAAGGTCTGCAATGCCCAGGCAGGCTCGGCCCTGCTCCGCGACGAGGTGCTGGTGGCACGGTTGCTGTCTACAGTGGTAACGGCGGTTGCGGTTCCAGTGACGCTGAAGATGCGCACCGGCTGGGATGCCAGTAAACGCAATGGCGTTCGCATTGCGCAACTGGCGGAGAGCTGCGGCGTGCAGGCCCTGGCCGTACATGGCCGCACCCGCGCCGACCGCTTCGAGGGCAGCGCCGAGTACGACACCATCAGAGCGATCAAGTCGGCTGTCGACATTCCTGTGGTCGCCAACGGAGATGTCGACTCGGTGGAGAAAGCCGCTGCCGTGATGCATTGCACTGGCGCCGACGCGGTGATGATCGGTCGCGCAGCACAGGGCCGGCCGTGGCTCATTGCTCAGGTGGACGCCTACCTTGAGCATGGCCGGCGGCTCCCCGAGCCGTCGGCCGAGACCGTGGGTAGCTGGCTGCTCGAGCACCTGGACGGGCTATATGACTTTTACGGTCAAGAGCACGGGGCACGAGTGGCTCGCAAGCATATTCGCTGGTACTGCGTCAGCCGGACTGGAAGCTCGGCACTTTGGGAAGCGGTGAATCGGGCCGACCAAAGTCGGCTACAGCGGCATATCGTGGAGCAGTACTTTGCGCGCCTGAGTGACGACCACGCGCAGACTCCGCGGGCAGCATAGGACGCCAGATCGATGACAGAAGACAAACCAGCGCTGCAGCCGCCTGTCCCCCTCTGCAACCACGTCACCACCGTAGTCGATACCTACTTCCACAACCTGGACGGTTACGAGGTCACCGATCTCTATCGGTTGGTAATCGCCGAGGTGGAACGCCCGCTACTGGAGCGGGTGCTGCACTACGCCGGGGGCAATCAGACCCGTGCCGCCGAGATGCTGGGCATCAACCGCACCACGCTGCGCAAGAAGCTGCGCCAGCATCGCATCGAGTAGGGCGGCCGCGCCCTTATACTGCCGCCTTTGCTACCTCCCGAGGACTGCATGGCCGACACCACGATTCGTCGCGCGCTGCTCAGCGTTTCAGACAAGCACGGCCTGCTGGAGCTGGCCCGCGGGCTGACAGAGCGGGGCGTGGAGCTGCTGTCGACCGGAGGCACTGCACGCCTGCTCGTGGACAACCATCTTCCCGTGGTGGAGGTCAGCGACCACACCGGATTCCCCGAGATGATGGACGGCCGGCTCAAGACCCTGAACCCACGGATACACGGCGGCATCCTGGGGCGGCGCGGGATCGACGACGCCATCATGGCGGAGCACCAGATAGCCCCGATCGACCTGGTGGTGGTAAATCTCTACCCGTTTCAGGCCACTATCGCGCGTCCCGACTGCGACCTGGTCACAGCCATCGAGAACATCGATATCGGTGGGCCAACCATGGTGCGTGCCGCAGCCAAGAACCACATGGCCGTAGCGGTGGTGGTCGATCCCCAGGACTATGCTCGGCTGCTACAGGAGCTGCGTGATCGCAACGGGTCGGTCAGCGCCCGGACTCGCTTTCGCCTTGCCTGCAAGGCTTTCCGTCACACCGCCGATTACGATGCCGCCATCGCCGATTACCTGGGTCGCTTGGACGCCGACGACCACCAGGAGCATTTTCCCGCCACATTGCGCCTCGGGCTGCGCAAGTCCTCGCATTTGCGATATGGCGAGAATCCCCATCAGGCAGCGGCATTCTATGTCGACGCCGAGCCACCGGAGAGCTGTGTCGCGACCACGCGCCAGCTTCAGGGCAAAGGACTATCTTTCAACAACCTAGCCGACACCGACGCTGCCCTGGAGTGCGTCAAGCAGTTCCATGAGCCAGCCTGCGTGATCGTGAAACACGCCAACCCCTGCGGCGTGGCGCAGGCCAAAGATCTGGTGACCGCATACGAGGGCGCCTACCAAACCGATCCCACTTCGGCCTTCGGCGGCATTATCGCCCTCAATCGGCCGTTGGACGAAGACACTGCACTCACCATCGTCCAGCGCCAGTTCGTGGAGGTCATCGTCGCGCCCGAGATAAGCGATTCGGCGCTACGGGCGGTGGCCACCAAGCCCAACATCCGGGTGCTGGCTTGCGGCACACTGCCCGAGGTCCTGCAGCCGGCTTGGGATTTTCGACGCGTGGTGGGCGGCCTACTGGTGCAGGATCGCGACCTGGGGACGGTAACCGAGGTAGACCTGCGGGTCGTTTCCCGCCGTCAGCCTGGCGCCGAACAGTTGGCAGACCTGCTGTTCGCCTGGCGGGTGGCCAAGTTCGTCAAGTCGAACGCCATCGTGTACGCCCGCGGTTGCCGCACCATCGGCGTCGGCGCCGGCCAGATGAGCCGCGTGATGTCGGCGCGCATCGCCGCCCTGAAGGCCGCTGACGAGGGGCTGGCCGTGGCAGGCTCGGTAATGGCATCGGACGCTTTCTTCCCGTTTCGGGACGGCATCGACATCGCTGCCGAGGCCGGCGTGCGTGCCGTCATACAGCCCGGCGGCTCGATGCGCGACGAGGAGGTGATCGCAGCCGCCGACGAGCACGGTCTGGCGATGGTTCTCACCGGGATGCGGCACTTTCGACACTGAGCGCAGCGCACATCAGCAGCCAAAGCCGCCTGGGGCAGCAATGAAGGTACTAATAGTCGGAGGCGGCGGGCGCGAGCACGCCCTGGCCTGGAAGGCCGCCCAGTCGCCACGGGTGGAAACCGTCTACGTGGCCCCCGGCAATGCGGGCACCGCTTGCGAGCAGCGGGTTCGAAACGTGCCCATTGCCGCGGAAGAGAGCGAGCGCCTGCTGGAGTTTGCGCACAACGAGCACATCGAGCTCACCATCGTCGGCCCCGAGGCACCGCTGGTGGCTGGCCTGGTGGACGCATTCGAGGGCGCCGGGCTGCCTTGCTTCGGCCCAAGCCAGGCCGCTGCAGCCCTGGAGGGCTCGAAAGCCTTCACCAAGAGCTTCCTGACCCGCTACGGCATTCCGACCGGCGCCTGTGCGATATTCGATTCCCTCGAAGCTGCCCTCGCCCACCTGCGACTCCAAACCATGCCCTGTGTCATCAAGGCCGACGGCCTGGCGGCCGGCAAGGGCGTGGTCGTCGCCCTCGATCGGGTTCAAGCAGAAGTCACCGTCCGCGAGATGCTGACGGGCGAGCGCTTCGGCGCTGCCGGTCGGCGCGTGCTGATCGAGGAGTTCTTGCAGGGTGAGGAGGTCAGCTTCATTGCAATGGTCGACGGCCATAACATCCTGCCGCTGGCGACCTCCCAGGACCACAAGGCCCGAGACGACGGCGATCGGGGCCCCAACACCGGCGGCATGGGCGCGTATTCACCGGCCCCAGTAGTGAGCGCCGATCTGCACGCGCGGATCATGGTCCAGGTGATGAGACCGAGCGTTGCGGGCATGGCAGCCGATGGCTGTCCCTATCGGGGCTTTCTCTACGCCGGGTTGATGATCGGCGACGATGGCAGCCTCCGGGTGCTGGAGTTCAATTGCCGCTTTGGCGACCCGGAGACCCAGCCGATATTGATGCGTATGCGCTCCGATCTGGTAGCCCTCTGTCAGGCGGCCTTGACCGGAACCCTCGACCGAATGGAGGCACTGTGGGATCCCAGGCCTGCGCTCGGGGTTGTCATGGCCGCAGGCGGCTACCCGGGTGACTATCGTAAGGGGGATCCCATCACTGGCCTCGACGACCTCGACGAGGCCGACTTGAAGGTCTTCCATGCCGGCACCGCAGAACGCGACGGTCAGGTGGTAACCAACGGCGGACGGGTATTGTGCGTGACGGCCCTGGGCGAATCGGTGGCAGCGGCGCAGCGCCGCGCCTATTGGGGTGTCGATCACGTTCGATGGCCGGATGCTTACTACCGGCGCGACATCGGCCATCGCGCCATCGCACGGGAATTGGGAAAGGCCTGACTGATTCGCGCCGATCGCGCTCGGCCCCAAAGCAATCTCGAGGAGATTGGGCCGAACCCGATGCCGCTGCCGCGATCGAATTGATCAGTTGACGGTACGACGCAGGAGGAGCAGATGCGCGCACGAGCCTGCTTGGCCCCGTTGGCCTGCTTGGCCTTCGTTGGCTGCCAGCATCCCGGCGCCCTGCAACTGTCGGAATACCAGCCTTACCAGCCGGCGCCGGGACAAGTGCTCAGGCTGGAAACCGCGTTGCGAGTGCCCGCAGACACAGGCTCGTTGTGGATCTCGAAGGGCGCCGTATACCCCCGGGGCCAATTCACCTTCGAGCCGCGCTGCCGCCTCACGCTGCGGGAGCGAGCCGGGGAGCCGCGCGTCATCGAGCCCGCAGCGCTACTGGTTGGCGAAACCAGCTTCGAGCGCGGCATCTTCGTGATGCTCGACCAGCCCTTGGTGGTGGCGGGCGGCATGAGCATCAGTATCGGTGGCGGCGGTGATCGACCCAGTCACGTGACCCAAGCCACTCACGTGGATCTCCAGGGAGGGCCCTTCAGCCGCTTGACCTGCGCCAGGCTGGGAGACTGGAGTGAGCCCGATTACCTCGACCGCGGTGAGTTCGCGAGCAGCCTGGCGGGCGTCATCACATTGCCGGCGCCGTGACCGGGTGCGCTCGCGGCACCATAGGTGATCATGCCCCGACTTCGGCCGGGCGCCGTCGCCAAGCAAACAGGATTCAGCCCGTAGCAGCGGCTCCAGGCGCGATCTTGGGGCTGTGGGGCAAAGCAATCGCGCCTGGAGGCACTACATCAAGAGATTCACCAGCCGACGGGCGGGCAGTGGCGGGCCACCCGCGGAATGTGAATGTCTATGGCGGGTAGCACACCGAGCAAAGTACTGGTCACCCCCCTGTGGCGCACTCTTCTGGCGCGGGAGCGGGCCGCGCTTGGCAGCGGCAAGCTGAGCCCCATCGCCACGACAACGGATTGGCTGGAGGACGCTGGGATGCGATTTTTGGTGCGCGTCGTCGACAGCCTGGCGCGCAAGGCTGCCGCCGAGCAAATCGTCATGCCAGAAGATCGGCGGCGCAGTAAACGCAACCCCTTTCTGCCGCCAGATCCGGCCCTTACTGTCGGCCCGCTCGGTCCCGATCACCTTTGCGTGCTCAACAAGTTCCAGGTCATCGCCCACCATGCGCTGGTGATAATCCGGAATTTCGAGCCCCAGGATGAGCTGCTTTCGGAGCAGGATCTGCGCGCGCTGGGCATTTGCATGGCTGCCGTGGAGGGATTGGGTTTCTACAACGCCGGGCCGCAAGCAGGGGCAAGCCAGCGGCACCGACACCTTCAGCTGGTTCCGCTCCCGCTGGCGCCCGAGGGCGACTCGATTCCCCTGCAGCCCCAGCTATCAGCGGCGCTGGGCGACACGGGAGAGATCGTCACCTGCCCCAGCTTTCCCTTCGAGCACGCCATGATCCGGGTCGGTCTCGAAGGTCCCGAACAAGCGGCTACGGCCTGGGCTGCCTACCGGGCCTTGCTGCAGCGGGTGGACCTGGATCCGGGACCCCGCGGCCATACCGAGCCCTACAACCTGCTGGTCGGCAAGGGTTGGATGCTGCTGGTTCCGCGAACCCAGGAACGTTGGGAGAACATCTCCATCAACGCCCTCGGATTTGCGGGTGCTTTGCTGGTCAGGGATCGGCAACAAGCCGCGAGATTGCGAATCGAAGGGCCGCTGACGGCGCTGCGCGCCGTTACCCGCCCCCCGGCTTAGGACAGCTTAGCGCCGGGCCGGCTCGGCGCTGTCAACGCTTCATGGCGGCAAAGAACTCGGAGTTGGACTTGGTGGCTTTGAGCTTGTCCAGTAGAAACTCCATGGCGGCAAGCTCGTCCATGGAGTGCAGGATCTTGCGCAGGATCCAGACCTTTTGCAGCTCATCGGGATCCATCAGCAGCTCCTCCCGGCGGGTTCCCGAGCGGTTGATGTCGATGGCGGGAAACACGCGCTTTTCGCCGATCCGCCGGTCGAGGTGGATCTCCATGTTGCCAGTGCCCTTGAACTCCTCGTAGATCACGTCATCCATGCGCGATCCGGTATCCACCAGAGCGGTGGCAATGATGGTCAGGCTGCCGCCTTCCTCGATGTTGCGGGCGGCACCGAAAAAGCGTTTCGGACGCTGCAGAGCATTGGCGTCGACGCCACCCGTCAGAACCTTGCCGGAGGACGGCACCACCGTGTTGTAGGCCCGCGCGAGCCGGGTGATGGAGTCCAGCAAGATCACCACGTCGCGCTTGTGCTCCACCAGACGCTTGGCTTTCTCGATGACCATCTCGGCCACCTGGACGTGGCGGCTAGCCGGCTCGTCGAAAGTGCTCGAAACCACCTCGCCGCGCACCGAGCGCTGCATCTCCGTCACCTCTTCCGGGCGCTCGTCAATCAGCAGGACGATCAGGTACACCTCTGGATGATTGGCGGCGATGCTCTGGGCGATGTTCTGAAGCATCATGGTCTTGCCAGCCTTGGGCGGCGACACGATGAGGCCGCGCTGGCCTTTGCCGATGGGTGCCACCAGATCGATGGTGCGGGCAGTAATGTCTTCCGTACTGCCGTTGCCCCGTTCCAGATTGAGCCGCTCGGTGGCGTGCAGCGGCGTCAGGTTTTCGAACAGCACCTTGTTCTTGGCGTTTTCGGGCGGTTCGAAATTGATCTCACTGACCTTGAGCAGCGCGAAGTAGCGCTCGCCCTCCTTCGGCGGTCGGATCTTGCCGGAGACGGTATCGCCAGTACGCAGGCTGAAGCGGCGAATCTGGCTCGGCGACACGTAAATATCGTCCGGCCCTGCCAGATAAGACGCGTCGGCCGAGCGCAGGAAGCCAAAGCCGTCCTGCAAGATCTCGAGCACGCCGTCGCCATATATATCCTCGCCGTTGCGGGCGTGCGCTTTGAGGATGGCGAAGATGACATCCTGCTTCCGCAATCGGGACATGTTGTCGAGGCCCATGGTTTGGGCTATCTCGATTAGCTCCGCCGCGGACTTCTTCTTCAGCTCGGTCAGATTCATGGACGTGATTCCGGAAAGCCATTCGCCAACGGGCCAGACGGCCGAGCGGGCAGGCACAAGAGGCTGGAAAACCGAGAACGGGGGGTGGTCAGTGGGACTTAACCGCCGAGTAAGCTAGCACGCCAACGGGGCGGCGTCCAGCGGGAAAACGCCGCCCCGATTGCAGATAGTTGCTCAGAGATTTCCGTCCAAAAAAGCCGTCAACTGGGACTTGGACAATGCCCCCACCTTGGTTGCCTCGACCGACCCGTCTTTGAACAGCATCAGTGTCGGGATGCCCCGGATGCCAAACTTCGGTGGCGTTGCTGGGTTTTCGTCGATGTTGAGCTTGCAGACCTTCAGGCGGCCCTGGTACTCGCCCACGACCTCGTCGAGGATGGGAGCGATCATCTTGCAGGGGCCACACCATTCGGCCCAGTAATCCACCAACACCGGAGTGTTGGACTTCAGAACTTCGTCTTCGAAGGTATCGTCAGTGACGTGAACGATTTCGCTGCTCACGTGGGTTCTCCGCTGTTCGCTGGCCAGCGCCCAAGCCTTCGGACTAAGATGGGTTTCGACGCGGCGGGAGCTTCCGGACTTCATTCCGCGGGCTCGCCTGGCGCAGGCACCGGGCCTGTTGGGGTGATGGTTCGGTGAATTTGAGCCCATCGCATTCGCCATTGCAAGCCCGGATATGAAACACCCTCAATGTCTGAACGACTCCTGACCGACTCCGAATTCGCATCACTCCCGCTTTCGGCCGCGCTGCGGCGAGGTTTGGACGAGCTGGGATTTCGCTTTTGCACGCCCATCCAGGCCCGCACTCTCCCCCTGGCTCTCGACGCCCGGGACGTGGCGGGTCAGGCGCAGACCGGTACCGGCAAGACCGTGGCCTTCCTGTTGGCCCTCATGCACCACCTGATCCGCTATTCCGAGGCGGATTCACCCCCCGAAGCCGACCGCCGACAGCCGCGAGCGCTGGTGCTCGCCCCCACCCGCGAGCTGGCCATTCAGATCCATCGCGACGCCGAAGCGCTCGGCAAATACACTGGCCTGAGCTTTGGTCTGGTTTACGGGGGTACCGGTTACGAGTCCCAGCGCAAGCGGCTGGAGGAAGGGGTAGACGTACTGATCGGCACCCCGGGCCGACTCATCGATTACTTCAAGCAGCGGGTGTTCAGCCTGCGCGAGATCGAGGTCGTGGTGCTGGACGAGGCCGATCGCATGTTCGATCTCGGCTTCATTGCCGACATCCGCTACCTCCTGCGGCGCATGCCGCCGCCGGATCAGCGGCTCAACATGCTGTTTTCGGCCACCCTGTCCCTGCGCGTCCATGAGCTCTCCTACGAGCACATGAACTCACCCGAGATCATCGAGATCACTCCGGAGCAGGTGACGGCAGAGCGGGTCCAGCAACGGCTTTATCACGTGGCCCGAGAGGAGAAAATCTCCCTGCTATTGGGTTTGCTGAAGGAAACCAAGGGTGGGCGCACTCTGGTATTCGTCAATACCCGCCGTGGTGCCGAGCAGGTGGCCGCCTACCTGGCAGGCAGCGGGTACCAGGCTGCGGTGCTCTCCGGCGATATCCCCCAGAAAAAACGTCAGCGGTTGCTGGCCGGCTTCACCAAGGGCGACATTCCGGTGCTGGTGGCGACCGACGTCGCCGCCCGGGGCCTGCACATCCCGGAGGTGAGCCATGTGGTCAACTTCGATCTGCCCCAGGACGCCGAGGACTACGTTCATCGGATCGGCCGGACCGCACGTGCTGGCGCCAGTGGCGTGGCAATCAGCCTGGCTTGCGAGCGCTACGTCTACTCCCTGCCCGAAATCGAGGCATACATTGGCCAGAAATTGCCAGTAGAGCCCATCACCGAGGCCCTATTGGTGGAGCCTCAGGCGCCGTTGTTCGAGCCCAGTTGGCGACGGGACCGAGGCAGCAGCGGCCGACGCACGCAGCCCTCGTCTGGCCGTCGGCGCGCCCCCGCTTCACGGCAGCGACAGACGAATGCTGCCGGGTCCGGCGAGCAGTTGGTCAAGGCCTCCGAAGCGTCCGTGAGTGGTGCCGACCAACAAGCCAGCACCGAGAGGGGCGGCGAGATCAGGAAACGTCGCCGCCAGCGCAGTCGCGGCCGGTCGGGAGCCGAGGCCGATGCCAACGAGTCGACACCGACTGCCCAAGTCCAGGGAGGCGGCGAGGAAACACCCGACGGTGAAGGCGCTGGCGCTCAGCAGGAAAAGCTCAAGCCGCGTCGGCGCCGTCGGCGGCGAGGCCGCTCCGGCGGGGAGCCAGCCCAGACCCCGGAAACCTGACGCTTGGGAACATCAATGGCTAGTGAAGACGCAGCAGCCGTGACCAGAACCAGCGTTATTGGTTATGCGGCAGCCGCCGAGCTACCCGACCTACGCAGCCCACTGCTGTACCTGAACCGGGAGCTGAGCCTGCTGCAGTTCAACAAGCGGGTGCTGGAGCAAGCCAAAGACGAACGCGTGCCGCTGCTGGAACGGATGCGATTCCTTTGCATTTCCAGCAGCAATCTGGATGAGTTCTTCGAGGTGCGCGTCGCTGGCCTCAAGCAGCAGGTGGCCTACGGCTCGGTGGTCAAAGCCGCCGACGGCCTGTCACCGACGGAGGCGCTGAAGCGCATCAGCGTCGAGGCCCATACACTGGTCGACGAACAGTATCGGGTATTCAACGAGGTGATTTCCACGGCGCTCGAGCGCGAGGGCATCCGGTTCATCCGTCGTAGCGACTGGACCGAGGAGCAATCAGCATGGCTGCGCAGTTACTTCGAGGAGGAGCTGCTGCCGGTTCTGAGCCCCATGGGTTTGGATCCCGCGCACCCGTTCCCGCGGGTGCTGAACAAGGCGCTCTGTTTCATTATTTCGCTCAAGGGCAAGGATGCTTTCGGTCGCGAGAGCGGGATGGCAGTGCTCACCGCACCACGCTCGCTACCGCGTGGGGTGCGGCTGCCCGAAGAAGTGACGGCCTCCCCTCACGAGTTCGTGTTCCTGAGCTCGATCATCCACACCTACGCAGACGATCTCTTCTCTGGGATGTCGGTAACCGGCTGCTACCAATTTCGGTTGACTCGGAATAGTGACCTGCTGGTAGACGAGGAGGAAGTGGACGACCTGCGCGACGCGCTCGAAGGCGAGCTGCCCTCGCGTCGCTATGGCGAGACCGTGCGCCTGGAGGTGGCGGACAACTGCCCGGCGGAGCTCTCCGGATTCTTGCTCAAGCAGTTCCACCTGGGAGAGGACGACTTCTACCAGGTCAACGGACCGGTCAACCTGAACCGGCTGATGGCGCTGCCCGATCTGATTGATCGACCCGAGCTCAAGTACACGCCCTTCTCGGCAGGGCTCCCGCCCCGTTTGAGTGGCGTAAGCCCCATGTTCGACGTCATCAAACAGGGTGACGTGCTGTTGCATCACCCCTACCAGTCCTTTGTGCCGATGGTGGAGTTCATCCGCCAGGCCGCGCTCGACCCCAACGTCCTGGCCATCAAACAGACCCTATACCGCACCGGACCGGATTCCGCCGTGGTGAAGGCGCTGGTGGACGCTGCCACTCGTGGCAAGGAAGTCACCGTAGTGGTGGAGTTGCGGGCTCGTTTCGACGAAGAGGCCAATATCCGTCTGGCCAGTCAGCTGCAGGAGGCCGGAGCCCACGTGGTCTACGGCGTGGTGGGGTACAAGACCCACGCCAAGCTCGCCATGGTGGTACGGCGCGAGAGCAAGCGCATCGTCCGCTACGTACACATGGGTACCGGCAACTATCACGCGAGCACCGCTCGCTTCTACACCGACTACGGCCTGTTCACCTGTGACCGGGACATCGGCAACGACGTCCACAATGTGTTCATGCAGCTCACCGGCCTGGGCCGGGCGACCAAGTTGCGGCGGTTGCTGCAGTCACCGTTCACGTTCCACGCCGGCATCATCGAGCGCATCGGCCGAGAGACCGAGCGGGCCAGCCAGGGCAAGCCCGCCCGCATCATGGCCAAGATGAACTCGTTGCTCGAAGCCGAGACCATTCGCGCCTTGTACGAGGCTTCTCGCGCCGGAGTGCAGATCAATCTAATCGTGCGCGGCATCTGCACCCTACGCCCCGGCGTCGAGGGCGTCTCCGAGAACATCCGCGTGCGCTCCATCGTGGGCCGCTTTCTCGAGCATACCCGAGTGTTCTACTTCGAGAACGGCGGCAATGCGGAACTTTGGTGCTCGAGCGCCGACTGGATGGATCGGAATTTCTTCCGGCGGGTGGAAACTTGCTTCCCGATCTTGCATCCGGAGCTGCGAAAACGGGTGATGCACGAGGTCTTCGAGCTGTGCCTCAGTGACAATCAGCAGGCCTGGGAGCTCGATTCCAGCGGGGAGTACACGCGGGTAACCAACGCCGAGGCTCAGCAGCCGGTGTCGGTGCAGGAAGCGCTCATGTTGGAGCTCGGCAAGCTGGGAGCGTAGCGCGAGCGCCTTGGCCCTCTCTACGTGGGAGCGGCACCCGCCGCGATGGGGCGCGACGCGCCCCTCATTGGTGCGGCCGAAAGAGTGCGCGCTCGTGGGCGCCATCGCGACGGACGCCGCTCTCAACAAGCCTCCCAAAAGCCGTTGTCATTCTTCCTGTAGCTGCGTCTCTAGGCGCGATGCCTTCTGCAATGCCTCGAGATCGCGTCTGGAGACCGTCCTAACAGGTGCTGCCATTTGCTGGGCGACAGCGCGATGCCGGAGGCGAGGTGGAATCTCTGATCAGGCGCTGACGGGGGTAGCCTCGAAGCTCAGCAGATAGCCTGCTACCCGCAGATAGCGCGCCTCCTGCTCGAGATCCGCCCGCGTCAACGGATGACTTTCGAGCCAGCCCTCGGGAAAGGCCAGCTCGAGCGTGCGTTCGAGGGCCCTGGCTCGCACCGGTGGCGCCGGAGTGCCACCGCGGCTCCGGTGCAGCATGACCGCGAGCCTGAGCAGGATGCAGAGACGCTCGGCGGGAACCTGCATCTCCTCCGGAAGCTCGGCAAAGACTTCGGTGGGCAGCTTGCGTCGGTGGCCACGAACCAGGGCAGCCAGCAGGCGCTGGTCACCCCGCGAGAAGCCAGGCAGATCCGCGTTCGCCAGTATGTAGCCACCGTGCTTGTGGTATTGGGTGTGGGCGACCAGCAAGCCCAGCTCGTGCAGCTGTGCGGCCCAGGTGAGGTAGCCCTCCAGCTCGCTATCCTGGAGCGCCCAGCCTTCCCGCACGTCTCGCAGCAATCGTCTCGCCGTCGCCGCTATACGGTGAGCATGTGCGGCATCGATGGCATGGCGCTGTTCGATGCCGAGCACGGTGCCGACACGCACATCCTCATCACGCACCCGGCCCATCAAATCGAGCAGCAGCCCTTCGCGCAAGGCGCCGTCGGACACTTCCATGCACTGAACGCCCAGGGACTTGAATACGCCCAGGAGCACCGCCACGCCGCCGGCAAATACCTGGGCCCGGTCCTCGGAGATACCCAGGCAGGCGGGCAGCGCCGACGCGCTGCCCGCCTCTACCAGCAGACTGCGCAATCGCTTCAGCGACTCTCGGCTGATGCCCTGGGTGACCCATCCCTTGCGGTGCACCACATCATGAATGGACTTGATGGTGCCGGATGCCCCGGTGACTTGTAGCCACTCCTTGGGCGAGAACTCCCAGCGCACCGGCTCCACCTCTAGCCGTGCGGCCAACTCGGCGCGTTGCAGTGATGCCTTGTCGATGACGCCGCTACCGAAATAGCGCTCGGTCATCGAAACGCAGCCTATGAACAAGCTTTCCAGTCGCTTGGGCTCGAATCCCTCGCCCAGGATCAGCTCGGTGCTGCCACCGCCGATATCCACTACTAGCCTGGTACCACTGAAGCTGGTTGAGAGGGCCACGCCCAGGTAGATGAGGCGGGCCTCCTCCGTTCCGCTGACGACCTCGATGCGGTGTCCTAGGGCCCGTCTGGCGGCACGCAGAAACTGACGTCCGTTGCGGGCGCACCGCAGCGCATTGGTTCCCACGGCACGGACGTTGGACGAATCCAGGTCCCGCAGCCGCTGTCCGAACCGCTCCAGACATTCCAATCCTCGGGCCTGGGCATCGCCACTCAGGTTGCCTTCCGCGTCCAGGCCAGCCGCTAGCCGAACCGGCTCGCGCAGCCGGTCTACGACCTGGAACTGATGATCGTCCAGCGCTTTAGCGACGATCATGTGAAAGCTGTTGGAACCCAGGTCGATGGCGGCGAAATTCCTATCCATGGGCACTACCCTTTGCACCTCCGCTGCCACGGTGGCGTCTGCGGACAACGCTCTGTCGCCGGGGCACCGGCGGCTACTTCGGCAGCATGGAAGTCACCGACAAGCTATCTGGGCCCACCGGTGGGACGCCGGAGGCTCACGGGCTCATGCCTTCAAATCCCGCAGCTGAGCTGGCGTCAGGGCCCAACGAAGCATGCCTTGTGCCGGCGCAGGCGCCGCGTCGAATACCACCAGTGCCGCGCCGCCCTTCTTGAAGCCCATCACCCGCACCGGTCGACCGCATACCATGTAGCCGAGCAGTCGACCTAGATCGGGCTCGTGGCCCACCAAAACTACCGTGGCCTTGCGCGGCAAGGTATCCAGCCACTCCAGCACGCCTTGGGGTTCGCCACCCGGCTCCAGCGCACGCACCGGTGTCAACTGAAGCCGGCCGTAAGCTTGCGCCACGATGTTGGCGGTCTCCTCGGCGCGGGTCAGACTGCTGGTGCCGATGCGTTCCACGCGCTTCACCAGCCGTCGCAGGCGACTGGCCACTCTTCGCATCTTGCGCCGCCCCTCGTCGGTCAAAGGGCGCAAGCTGTCGTTGTCGTTGGTCTTGGCGAAAGCCTCCCGGTCCTCGGCGATTCCATGTCGGATGATCAGAATCTGCATTGTGTCTCCCCAGGGACCAGGCATCGTCAGTGGGCGGTATGTTGCCGCTATGAGTGTCGGGGCGACCGCGCCGGCGTGCCGCTGGGTTGTGCCATCGACCGTTACTGATGGATCAGGCCACTGCGCCGTTTTCGGTACTCGCGAGAGCCGACTGCGAGCGGCGAATCACGCGGCGAGTCGGAAATCTGCAGGTGAACACGCTTCCCACGCCGAGCTCGCTACTCACGTCGAGTTTACCGTCGTGGCGCAACAGCACGTGCTTGACGATCGCCAATCCCAGACCGGTTCCCCCTGCTGCTCGGGAGCGGGCCACATCCACCCGATAGAAGCGCTCGGTCAAGCGTGGAATGTGCTGCGGGGGAATTCCCTCGCCGTCGTCTTTGATCTCGAGCGCCGCGCCCTCCTCATTGGCATACCAACGAAAATTGATATGACCGCCGGCGGGAGTGTAGCGCACGGCGTTGAAGACAATGTTGGAAAATGCGCTACGTAGCTCGGCCTCGACCCCCGACAACCACAGCCCTGGCTCACAGTCCATTGTCACCTGGTGATCACGGTTGCCCGACAGCGCCACCGCGTCTTCGCGGATGGCGGCAAGCAGCCCCGGCACACACACCGCGCCCTCACGACCGCGTGCCGCCCCGCTTTCCAGCCGAGCCAGCATGAGCAGGTCTTCGACGATGCTTTGCATGCGCCGGGCTTGCTGCGACATCTGCCGCAGCGGCTTGTCCCAGCGTCCGCCGCCGAGGGCGGCGGGCTCGAGCAGCGACTCCAGATAGCCCGTGATGACCGTAAGCGGCGTGCGCAGCTCGTGCGATACGTTGGACACGAAGTCACTACGCATGCGCTCCAGATGGCGGGTGCGACTCACGTCGGCGGCCAGCAATAGCCGCTCGTTATCCTCATAGGGCACCACGCGCACACTGAGCGCGATGCGATCATCGATCGGCGAGGGGATTTCCACCGCTTCGGCAAAATCACGACCATCGAGATAGCCGACGAAGCTTGGATGCCGAAGCAGGTACGAAATCCGGCGTCCAACGTCCTGCCGGCGCAAACCCAGCAGACGGCCCGCGGCGGCGTTATACCAGCGGATCTCGAACTGGGGACCAAGCGCGATGGCGGCATCAGGCAAGGCCTCGGCGGCTTCGCGAAAACGGGAGAAAAGATTGGCCAGCAGCCGTTTGCGGCTGCGGCTGGCCTGGCGCAATCGATACAGGCTGGCATAAACCTGCCCCCACTGCCCAAAGGCCTCCGGCGGACGCAGGGGCACCGGATCCCGCAGCCACAGCTGCATCCGCCGTAGCTCGTAGAGGTGGTAGCCCAGTGCCGCCAGCAACACCAGGCTCAAAACTTCCCACAGCCGGCCGAACAATAGGCCGACACCCACCGCGGGGACCACAATCAGCAGCAGCCGCCCGACCAGCCAGAGTGCCGGTCCGCTCACCCCTCAACCCCGAATCGAGAAGCGATAGCCCGCTCCGCGAACGGTCTGTACCAGACGCTCGTGTCCGGTGGGCTCCAAGGCTTTGCGCAGCCTGCGGATGTGCACGTCCACTGTGCGCTCCTCCACATAGACGTTACTTCCCCACACTCGATCCAGCAGCTGGCTTCTACTGTAGACCCGCTCCGGGTGCGACATGAAAAAACGCAGCAGGCGAAACTCAGTGGGACCCATGGCTAGAACCCGGTCACCGGCGTTAACCCGATGACCGGCGCAATCTAGCAGCAAACCGTCCGCTTGCAGCAGTTCGTCGGTGGCGTCCGGGACTGCGCGACGGAGCACCGCACGGATGCGTGCCACCAGCTCTCGGGGCGAGAACGGCTTGGTGATGTAGTCGTCGGCACCCGCCTCCAGGCCTCGGACCTTTTCGTCCTCCTCCGCCCGCGCGGTCAGCATGATCACGGGGATGTCCGCAGTCAGGTCCTCCCGCTTCCAGCGCCGCGCTAGCTCCAGCCCGCTGATGCCCGGCAGCATCCAATCCAACACGATCAAGTCCGGGCGCCCGTCGGCGATGTGCGCCTGGGCCTCGCGGGCATCGCTGGCGGCGGCCAGATCGAAGCCAGCTTGCTCCAGCGAGAAGGTGATCATGTCGCGGATCGGTTGCTCATCTTCGACAATCAGTATTCGGTTCGTGCTCATGATGAACGCACCGTTACAGCCCGAGGCAATTCAATCGCTTGAATGTTACAGGGAGTTGACAAATCGTGGTAAACGCCTCCAAAGGTGGCACCCTCCCTGGTTAGGGGGACGCCATTTCCAGGTCTACGCCTACCGCATCGACGCCGGCCTGAGCGCAGGCCTCGTCGGTGTCTCCGGAGGGTGCGCCACTGACACCGACGCCACCTAGAATGGCGCCAGCCGCAGTGATGGGTACACCACCGGCAGTTGTCACCAGATTGCCCACCGTGGCGAGCGAATCATCCGAGAAGCGCCCCACCAGCTGCGAGGTCGGCGTATTAAAGGATGCGGCCGTGTATGCTTTGCCTTGGCTGATCTTCAGGGTCAGCGCCGGCGCCAACACGTCGCGGAGGATGACCACCGGCGCCCCATCGCGATCCACGACGGTAACGGCGATCTGTACCCCCTGCTGTCGGCAGTGGTGTAGGCTCGCGCCGGCTATCTGGAGCGCGGCATCAGCAGTCATGCGTGGAATGGTGATGAGCAGAGGCTGTTCTGATTCGGCCAGGGCAGTGGGCGCCGATAGCACCAGCAGCAGGGTGCACAAGGCGGGTACTTTGGTCATGAAGCGGGCTCCCAGATGCCAAGGGCAGTCGAACTCTATACCTAAGGAGTCGCTGATCAATCCCTGGTTGTCCACAAAGGTTTGACAACCCACCGACTGGTTTCCAATACTTTTGACGGAGTTTAAACACGTCCAGTCGTCGGGACGGTTGCCAGGCCGAGGAGGCACGACGATGCAACTCAAGGGCAGTAAGACCGAACAGAACCTCAAGGAAGCTTTTTCCTGCGAGTCCCAGGACAACCGCCGCTACCTGTATTTCGCCTCCAAAGCAGACGTGGAAGGCTACAACGACGTGGCCGCGGTATTTCGTTCGACGGCTGAGGGTGAGACCGGCCATGCCCACGGCCACCTGGAGTACCTGGAGCAGGTTGGTGACCCCGCAACCGGGCTCCCAATTGGCGGCACCTCCAGCAACCTGAAGGCTGCGATCGCGGGCGAGACCCACGAATACACCGATATGTATCCGGGCATGGCGAAGACCGCCCGGGACGAGGGCTTCGACGAGATCGCCGACTGGTTCGAGACCCTGGCCAAGGCCGAGCGGTCCCATGCCAATCGCTTCCAGAAGGCGCTTGACGCGCTGGACAGCTAGTCCGACGCTGACACAGGCTGCAGGTCCGATGTAGGGTCGGTTTGAACGACCTTACATCGGCCGTCCGTCCGGGTCTGGCTCACCGTCGGCGCCTTGGTTGACCCTGGCCGTCGCTGGGGCCGAGCCGCCACCAAATGCGAAGGTCGATCGGATGGGGGCTGTGCGCGACGGCAAGTTGCTGACGTCGCGGTAACGCTTGGCGCCGTCCGCCGATTCATTTAAGGGGACACTGCGGCCACCGAGGCAAGAAAACATCGCGGGGTCGCCGGAGAGAGCAACAGCATGTCAGCGCCGATCGAGAATCGCCGCGAAGGCAGCCTGGAAGCACCCACCCGACATCCGCTGGACTGGAAGAATCCGGACTTCTGGAGCCAGGAGTCGCTCGACAAGGAGCTGGAGCGGGTGTTCGGTATCTGCCACGGCTGTCGTCGCTGTGTCAGCAATTCCCGCTGACTGAGGTGTTATTCCTGAGATCAGTATGTTAGGGAGGATTTGTCGTACAGCTTCTCGTAACGTACTCTAACCCGCTGATTGAATGCAGTGGAGCAGAGTACGTGGCCGCCCCCTATCCCAAGCTACGCCGAGATCTCTCCATGCCCGGTTTGCTGGAGACCGTGCGCGGGTGTTTCGCCGAGATCGAGGACCCCCGCAGCCGTGACAACAGTGTGCAGTACACCCTGACCGATACGCTGAGCTCGGCGCTGGCGATGTTCTCTCTGAAGTACCCCTCGCTTCTGCAGTTTGACCGGGCGGCTCGGCTCGATGAGGTGGTGCGCCACAATCTGCGCACGCTCTACGGGGTGAACGAGGTGCCCTGTGACACCCAGATGCGCAGCATCCTCGACCCCCTCGAGCCGAGCACATTGCGCCCGGCGTTTCGGGCCTTGCACAGCGCGCTGCAGCGCGGCAATGCGCTCCAGGACTACGCCTATCTAGAGGGTGCGTACCTGCTCTCCATCGATGGCACCGGGGTGTTCGCCTCCTCGCGGGTGAGCTGCAAGCACTGCTGCGAGAAACAAACCAAAGACGGTCCCGAGTACTACCATCAGCTGCTCGCGGCGGTCATCGTGCACCCGGGTCGGCGCACGGTGCTGCCATTGGATTTCGAGCCGATCACCCGCGCCGACGGGGCCCAGAAAAACGACTGCGAGCGCAACGCCGCCAAGCGGCTGCTCGCCAGTGTGGCGGCACAGTATCCGAAGCGGCGCTTCGTGGTGGTCGAAGACGCCCTGGCGGCCAATGGCCCGCATCTTCAGGTGCTGCAGCGCCATCGGATGGACTTCATCATCGTCGCCAAACCCTCCGGCAATCCGGCCCTGTTCGATGCCCTCCACCAGCGCCTGCAGCAAGGGCTTTGTACCGAATGGGAAGAAGCCGATCCGCAGGCGGGCATCACCCGGGGCTATCGCTTTACCCATCGGGTGCCGCTGAACCATTCACACCCGGAATTGACCGTCAACTTCCTGGAGTATTGGGAGATCGATACCCAGGGCAAGGAGCGCGTATGGAGCTGGATCACCAGCCTCGACATCCGCCCAGACAACGCCTACG
>CAZLYT010000624.1:0-3503 GCA_964563515.1 uncultured Candidatus Competibacteraceae bacterium | reverse complement strand
ATCGGCGCCCCTGGAAGGCGCGATTTCGCGCCCCATCGCGGCGGATGCCGCTGCTACGGGTTGCATCTGACTCGAACCGCGCATCTAGCCCCGCATCCGGCTCACGGCGTCGCTGTCGACGGTCTGCAGGCGACGCCACACTTGGAGGCCAGTTGTCTGCCATGTCGAAAACAGCGGTACCCGAGCGGCAGCGGAACCCGTGGCCAGTCCGGCACGTAAATAGTGGAACTACCACTTTGCTGTCGGCCCCCTCGGGTGGGGTGGCAAGACGGGTGCGCACAAGAGTCTCTGGCTATGGGCAAGAAGCCGCGAAGAATACTGATCGGGATCGCAGCAGTGCTTTTGCTGTTGCTGACTGCCGCGGCTTTGGCCATCGCCCTGGTGGACTGGCGCGCCCGGGCGGAGTCGCTGGCGAGCGAGGCGCTCGGCCGTGAGGTTCGGCTGGAGAGGCTTTCGCTGGACCTCGGCCAGCCTACCCGGGTGTCGATGGGTGGAGTCCGAGTGGCGAATGAGCCGGAGCTAGCTGGACCGGAAAGCAGTGCCTTGCTCACGCTGGATTCACTGCAGGTGGTGGTGCGGCCGCTGTCGATACTTTGGGGCCCGGTGGAACTGCCGGAGATCTCCGCCTCGGGCCTGCAGCTGGATCTGGCCCGGGACGAGTCCGGACGCGGCAATTGGCTGCTCGGCCAGGCGGAAGAGGCCGCGGTGGATGTGGTCACCCCCGACACCCGAGCCGAGCTGCCGACCCTCGGTAACCTCAGTTTGACCGACGCCCAGATAACCTATGTGGATGCACCCTCGGGCATCGAGCTGGAGGCTCATGTCGACGAGCTCAGCGGCCGGGCCAGCCCGGAGAGCGTCGCATTGAATCTGGTGGGAAGTATCGCCGGCCGTGACCTGGAGGCGCAGTTCGATGGCGGCGCATTAGAGCAGCTGCGGGACGCGGAAAAGCCTTATCCGGTGGATCTGCAGCTCGGCTACGGAGCTTCCGAGGTCTCGGTTCAAGGGGCGCTCACCGACCCGCTGGCGCTCGAGGGCGCCGACCTGGAGCTGCGAGCCGAAGGTCCGTCGGTGTCCGAGCTGTATCCCTTGATCCCCACCGCGTTGCCGCCCACGCCTCCATTCCAAGTCTCCGGCGCGGTGTTTCTGCAGGAGCAGAGGTGGAGGGTCCAGGATCTTCAAGGACAGATCGGCGACACGGACATCGCCGGTCGTGTCATGTTCGAGCCCGGGCGGGAGCGCCCGGCTCTCACCGCCGAGCTGCGTTCGAGGCAGCTGGTGGTGGAAGATCTTCGCGCCCTGGCGGGGGCCAACGAGGAGCGCGACCAGCCGGAGGGCTCGTCCCAGTCAGAAGGCCTGTTCCCCGAGGTGCGCCTGACCGCCGAGCGGCTGCGCGCCTTGGACTTTGAGCTGAGTTACGCGGCGGAATCGGTGGTGTACCCGCCACTGCCGGTGACGGGAGTCGATCTCCGAGCCACCCTCGACGACGGCAGGCTCCACGTCCGACTGGATTCGGTCGCGCTTGCCGAGGGCCAGGTGAGCGGCGAGATGGCCCTGAATGCTCGCGAAGAGGTGCCCTCGGCGGACCTGGATCTCGAGCTCGACAACGTACACCTCAGCCCTTTCTTCAAGGGCACCCGCTTTGTTGAGGAGATGGGGGGCCGCGTGGGCGGGCAGCTCTATCTGCTGGGAGTGGGTTGGACCCTGGCAGACCTGCTGGGAAGTGTGCGAGGCCAGGGGCGAGTGCATATGCAGGATGGCGCCGTCAGCGGCCTGGTGCTGGAGGCCGCCGGGCTGGACGTCATCGAAGCCCTGGGACTGGTGCTGGGAGACGACGACCCAAAGGTGCCGCTGCGCTGCGCTGTCGTGGAATTCGAGGCGGACCAGGGGGTGGTGAAGATAGCGCGCGGATTGATCGACACTGAGGACTCGGTTCTGGTGATCGATGGGCAAGTGGACCTGGGCGCGGAAACCTTGTCCGCGAGCGTGCGCTCTCGACCCAAGGATATGAGCGTGCTCGACATCAACGCGCCAGTCTTGGTCTCGGGACCGCTCGCCGGCCCGTCAATAAGCATCGGCGACATGGAGGGTTTGCCCTTCGAAGCCGGCACCCAAGAGGATCTGGACTGCAGTCAATTGCTGGGCAAGTCTTGACGCCGCTGGGAGGTCGGATTAGCGAAGCCCAATCCGCCGCGAACGACTTCAATTACGCATTCCAGATACAGCGGTGGTAGAGCAAATGAGTGACCCGAACAGTGATCAACAACCACTTGACGGTGGCCGGTCTCGCTAGAGACGCCGGGGCGGCCGGCGCTTGGTTTCCAGAGATGGACCCCCCCCGCGCTCGAGGTCTCCCAAACGTAGCACCATGGTCGATCAGTTGGGAGGGGAGATCCCATATCTGCGGCGCTTCGCGCGGCGCATGATTTGGGATCCCTCGCGGGCCGATGACCTGGTGCAGGAGTGCTTGCTGCGTGCCCTGGAGAATGCCGCCAATTGGAAGCCAGGCAGCAGACTCCGGGGTTTGCTGTACGTCATCCTGCGCAACACCTTCTGCCCTGAAATGCGGCGGGCGCGGCGGCGAGGCGAAAACGTGACCTCGGCGACTTCTTTTCGTGAGCCGTCGATCACCGGGAATCAGGAGAGCTATATTGCCCTGGCGGAGGTCGCCGATGCTTGCGAGCACCTGGTGACGGAGCAGCGAGAGGTACTTTATCTGATCGTCTTGGAGGGCTGCTGCTACGAGGACGCGGCGCGTACGTTGGGTGTGCCCATCGGCGCCGTACGCTCACGTCTGGCGCGATCTCGAGCACCTGCCAAAAGGCATCGCGCCTGGAGTTGCTGCCGCATCAAAAATATCAAAGGCTTACGGGATGCTAGATGAGAAGGGTATACGCCGAGATGGGGCGCAACGCGCACCTTCCTTCAACGCGGTGAAGGTAGGCGTGCTCACGCGCGCCATCGCGACTGACATCGCTCCAAGTGGAACGCGGTTAGCTCCGCGATACCGTGCAGCCGGAGGCTGGACGGTAACTCTTACAACGGAAACGGTGTTAGCCGCGCGACGCCGCGTGGCGGGCCGCCGGGCTGAATCTCCGGCCTTGGTGGGAACCCTGGTCGGTAATTTTCGTACTCCATTTCATGGATCCGACTTGGAGGTACCCATGCAAACGATAGATCGGTCAACACTGAAGAGCTGGCTCGACGAACGCCGCAATTTCGTTCTGGTCGAGGTTCTTGGACCCGACAAGTTTCAAAATTTCCACTTGCCCGGTGCCGTCAACGTTCCTGTTGGTGATAACAATTTCGATCAGGCCATTGCGCAGTTGGTACCGGACCGGAATCAGGCAGTGGTGGTGTACTGCTATGACACGGATTGCACGGCCTCTCCTAAAGCCGCAGAGCGCATGGAAGCAATGGGCTACGAGCAGGTTTTCGACTACGAAGCCGGCAAGATGGATTGGAAGAACGCTGGGCTTCCGATCGTCGAACAATAGGTCGGA
>CAZLYT010000623.1:0-5210 GCA_964563515.1 uncultured Candidatus Competibacteraceae bacterium | reverse complement strand
GTCGCCTCGCCACAGCTCGGGCAGTCGGTCAGCGCCGGCTCGGAGACTTTTTGCAGAGCTTCCATGTCTTCGCCGCAGGACTGGCAACGGTACTCATAGATAGGCATCTGGTTTTTCCTCTGTTGGCGGTCAGCCCACTGCCGCCAGCGGCATATGGGGGCAAAGCCCGCGATGTTCAAGATCCGCACCGACATTTGCTGTCCGCGCCGGGTGCGAGCCCCGGTGCGACCGTGCAAATAGATCAGAGCTTCCCTAGACTCCACCGGGTCGAGTCAGTGCGCCCGATTGGCGGCGCTCGCGCAGGAGACCCGGATGCAGGTTCTCGGCTTCCAGGATTATGAACCGCAAGGACGCCGCGTCGCCAAGGCGCTCGGTGCGGATTTCCGACTGGCCCAGGTGCATTATTTCCCGGACGGCGAAAGCAAAGTCACGCTGCCCGATCGGCTGGAGCCCGAGGTAGCGGTGGTTCGCACCCTGGACCGACCCAACGACAAGCTGGTGGAGCTGCTGCTGGTAGCCAGGACGGCGCGCGAGATCGGCGCGCAACGGCTCGTTCTGGTGTCGCCATACCTCTGCTACATGCGCCAGGACGCTGCCTTTCATCCAGGAGAAGCGGTCAGTCAGCGGATCATCGGCGACTATCTCGCGAGCCTGTTCGACGATGTGATCACGGTCGATCCTCATCTCCACCGGACCTTGGATCTGGCCCAAGCCATCTCTGGTTGCAACAGCCTGCGCTTGAGCGCGGCCGAGCCCCTCGCCCAGTTTCTGATCGCCAATCCGGATCCGGATCGGCTGCTGGTGGGCCCGGATGCGGAGTCCCAGCAATGGGTTGAGGCGCTGGCGACGCGGGCCAGCCTGGAGTTCGGCATTGCCACCAAGGAACGCTTTGGCGACCACGAAGTGCGCGTGAGCGTACCCGATCTGGAGGTTCGGGGCCGCCGCGTGCTCCTGGTGGATGACGTGGTGAGCACCGGCCGCACCCTGGCGGAGGCCGCCCGCGGGCTGCTGGCACGCGGGGCCGCGCGGGTGGATGCCATGGTCACCCACCCACTTTTTGCCGGCGACTCGGAGCGGGTGCTGGAGCGAGCGGGCATCGGCGCCATCTACAGCACCGACAGCATTACGCACATGAGCAATGTGGTCAGGTTGGCGCACTTGGTTGCCGAGGGGCTGCGGTCGCTTTCGCCACATCGCGCATGAAGCTACCCGCGAGCCTGCTGCTGTCTGCACTGGCGGCGGCCCTGTTGCTGTTGTTGGTGGAGATCGAAGCGGTCGGTGTCGCCTTCCACAAGCTCGGGCTTTCGACCACCTCGGCTGGACTGTGGATCGCGGTCTCCATTTTCGGCAGCTTCATCAATATTCCGCTGTGCTCTTTGCGCCGCGGGGAGCCGCCGCGGGACTACCTGCCACCACCACTGCAGCGCCTGCTGCGGATGCCTCGGCACCCTGCTGTCGGTCGCACGGTGCTGGCAGTCAACGTGGGGGGCGGCGTGGTGCCGGTGGCCTCCTCGGCCTACTTGTTCCGCCACGCGGGGCTGGATATGGGCACCTCGATGGTTGCCACCGGCTTAGTCGCAGTGGTATGCCGATTTGCCAGCCGGCCGCTGATAGGGGTGGGCATTGGAGTGCCCATTTTCGTTCCTCCCCTTACCGCGGCGGGCCTGGCGCTGCTGATCGATCCGGAGAAAAGCGCTGCCCTGGCGTACGTCTGCGGAACACTAGGGGTCCTCATCGGAGCCGACCTGACCCGGTTGCACGAGATTCGACAGATGGGCGCGCCGGTGGCCTCCATCGGCGGCGCTGGAACCTTCGACGGCATCTTTCTTACCGGGCTGGTTGCAGTCCTGCTGGCTTGATGTAGCGGCTTGCGGAGCCCCCGCGGCACGAAGGTGAATGGTGGTAGCCGTGGCACTGTCCAACTGGCTTTGGTAGCGAGGACGAGACCTAGCCGTGAAACCCCTTCTACCGATCCGACTGGTGGTCACGCTGGCGGCGAGCCTGGCGGCAGCGGCCGCGCTAGTGCTGTTGCTGGTGCTGACCGATACCGTGCTGTCGGTTTGGGAGCGTTTGCAGGATACGCCGGCCTGGGTGTTGGTCGCGTGGCCGTTGATCATCATCGGCGCCGCGGCGCTGGTGGGGTGGAAAGCATGGCAGCTTTTCAATCCCCGGGAGTCGACGGTTGGCGCCCGGGAACCGCGGGAGCAGCCGGCCAACGAGGATCAGCTGCGATTGCAGGTGGAGGCCAGCGAGCGATCCGGCGTCGATGCCTCGCCGGTGCGACTGGAGCTCGACGAGCTGGCCCGGCGCCGAGAGGAGGGCACCGTCTATGCAGCGGTGTTCGGCGAGATCAGCAGCGGCAAGTCCTCGCTGATCCGCGCCCTGCTGCCCGGCGCCGATGTGGAGGTGAGCCCCATTGGCGGAACCACCCGGGAGGTGCGGCATTACCAGTGGACAGCTCCGGACGGCTCCGAGATCAAGCTCTCGGACCTGCCTGGGCTGAACGAAGCCGACGGCGTCTTGGACCAGTCGGCACGGGAGGAGGCACTGCGGGCCCATGTGGTGGTGTACGTCTGTGACGGCGATCTCACCCGCAGCGAGTTGGAACAGATCGAAGCCCTGCAAACGCTTGGCAAGCCAATGGTTCTGGCGATCAACAAGAGTGACCTGTACCGGCCGCAGGACCTCGAGGCAGTAGCGGCCAGAGTGCGTGAGCGCATGGACGCAGATTCGGCGCTGGAAGTGGTAGCGGTAAGCGCCGGCGGCGAACGCGAGGTGCTGGTGGAGCACGCCGATGGACGGGTCGAGCATCGGGTGAAGCGTCTGCCGCCGCGGGCGGAAGAGCTGGGAGTAGCGTTGCGCCGACTGGCCTCCAGCAAGGATCTACAGACCCTGGAGTCGGCGCGCGCCCGCGCCGTGTTGCACGGGGCCGGCGAGCGGCTCGCCAGTGCCCGCCGTGCCCACCGCTGGCAGGCTAGCGAGGAGGTCGTGCGCAGCTACTCCCGCAAAGCGATGCTGGGCGCGCTGGCCGCGGTGGGTCCGGGTACGGATGTTCTGGTTCAGGGCTACCTCGGCATGTCCATGTTGAAAGAGCTCTGCACCATCTACGAGGTGCCAGCCAAGGAGATGGACCTCAATCGGTTCTTGGAGCTCGCCACCCGCCATGTGGACCACCGCCTGAGCGTGGTGTTGGCCATCGCCGGCAATGTGCTGAAGGCGTTCCCGGGCGCTGGCACCGTCACCGGTGGCCTGGTTCATGCGGTGGCCTATGGGTTGATCTTTGACAGCCTGGGCCGCTCGGCGGCCCGAACCTTGGAGAACCGGGGCGAAATCACACCGGGTCCCACATTGAAGCTCTTCGAGGAGACACTGGGTGAGAATTTGGAATCGCGTGCGCGACGGCTGGCGAAGCTGGTTCTCCCAGCCGCTACCGGACGCGGGAGCGACGCCTCCGACGCCCGTCGGCCGGGGTGACTCCCACCTCGAGCTGGCCCGGGAGAGCTTGCGGGAGCTGCTCGAGGACCGGCGCGTGCCCCCCGCGGTGCGGGCCGAGCTGGCGGCGGACTACGGCCAGGTCCAGGCGCTGTTGAAGCGGCTCGAAGAGGGCGAAATCCACATCGCCGTGTTCGGCCGGGTCAGCGTGGGCAAGTCGGCCCTGCTCAATGCTTTGCTGGGTGAGCAACAGTTCAGCACCAGCGCGCTGCACGGCGAGACCGCGGCCGCCAGCGGGGCACCCTGGCGCACCTATCAAAGCGGCCACGTGGTGCTGTTCGATACCCCGGGCATCGACGAGGTGGGCGGCGAGCTGCGGGAGCGTCTGGCTCGCGATGTGGCTGGCCGCAGCGACCTGGTGCTATTCGTGGTGGACGGCGACATCACCTCCACCGAGCTCGCCGCGCTGCGCCAGCTGGCGGAGCGTCAGCGCCCGCTGATTCTGGTCCTGAACAAGGCCGACCGCTATGCGCAAGCGGAGCTGGCGGCATTGCTGGAGGGGCTGCAGAGTAAGACCGCCGGACTGGTGGCAGCCGATCAGGTGGTGGCAACGGCAGCACAACCGAGCCCCCGTGTCGTCATCAAAGTGGCACCCGATGGTACCGAGGAGGAATTGGAGCGCCAGCCTAATCCCGACGTGGGGGCGCTGCGAGAGCTGCTATGGCGCATTCTGGACGCCGAAGGTAAGAGCCTGGCCGCCGTCAACGCGGGCATCTTTGCCGGAGAGCTGGGGGATCAGGTGGCGCGGCGAATACTGGCAGTGCGCCGTGAGGTCGCCGAGAAGGTCGTGCGCAGCTATTCGCTCGGAAAAGGGCTCGGCGTCGCCCTCAATCCGTTGCCGGCAGCCGATCTGCTGGCGCTGGCCGCCGACGGCGCCATGGTGGTGCATTTGGCGCGGGTGTACGGCATGGACATCACCCGGGCCGAGGCTGGCCAGCTGATCTGGACCATCGCCACCCAGATCACTTTCCTGATGGGCACTGTTTGGGGCGTCGCGCTGCTCTCCTCGGCCCTCAAAGGCATCACCTTCGGCCTGTCGACGCTGGTAACCGCGGCGGCCCAGGGTGCTGTGGCTTACTACGGCACCTATGTGGTCGGTCGTGCCGCCGAGCGTTATTTCGCCCAGGGACAGTCGTGGGGTCCGGGGGGACCCAAGTCCACGGTGCAGGAAATCCTGGAAAGCATCGATGGCGACTCGGTGCTGGCGCGGGCCCGTGAAGACATCCTGGCGCGGCTCAAGACGACCGGGACCCAGCCGGCACCCACTGCCAGGCGTTGATGCGGAGACGACCAGATGGCGGAACACCCCGTCGGCGCTTCCCTCCTACGGGATGGGTGCCTCTCGGGTGCACTGGCGAACGCGTAATGCACCATCTCCCGCCGGCGTGCGACGGTGGGTGAGGCAGGGCTGCGGCTGTTCCCTGGACATTCGGTCCCCGCTCACCCCTGCGGTTTCGGGTCCGGAACGAAGCCGAAGCGCGAGGCGACCTGGTCCCGCCGAATCGATTCCACCAGCAGGAGCTGCTCGCCAAGGCGCAACTGAAGGCGGTTGCTGTCACCGTCGACAAGCCTGGCCATGGCGGCCTCCTCGAGCGGGCGGTCGGCACCATCGACCATCTGATCGGCAACGGCTGCAAGATCCCGGTCCAGCACCAGTCCAACGCCGAAACCTCCGCTCAGCAGTAGATTGCCCTCGTCGTCCAGCAGCGCCGCGGACA
>CAZLYT010000622.1:0-1620 GCA_964563515.1 uncultured Candidatus Competibacteraceae bacterium | reverse complement strand
GATGAGATTGTCGTTACGGCCGTGCACGAGCAGCAGGCGCGCCTTGAGCCGGCTGAGATCCTTGTTGTGCAGGGACAGGGCGTCTAGGTCGGCGAGCATGGCGGGCGGCAGCCCGGCGAGGAGCGGCGCGAAGCGCGCCGGGTCGGAATTGACCGCCAGCTCATACACCGCTTTGGCTTCCCGGCTCAAACCGGCGGCGAGGTCCGCCACGTCTGCAGCCCGATCCCGCCGCTTGCGCTCGGCGATGGCCTCGATGAGCTCGTGGTCCCGCTGCGCGTGCAGGTATGCTTTGGCGCCGTACGCGAACACCAGCCTGCCGTAGTCGTCGGGTTTCATGTGACCCGCCTTTCCATCCTCCTCGAAGTAGCCGGTGGTGAAGAAGCGGACCGATCGGTACAGGTCGTGGTAGCCCCCGACCGCCACGATGAAACGCACCCGCTCGCGAATGTCGGGCTCCAAGGCGGCGAGCACCGCCGGCCCCACCGCGTAGCTGAATGCGCCGATCCCCGCCCTTCCTGCCGGGGCCAAGTCTGTCCGGCTCGCCAGCCAGGCGAAGGCGTCGGCGACCTCCCGGGCGTCGCCTGGCCGCACGCGCAGCTCCCGGACCCCGGAGAGCACCGGCGCGAGCACCGCGAAGCGGGCACGCGCGAGCGTCGTGGCAAAGGCCACCAGGCGCGGATCGTCCTTGCCTTGCGGCACAGCGCCCGGCACCAGCACGATACCGGCGGCCGGCTCGGCGTCCGCCGGCAGATAGAGGTCGCCCGTCGTGCGGGCGCGGCCGTTCACGCTGAAGGCCACGGACTGCCGGCGGGGAGCTTGGGTGACCTCCTTCCAGCGCGACGGGCCG
Source organism: uncultured Candidatus Competibacteraceae bacterium (assembly GCA_964563515.1). Taxonomy (GTDB): domain Bacteria; phylum Pseudomonadota; class Gammaproteobacteria; order Competibacterales; family JAHEDQ01; genus CAZLYT01. Next base: position 773 of record CAZLYT010000622.1, on the reverse strand, counting down.
TGGCCGGCGCCGATGTCGGTGAGCACGAGCAGAGGTGGGTACTGGCGTAGATACCCGTATCCCCCGGCCAGAAGCAGCAAGCACAGGGCGGCGATCAGGACATGCCGGACAGAGATGCTCATGGAACGTAGATGCCTCCGCTATGAGACTTGCGCCGCGCGTGATGATGGTACCCGCGACCCGCGTCCTAATTCTGACCTGCAATCCGCCGGCGGCGCCAGAACCACTTCTCCAGCGTGATCGCCGGAAGGCCAACCAGCGCGACCACGATCGGTGCGATCCAGTCCGTCGCGTCCAGGGGATGGCTGTGAAACAAGCGGTTCGGGAAGGGCAGGTAAACGAAGCCCAGCTGCAGCCCGATGGTCGCCGCGATGCCGAAATGCACGATTGGTGGGGACCGAACCCCTGCGGACCAAGCGATTCCCCATGTAACGGGTAGCAGAAGAGTTTGGTGGCCAAGGCCGGAATCGAACCAGCGACACACGGATTTTCAGTCCGCTGCTCTACCAACTGAGCTACTTGGCCTGCGTGAAGAGCGCGGATTATAAAAGAAGAGGGGCCCGTTCGGGCCCCTCTGAGTTGACTGCAAGGAAGGCGGGTAACGGGGGGAAACCTCGTTTCCCCCTGTTCCTTACATATCCATGCCGCCCATCCCGCCCATGCCGCCCATGTCGCCCATGCCGCCGTGCGCATGGCCGCCGCCCTTCTTGTCCTCGACCAGCTCCGCGACCATCGCGTCGGTGGTGAGCATCAGGCCGGCGACCGAAGAGGCG
>CAZLYT010000621.1:0-31265 GCA_964563515.1 uncultured Candidatus Competibacteraceae bacterium | reverse complement strand
CAGCAGAAAAGAGGCGCTACTATCCTCCAGCCGGGTCATGGGAGAGCCGAACACCATGTGTGTGGCGCAGCCAGAAGCGCCGCCATGGCTGTCCGCGAGGCATTGAAGGAAACCATTTCAACACAATCGGGCGTATAGCATCGTTACGGGCATTGCACGCCGGCCCACAGTCGGAACATCAGCGGTGATTGCTTTTCGAGAGGTGTGAGTATGAGCCCCAAGCGGAGTTCCATTTGGCGGCTGCTCGCCCTCGGTCTGCTGCTGGCCGCAGCGCCTTGGGCTAGCTTCGCCCACACCGAGGGCGGCGTAGCCGGAGGTTTCCTCAGTGGGTTGACCCATCCCGTGTTTGGTCCTGACCACGTCATCGCGATGGTGGCCGTCGGTCTTTGGGTTGCTCAGCTGGGCACCCCTGCCATCTGGATACTGCCGATCACCTTTCCGCAGGTGATGGCAGTGGGCGGCGTGATGGGCGTGCTCGGCATCCCGGTACCTTCCGTGGAGATTGGGATTGCGGCCTCCGCGGTAGTGCTCGGGGCCATGGTAGCGGTGGCCGTGCGTCCCCCGCTATGGGTGGCAATCGTGCTGGTCGGGGCGTTTGCCATCTTCCATGGACACGCCCATGGCACCGAGCTTCCGGAGGCGGCCAACCCACTGGCCTACGGTGTGGGTTTCGTGATGGCGACCGGACTGCTGCACCTATGTGGCATCGTCATTGGCCTCCTCGTGACCCGTCCCCTGGGTGCGCAGGCGGTGCGGGCGATGGGCGTGCTGATTGCGCTGGGAGGCGGCTACTTCTTGGTTGCCGGCCTGGGGGGCATGGCTTGAGATGGCGGCATTCTTTCATCGCTGCCGCCTTGCTGGCGGCGGCGCCGGGACTTGCCCACGCCCACTTGGCGAGCGATCGTTTCGGCGACTTCTATGGGGGAATGCTGCACCCGGTCACCGCCCTGGAGCACCTCGTGCCTCTGATGGCGCTGGGCCTGCTCGCCGGATTGCAGAGCTCCCGCGTGGGCGGTTCCGTGTTGCTCGCAGCTCCCCTGGGGCTGCTCATCGGTGCAGCCATCGCCCTGGCAGTACCGTGGTTGCCTGCGGTGCCTTGGGTCAACAAGATCTCTTTCGTGGTGCTCGGGTTGCTGGTGGCTGCTGCCTGGCGTTTACCGACGGCAGCCGTGATTGCCCTGGGAGTTTTCTTCGGGCTCACCCACGGCTATGCAAACGGCTTGGCGATCGAGCCTGGAACCAACGTGCTGCTGTTCATTGCCGGGGTCGCCGCCAGCGGGTTGATGCTGGTGGGCTGGTGCGCGGCGATCTCCGGCAAGGTGGCCTCCCACGCCATTTGGGGTCGCATCGCGGTGCGCGCACTCGGTAGCTGGATCGCGGCTATCGGCTTGATGGTCGTCGCGGTGCCGTCAGCTATCTAGCTTTGCAGCCAGATAGCTGGTTGCCTCGTCCAGACTGCGCAGCTTCGGGTAGTCCACCTCCGCAATGTCCACTCCCAGACGGCGATGCAGTGCAGCGATCCAGTTGAGAAAATCCATGGAGTCCAGATCGAGCTCCTCACCCAAGTCGGCGTCAGTGGGAATGTCGTCCAGCTCGAGCTCTGGGGCCACATTGCCCAGCTCCTCCAGCAGCGCTGACATGATCTGTTTTGGCGTCATAGCTTTTCGGGTTCCTGCAGCAGTTGTTCGATGTGAGTCAGGAACAGCGCGCCGCGGTGGCCATCGCTGTGGCGATGGTCTGCTGCCAGAGTAGCGGTGACGGCGAGTCGAGCCTGCACGCTGGCGCCTGCCACTCGGGGGCGGACAGCGGGCGTGCCGAAGCCGACTATGGCGACCTGGGGCGGATAGATCACCCCATAGAGCCGCTCCACCCCGCGTTCTCCCAGGCTGGAGACGGTAATGGTGGGGTCTGCCAGCTCGGAGCTTCGCAGCGATCCCGCGCGCACCCGGGCCACCAGATCCCGCAGCTTGGCCATCAGCGCGTCCAAGTGGAGCTGGTCGGTGTCGTGAATGGCGGGTGCGACCAGGCCTCCTCCACGAATGGCGGTGGCGCTGCCCACATGGATCCCGGGGCCGGCCTCGAATCGGCCGTTGCGGTCGAAGCCGTTGAATTCCGGGTACTTGTGCAACGCCAGGGCGACGGCCTTCAAGAATAGCGCACCCATCAGCAGGCGCTGCTCCGGGGGGCGCTCAGCGTTGCGTCGGGCCAGCCAGTCGGCGACCGCCACCAGGTCGATCTCCTGGCTCAAGTAGTAGTGGGGGATCTCCCGCTTGGAACGGCTCATGGCGGCGGCGATGGCCTCGCGCATGGCGGAGAGATCGAGGCCTCGCCGAGCTGCTTTCGACTCCGCCGCGCCGGCCGCCGCCTCGACGTCGGCAAGCAGCACGGCACCCCCGGGGCCCCGCCCCACCAGGGTGCTCAGCGAGAGCCCCAATCTCTCCGCCCGCTGCCGGGCTGCAGGCGAGGCATGAGGGCGGCGTCCGGTCTCTGCCCTCGGCTGCGGTCCCGGGAGCGGGGCGGCTAGGGCGACAGCAGGGGCTGCCGGTGCCGGGGCAGGTTCGGGCTTGCCTTCGCCCTCGCCGTCGAGCTCGGCCAACGGTGTCCCCACGGGCACCTTGGTGCCCGGCTCCACCAATAGCTGAGTGATCACACCATCGTGGAAGATCTCCACGTCGATGGCGCCTTTCTGGGTCTCCACCACGGCCACCACGTCGCCCCGAGCGACTCGCTCGCCCGGCTGCTTGAACCACTCCAGCAGGGTTCCGGCTTCCATGTCGGCGCCCAGTGAGGGCATGCGGTAAAGGAAGCTCATTCAGCGGCCTCCTCGGCCCCCTCGGCCCGGTCCCGCCCGACGAGCGTTCTGGCCGCGGCCACGATCTCGGCCGGCTGCGGTAGGGCCGCGTCTTCCAAGTGCTTGGGGTAGGGAATGGGCACCTCGGCGCTGCAGACCCGACCCACTGGCGCATCGAGCTCCCAGAACGCCTGCTCCATGATGCGGGCGCTGATCTCCGCGGCCAGGCTGCCCGAACGCCAGCCCTCATCGACGATCAGCGCGCGGTGAGTCTTGCCCACGGAGGCCATTATCGTGGCATCGTCAAGCGGGCGCAGGCTGCGCAGGTCGATGACCTCTGCTGAGATATCCTCGTCGGCCAGCCTCTCGGCTGACTCCAGGGTCTTGAATAGTGACCCGCCGTAGCTAATGAGGGTCAGGTCGTCACCCCGTCGGCGCACGGCGGCGCTAGAGATTTCCACCGGTCCGGCATCTGCGGCCAGCATGGCGCTGCGGTTGTAAAGCATCACGTGCTCGAAGATTACCACCGGATCCGGATCCTCGAGGGCGGTCCACAGCATGCCGCGGGCGTCCTCCAGGGTGGCTGGCGCCAATACCTTGATGCCAGGGATGTGCGCGTACCAGCCCTCCAGGCTGTGCGAGTGCTGAGCCGCCAACTGGCGGCCGGCGCCAGTCGCCATGCGGATAACCACCGGCACGTTGAATTGGCCCCCCGACATGTGCCGGATGGTGGCTGCGTTGTTGACGATCTGGTCCAGCGCCAACAGGCTGAAGTTGACGGTCATGATCTCGACGATGGGGCGCATGCCACCCATGGCGGCGCCTATTCCGGCGCCGGTAAAGCCGGATTCCGAGAGCGGCGTGTCACGGATGCGCTCGGGTCCGAACTCGTCGTAGAGCCCCTTGCTCACGGCATAGCAGCCACCGTAGCGGCCCACGTCCTCGCCCATCAGGAACACGCGGGGGTCGCGCTGGAGGGCATCGCGGATGGCTTCGCGCACTGCCTCCCGATAGCTGGTCTCCACGCTGGAAGCGCTCATGGCCGAGCCCCCTCGGTGTATACGTCGCGGGTGAGATCCTCCACCGGCTCCCAGCCGCCGGCTTCGGCGAAGCTTATCGCGGCCGCCAACTCCTCCTCGATCTCGGCGTCGATGCTGGCGCGCTCATCCGGGTGCAGCATGCCGGTCTCCAGCATCCACTGGCCGAAGCGCAGCACCGGACCTTTCTGCTTCCAGACCTCGACCTCGTCCTTGTCCCGGTAGAGCTGGGCATCGAACATGGAGTGGGCGCGGAAGCGATAGGTCTTGCACTCCAGAAAACGCGGACCGCCGCCGTTGCGTATCGACGCGGTGGCGCGGCGGGTGGCGGTTTCCACCGCAACTACATCCATGCCGTCAACCGCCTCCGAGTTGATCCCGTAGCTCTGTGCCTTGAGGTGGATGTGGGTCTCCGACTCGGAGCGCTCCAGCGCCGTGCCCATGGCGTAGAGGTTGTTCTCGCAGATGAACAGCACCGGCAGTTGCCAGAGGGCGGCGAGATTCATGCTCTCGTGGAACTCGCCCTCGGCGGCCGCGCCCTCGCCGAAGAAGCAGGCGGTGACCCGGGGCTGACGCTGCATCTTGTCAGCCAGCGCCAAGCCCACCGCCAGCGGCAGCCCGCCGCCCACGATGGCGTTGCCACCGTAGAAGCGGGTGGCCGCGTCGAAGATGTGCATGGACCCGCCGCGGCCGCGGCTACAGCCCTCGAGCTTGCCGTACATCTCGGCCATGATGGTGTTCATGGAGATGCCGCGGGCTAGCGCGTGGCCGTGCTCGCGATAGGTCGCCACCACTGCGTCGTCGGGAGCGAGGCACTGCATGGCGCCGACGGCGATGGCCTCCTCGCCGATGTACAAGTGCAGGAAGCCGCGGATCTTCTCCTCGGTATAGAGCTCGGCACAGCGCTCCTCGAAACGGCGGATGCGTAGCATCTGCCGCAACAGATGCAGGGCATGGTCACGGTTCAGATGTAGCTTGCCCTCGGCGCTCATTTCTCGTCGCTCTCCAGGGTCGAGATGTCTCCCTCCGGCAGCCCCAGCTCCCGGGCCTTCAGCAGCCGGCGCATGATCTTGCCGCTGCGGGTCTTGGGAAGATTATTGCGAAACAGGATCTCGCGGGGGGCGACGGCCGGCCCCAGGCGCTTGCGCGCGTGACCCAAGAGCTCGCGGGCCAGGGCTTCGTTGGCTTTGAACTGGGGCTTCAAGGCCACGAAGGCCTTCACCACCTCGCCGATGGTGGGTTCCGGCACGCCGATGACGCCGGCCTCGGCCACCGCCGGGTGCTCCATCAGCGCGCTCTCGACCTCGAATGGACCGATCAGATGGCCAGCGGACTTGATGACGTCGTCGGCGCGCCCAATGAACCAGAAGTAGCCGTCCTCATCTCGCATGGCGAGATCGCCGCTCAAGTACCAATCGCCGACGAAGCACTTCTGGTAGCGCTCGGGCTCGTTGAGATAGGCGCGGAACATGGACGGCCATCCTGGTTTCAGCGCCAGCTCCCCGACCTGATTGGGCGCATCCAGCATCCGCAACCCTTGACCTTCGCCCTGCCGCTGAACAATGGCGGCGTCGATGCCGGGCAGGGGACGACCCATGGAGCCCGGCTTCACATCCATAGCCCGGTAGTTGGCGATCATGATTCCGCCGGTCTCGGTCTGCCACCAGTTGTCGTGGAACGGGAGACCGATCGCCTCCTGACCCCAGACCACGCCTTCGGGATTTAGCGGCTCCCCCACGCTGGCGGCGAAGCGCAGCTTGGAAAGGTCATACTCGCGGGCAAACTCGCTGCCCACCTTCATCAGCATGCGAATGGCGGTGGGCGCCGTGTACCAGACGCTGACCCGTTGATCCTGCAGGATGCCGTACCAGCGCGCGGCGTCGAACTCGGCCTCGTCCACGACCATGGTGGCGCCGATGGTGAGCGGTGCGATGATGCCGTAGGAGGTGCCGGTGACCCAGCCGGGATCGGCCGTGCACCAGTAAATGTCCTCTGGATGCAGGTCCAGGGCGTAGCGCCCGGTGGTGTGGTGGGTGACTACCGCCTGGTGCACGTGGACTGCGCCCTTGGGCTTGCCGGTGGTGCCGCTGGTGAAGTGCAGCAGCGCCATGTCCTCCGGCTGAGTGCGGGCGGTGAATGCGCCGGTGTCAGTGCGATCCAGCTCGTCGGCCAGCGACAGCGTGCCCTCGGGCAGATCGCCATGGTGCCGGTCCACCAGCAGCACGTGTCGTAGCGTCGGCAGTCGATCGCGGCAGGGCAGTACCTTGCGTCGGTATAGCGCCTCGCTGGTGATGAGGATGCGGGCGCTGCCGATGCTCATGCGCGCCTGCACAGGCTCCGGACCGAAAGCCGAGAACAGGGGCGAGAACACGCGGCCAGCCTTCAAGGTACCCAGCGCGGCGACGTAGAGCTCGGGCACACGTCCCAGCAGGCTGAATACGCGTTCCCCCTCGGCCACCTGCAGCCGCTGCAGCAGACGGGCGAAGCGGTCGCAGGCGGCGCTGAGCTCGCGATAGCTGAAGTCGCGGACCCTGAGGTCCTTGGATAGCCAGCGGATGGCCACCTTGTCCGCCAGACCATCGCGCAGTTGCCGATCCAGCGCCTCATGGGCGATGTTGAGGCCCCCGCCCGGGAGTCCCTCCAGCTGCGCCCCGACCTCCTCCCAGGAGAAGCCGTCGCGGGTCGACTCGTAGTCTGTCAGGTTGGGCGCCGGCTCGCGCCTGTTGCCGTGCTTGTAGAGGGTCTCCCAAGCCACCACAACCTCCTCTAAGGCGCTGACGCCCTCAATGAGGGGTCTCGCGCCGATCTTCTCTCGGCTCGACCCCGAGCGGGATCCTCAGGTGCAGGCTGTGACAGCGGCGGAAACCTTCCATGACCTGTATCAACCATTGTGGCGATCCCACCACTTCCGAAACGCAAAGCAACTCGGTGCCGGTGCAAGATCGCGAGCTAGCCCATGCAACGGTGTGGACGGTACCGAACGACTGTGTCCGCCAGACCTGCACCCAGCAAACCGCGCGACTCAATCGGCGAAGCGCTCGCGGAGGATGCGGTCGAGCCGAGGAAAGGTGGCGGGATCGATGAGCCGCAGCGCCGGCAGGCCGGTGAGCTTGTCGATCAGTGCCATGCCGGCTTCGGTGTTGCAGGCAATGCCGGCAATCAGGTCCGGTTCCAGGCCGAAGGCCTCCATCATGCCAACCACCGAGTAGGGATCCGAGGCGCACAGCAGCGTCATGCGGAGATTCGGCCCCAGCAGCTCGGTGACGGCCTGGCCGTTGTAAGGCTCCAAGGGTGACGCGCCGGCCTCCACCACCGCCACATCGGCGTCTGCGGCCGCCATGCGCGACAGCAGGCCCGCTATGGCGGCGCGGTAGATCTGCTCGTCGCAAACCGTGGACGGGAGCCCGGCATCGACAAAGTCGAAGATGGGGTCGGCGCCGGCATCCTTCATCGCCAGGATATCGCGGTAGCGACCGGCGCCCGTGAGCTTGGCACCCACTACCTTGAGCCCGAGCTTGGTCAAGCGCCGGATGATGATCCGCGCGGAGCTGGTCTTGCCGGCGGACATGGAGCTGCCGATGATCAGCAGCACCGGTGTGGTAAATGGCCGCTCTCCCACCTCCGCTACGGCCCCGCGCATGGTGGCCTTTTGGCCCTTGACCAGAGCGTGGCCCTGGTAGCGCGTCTTGATGGGATCGGCGAGGAACGGCGAGATCGAGGTGATGCGGCCAAAAAGCCCGGCCCCGGTGGCGGCCGACATCACGCCATCGTCACCGATGGCCTCCCAGCTGGCGGTGGCCTCCAAGGTGGCATAGCGGTCGCCGAACGCGCCGAGGATGCGGTCACCCACGTCGACACTGGCCATGCGGCCGTTCTCGAGCTCCACCATCATGCTCGGCGCCGGCGGGGCGATTACCTCCCCGACCACGTAGTCGCCGCAGGCCCAGTCGGCACGGGGAAGCGCCCGAATCTCGAGCTCAGCTAGCGGGGCGATGCGAGTCAGGGAGGCCCGGTGGATGTGCTCCATGTTAGTCCCCATACTCGTGCCTGCCTCGTAACGGCGGCGTCATGAGCAGCATGGCCAACAGCGCGGTTCGTTCAGCCAGACTGTTCAGGAACACGAACTCGTGGTGGGCGTGGGCCCCGTCACCCACCGCCCCGAGGCCATCCAGGGTGGCAGTGTATTGGCTGGTGGTGTTGCCGTCGGAGCCGCCGCCAGCGGTACCCTGCTCCAGTGTCAGACCCAGCTCCTGCGCGGCTGCCACGGCGCTGTTCCACAGTGCCCGATCACGGGCACGGGGCTCCATCGGCGGCCGGCCAATACGACCCTCCACGCGCAGGCTGACCCCCGACGTGACCGGCTCCAAGGCGTGGATGGCGGCGTCGATACGCTCCGCATCGGCATGGGTCGGCACCCGGACGTCGACCACCGCCTTGCTCTCGGGCGCGATGACGTTGGGTCGCAGGCCGCCGTCGATGGTGCCCACGTTGACACTGACGCCGTGGGCCGGATCGTTCAGCTGGAACAGGCGCTGTACCTGATGCGCCAGCTCCAGGATCGCGCTGGCGCCGGCTTCCGGGTCGAGCCCGGCGTGGGCGGCCTTGCCACGCACGTGGATGGTGTAGCGACCGACCCCCTTGCGCGCCGTCTTGATGATGCCGGCCGGTCCCATGGAGGGTTCCAGAATCAGTGCCCGGTCGGCGATGCGCGCCAGCCGGCGGATCTGGCCGCCGGAATCCCGGCTGCCGATCTCCTCGTCCGAGTTGACCAAGATCAGCGGCAGCACTTGGGGCTCCAGTCCGTGCTCGCGGATCGCCTCCAGCGCGAACACCATCATGGCGAGGCCGGCCTTCATGTCGTACACCCCGGGACCGCGGAGCCTGTCCTCGGTACGTACCGTCGGCATGTCTGCTAGCGTCCCCACGGGCCAGACCGTGTCGATATGGCCGATGATGAGCTGCACCGGCTGTCCCCGGGCTCGCCGGGAAGGCCGCGCGTAGAGGGTGCCGCCAGAGGTCCGGCCCGAGTGGCGGAAGGTGACTAGCCCCCGCTCGCGCAAGGCGCCCTCGAATAGGTCAAAGGCCGCGCCCTGGCTCGCCGGTACGTCGGATGGCGACTCCACCGCCGCCAGGGCTTCCACCAAGTCGGCCAACGCCGAGCGCCGCTCCTGCAAGTAGTCCAGCAGCTGCCGTGCCGACGTGCTCACCGCTTGAATCCCGCCGGCATCGGAAAGGCTTGCGTGTTCGAGATCACGGCGAAGCGCCCTGGATACAAGTAACTGAAGAGCGGGGACTGCAGCAGCAGATCGGCGTCATCCACGTCGTCTGTTCGCAGCGCGGCCCGGTCCACGTGGGCCGCTACTACGCGACCAATTATCAGGCTGTTCTCGCCGAGCCCTTCGACGATGCGATCGAGCTCGCACTCCAGGCCAACGGGGGAACCCGTCACCAGCACGCCGTCTACCCGGGTGGCCTCGGTGATGGGCATGGCTTGTAGCGACGGCTTGCTGTCGTCGTCGCATCGAGGTGCGGCCGCCAGCGCCGTCTGCACCACCTGGTCCGGTCGCGGATAGCTCACGGTGAAGGCTCCAGTGCGCTCGGCATTGCGGTGGGTGGCGTGACGCGGGGTGCAGACGAACCCGAACCAGTTCTGCCAGCTCATGGGCATGGCCATGTGCTTCGGCGCCAGGTCGTGGCCACCGTCCGGCTCCCGGGTCCCCACCAGCACCAGGGGAAAGACCGTGAAGAAGCGGCCCCAGATGGGCGCATCAAGCGGCAGGGAGACACGGTCGGAGCCTGCGTTCATTCGATGCACCTCGCCCGTTTATAGCGACATTTCTCCTGTTTGTGTAGCACACAGCGCGAGGGCGAACGATGACGAGGATCAACCCAGAAGCGTATGGGGCGGCGCCCATAAGCGAATCCCCGGGGGTCCAGGTAGCTGCCCTCAATGGTAGAAGTCCTAAGCTTCGAGCAACCAGCAGGGCTCGGCTTCGGAGGCCGCCAGGGCGAGCACGTGGTGGCGGTGGAGAACAGCGACCGGGTCCACAACTTGGTGGTGTGCACCCTGTGCTCCTGCTATCCGCGGCCCCTCAAGCAGGCCTGAACTCAGGCCTATCTCGAGAATCCCCATGGCTAACCCGTGCGCTTGCGCTGATACCTTCGATGACCAAGGGCGGATGTCATTCCCACCCAAAGAAAACACCTAAGCAGTTGCTTTTCGGGATGGAGGGCGTCCCGCCGCGAAGCCTTTCGCCGACGCCCAATGACGGTCGGAGGCGCTTCTTCTACGGCCCCCCATCCCGCTCGTTCGAAGTCCACGACGCGTTCGTTGACAGCTACGACCGGGATGACAACCACATCTACCTGGTGAAGCCCTGGCCCAGTCAAGACGTTGCCAAGGTCAGCACCCTATTGCACGAGCTCGTGCACTACGTGCAGTTCAATTTCCGCAGCTGGCCGTGCCCCAACGAGACCGAGTGGCAGGCCTACAAGCTGCAGGATGCTTGGTTGAAGGAGCGGGAAATCGACTATCCCTTCGATAGGCTCTAGGTGCGGGTCATTTCCCAGTGCCCACGGCGGTGTGAGCTCTCCTGGGTCGCCAGGCGCCGGCATCAGTTGAATCCCGCTCCGGTTCCGGCGCGCGGTCCAAACATGATGATGGCCATCCCGGTCAGGCACACGCCGACCCCGACCCAGTCGGTGATGGTCGGGCGCACGGACTCGACGAGCCACAGCCACACCAGGGCGACGCTGACGTAGACACCGCCATAGGCGGCGTAAACGCGACCGGCCGCCTGGGGATGCAAGGTGAGCAGCCAGGCGAAGCCGGCGAGGCTGAAAGCCGCCGGCACCAGTACCCAAGCGCTATGCCCGTGCTTGAGCCAGAGATAGGGCAGATAGCAGCCGACGATCTCGGCGACAGCGGTGATCGCGAACAGGCCCAGCGTCTTCAAGAATGCCATGACCATCCTTTCAATTTCCTCCCGTGCTGCTGTTATGCAGGCTCGGAGTCAGAACCCGGAACCCCGTCCGGCAACACGCGCAGGATCGACACCCGCGCTTCGAGACCGCCCAGCGCTTGGGAATGCTCGAGAGCCAAGGTGGCGCCGTACTGGTCGACGATATCGCTGACGATGGCGAGCCCCAAACCATGTCCCTCCTGCGACTCGTCCAGGCGGACCCCTCGCTGCAGCAAGGCCTCGGCCTGCTGCAATGCGATGCCGGGTCCGTCGTCCTCGATGCTGATGTGGCAGACCGCAGCGTCCGTGCTCGCGGTGACTCGCACCCGCGAGCGCGCCCATTTGCAGGCGTTGTCCAACAAGTTGCCAAGCAGCTCCAGCAAGTCGTCGCGATCGCACGCTAGGTCCGTGTTCACCGGTATCCGAAGCTCGATGGACAGCTGCTTCTGGAAGTGCACCTGGGTCAGTACCTGGACTAGCGATTCTACCTCTGCGCCCAGCTCCACACGCTGACCGAGTATTCCACCGCCCGCGATGCGCGCCCGCCGCAGCTCGCGTTCGGTGAGCTCGCGAATGCGCAGCAGCTGTCTCTCGAGATCGCCGCGCAATGCCGACTGCTGGGCCAGTGAGGGTGCGTCCAATAGCCGTTGCAGAGCGGTGAGCGGGGTCTTGATTCCATGTGCCAGATTTCCCAGCGCGTTGCGCGAGCGTTGCAGCCGCTGCTCCAGCACGCTGGCGAGGCGATTGATCTCCCGCACCAGTGGGCGGACCTCGCACGGCGCTTCCTCATCGAGGCTGGTGAGCTTGCCGGCCTGCAGCTGGCGGAGCTGCTCCTGTGCTCGTGCGAGCGGTGCCAGTCCACGGCGGATTGCCAGCTGTTGCGCTGCCAGCGTCACCAGCGCCAAGACGATGATCAGCCCGGCCGAAGCCTGCTGCAGCAGCACCAGCCCGCTGCGCAGCGGGCTCAGGTCCTCGGCCACGCTAAGGACCACCTCGTGCCCCGACTTGCGATAACTGTGGCTGGTCACCAGCAGATCCTGGCTCGCCGGGCCGGGAACTCGTCGGCGCGATTTGGCGTGGTTCGACGGTGGCGGTGGTGGCAAGCTCTCATCCCACAGTGAGCGCGAGAAATGCGCCTGGCCGCCGCTGTCGATGCGGTAGTAGTGACCAGAGAGCGGCTGCAGATAGACGGGATTGACGAAGCTCAAATCGAGCGTCCGCCCACCCCCCGGCGCGACCTCCCAGGCCGCCAGCAGCGCCTCCGCATCGTGCTCCAGGCGAGTGGCGACGAAGTCCTCCATCAGGTCACCCAGTAACCAATGATTCAGGGTCAATATCCCCGCCAGCAACAGGGTGGTAATCACCAGGGTGCCAGCACGAATACGCGCCGCGATCGACTTCATCGAGGCGGGCCCGATACCTTGTCAGGGTTGGCGCCGAGGCGCTTGCAGCACTGGCCGATCCAGGCCCGGCGAAGCGCTCTGGCGGCCGGATTAGGTCTTGCCGAACACATAACCCTGACTGCGGCGGGTGGAGATGAGCTCGCGCCCAAGCTTGCCCCGTAAGCGATTCACGTAGACCTCGAGGACGTTGCTGTCGCGCTCGCCGTCATAGTCATAGACGTGCTCGGCCAACCGGCTCTTCGACAGTACCTTGCCGTGGTTCAGCATCATGTAGCGCAGCAGTCGGAACTCGGTGCCAGTGAGTTCCACCACCTGGCCATCCTCGAGCACCACCCGCTGGTGCTCCTCGTCCAGGCTGAGGCCGGCCACCCGCAGCCGGTTGCCACTGCTGCGACCATGGGCTCTTCGCAGCAAGGCTTCGACCCGGGCGTACAGCTCCTCCGCCTGGAATGGCTTCGGGAGGTAGTCGTCGGCACCGGCGCGAAACCCCTCTACCCGCTCCTGCCAGGCTCCGCGAGCGGTGAGGACCAGCACCGGGACGCTGTTGCCGGCGCCCCGCCAGGCCTTCAGCACCTCCAGGCCGGGGCGGCCAGGCAGGCCGAGGTCCAGCACCACCAGGTCGTAGGGCTCGGTCTCCCCGAGGTGCTGGGCATCTACACCGTCGGTGGCAAGATCGACGGCGAAGCCACGGGCGGCCAAGTCCTCCCGCAGACCAGGTCCCAAGTCCGGATCGTCCTCGACTAGTAGTAATCGCATGCCGGCTCGCCTCAATCGTCCTGTTCTGCGCTCAGCAGCGCGCCGTTGGCGGCATCCACCAACACCTCGCGAACCACGCCGTCTGTACCGATGATCTCCAGCTCGTAGACGAAGCCGCCCTGGTGCTCCTCGAGCTCCGCCTCCAGCAAGCGTCCGGGCACCCGCCTGCCCACGCGCTCGAGCACTTCCGCAAGCGGAAGCACGCGCGCGCTTTCCCGCAACACACGTGCCCGTTCGTGGTCGTCGTCATCGGCGGCGGTCGTCAGCGCGGTCAGGGTTAGCAGCGACGCCGCAACCCAGATGGCGGCCGGACGGCACGTGTTCCTGAACATGGCCCGAATCCTAACCCTTGCTGGCTTAATCGACCCTGAAATCGGCGCGGGCGTGTCCTGCCGACATTCAGCGTCGGTTAATGGTCGCCATCTAGCATGCCCGACCGTCAACACAACGAGGATGACACTATGAAAAGCCTTCGCACTGTCTTGATCTCCGTCGCCAGCGCCGCGGTGCTCGCCGCTGCGGCCGGACTTGCCTTGGCCAGTGACGAAAGTGATGACGGCCGTGGTCCGCTGAATTTTAGCGTGGCTCAGGTGGCGAGCCGGTTGGAATCCGCTGGCTATCGCGACATCACCGAAATCGAGCGCGAGCGCCGTGGCTACGAGGTCGAAGCCACCGATCCGGATGGGGCCCGCGTCGAGCTTCGGGTCGACGGTGACAGCGGCGAGATCGTCCGGTCAGAAAGCGACGACTGATCCGGGATGTGCCATGGCCCGGGGGCGGGGCAGCCGTCCCCGGGCGTCATCACGAGGAGACGAGTATGAACACAGAGCCCGAGGTCAAGGTCTGGGACCCTTTGGTTCGGCTGGTGCACTGGCTGCTGGTGGTTGCCTTCGCCATCGCCTACGTGACGGGTGAGGACGGCCCGGAGTGGCTGCATGTGTGGTCTGGCTATGCCCTGGTGGCGCTGATTCTGATTCGACTGCTGTGGGGATTCATCGGCAGCCCACATGCCCGCTTCCGCGATTTCATCTATCGCCGGGGAACCGTACTCCGTTATTTGATACGGTTGCCACGGGGCAAGGCCCCCCGCTATCTCGGTCACAGCCCAGCGGGAGGCGCCATGGCGATCACCTTGCTCCTGGGCCTCGCCGGAACCACCGGCTCCGGGCTGATGCTGTATGCGATAGATGAGGGCAAGGGACCCTTGACGCCATTGGTGAGCAACGGCGGCGCTGATCTCGGTCAGGCAATGGGCATAGCCGTCGTCCAAGCCGACGATGACGAGCACGCGGGAACTGGAGGCGCTGGCCCTGAGAGTCGCGAAGAGTTCTGGGAGGAGACGCACGAGTTTCTGGCCAATCTCACCCTGACGCTGGCTTTCCTACACGTGGCGGGGGTGATAATCGCCAGCGTCGCTCACCGGGAGAACCTGGTTCGGGCGATGCTGACCGGGCGAAAGCGTAGCGCCTGAGGTGGCCGCAATCGCCTAGAGGCTCTTCCCACGACCACCACCTTCGCCGCCGGTCGCCGCAACCAGGAAGTCCACGCATACCCTCACTTTGAGGTAAACGCTCGGCGTGGGGGATAGACCGCCGCCAAGGTCACGCTCGGTGCGACCTCGTCTGGCTCGGCTGGACGAGCTCGCCGCGCTCCAGGGCGGCCTGGAGAAACAGCTTGGGCATGCGAAGGCTTCCGAGCCCGTCCAAGGCCGCCTGGCGCAGCACGTCGTCGTTGATATGGAAGCTGCCCTGCACGGACACGGCGTCCCGCTCGCCACGAGCACCTGGGCGAAAAGGCGATCACGTCAGCTAAGACCTGGTATGACCCAGCAAGCTTCAATCGGGATCCGCAGACGACCGAGATCGACACGTGAAGTGAAACGCTAGCGCCCAGGCAGCAGGCATGGATCGCAGCGGCCTTCGGCGAGTGTCATGAGTTGCGGGGGCTCGGCTACGAGCTCACGGCAATGGATGTACCCCGGTGGGAGCGTTACCTCGGGCAGGTTCTATTCCGGTTGCGCACGTCGCGTGCAACGCTCCCTGCGCGACGTCAAATCAGAAGGGCGCAGGCGCGCTGCTCCAGGCTCGCGACCTACTCGTGGTTGGAGAGCTCCGTTGCCCTCGCCACCTACTCCGTCCTTATCGGGGCGTAGTTCTCCCTCACGTAGTCCTCGCGAAATCCTGCCTTGAGGATGTTCCGGTAGGAGTGCTGAGGATCACCAGGGACTTCTACCCCGGTGCAGGTGAACATCTTCCGGCATCCGAGCTCCAAAGCGAGCTTCATGCGACTCGCCAAGATCGCGCCCTGGCTCCCGCGGCTTCGAAACCGCGGCAAGGTGGCGGCGAAATCCAGCCATGCAAGATCCCGGTAGACGAACAGTGCGCCCGCACCCGCCGGCTCGCCCCCGTCGAAACTCATGAAGATGTGCCAACCCTCGCGACCAGGAAGGCTCGCGAGCCAAGGGGCAGCCCCATCCCCCAAATCAAATCCCGCACCCACGATCGTGCCGAAATCCTTGCCGTGATCGGAACCGACCTGTCGAATCGATAGGTCCGTGGGGCGATCTTCGACCGCCTCGGTGCCACGAGAGAACTTCTGCCAGGCGCGACTTCTTACCAGGCCTTCCCCTTCCAGCCACTGTGCCAGCGCGACGGGCTTGGCCTGGGGATGCAGCTGAACGAAATATTGTTCTACCCGGCTGTCGCGGTATGCCTTGACGATCTCTCGGACCTGGTCCTGCGTTTCAGGCTGTGACAGTCCCAGGCCGAGCGCCCGATTGATCACAATGGCTGTCTTGGGGAGCTTGGCCGCAATCGACACGAAGGCGGACCCGATACTCAGCCCGCTGATCCCCAGCGCCGCCACTTGCGCCCGTGGCGCCGATTGGTGCAAGTCTTCGAGCGCTGTGCGCTCGAGCAACTCCGATTCGGGTAGCACGGCACCATCTCCCACGGCAGCAAAGCATCTCTGATTGCGACTGTTAGAGAGGTGGCTGGGCAGCGAGTTTCACCCCACTACGGTTGCGGGGCTGTTCCCAGAAGGCGCGAACGCATTGGCTGAGCGCAGGGACAGCTTGGCCTGATCGATGACCCGAGGGAGTGCCCGCTAGCTGCCGCCAGCCCCGATTCGGTGGGTGGTCGAGGTTGCGCCTGCAACCGCTTTGCGGCGCCTGTCGATCTCGGGCTCGCCGGTTCGACTACCTGATGCAGAAGGAGGACGCTATGCAATACATGCTCATGTGCTGCTTCGACGAGAATCTTTGGGCGCAGTTGCCGGAGGCTCAGAAGGGCGAGGTCATGCAAGCCTATGGCGAGCTCATGCAGGATCTGGGACGGAAGGGGCAGCATCGCGCCAGCGCCAAGCTGCAGCCAAGCTCCACCAGCACTACCGTGCGCCAACGGGACGGCAAGCCAGTCATCACCGACGGACCCTTCGCGGAGACCAAGGAGCAGCTCGGGGGCTATCACCTGGTCGAGTGTGAGAACCTCGACGAGGCCATCGCGATCGCCTTGCGGATTCCCACCCTGGGTGTCGGTGGCACGGTGGACATACGCCCACTGGAGCCGGGATTCGAGGGCTGACCGCCGGCCCCGCTCCCATCGTTTCCGGCGCGCTTGCGCCCGTAGGATTAACCCGTTGGATCACGAGGTAGGCGCGTCCCGCTGATCCCTGTGCGAATGCTGCATCACGTGCCAATTGGCGGGCGCGCCGAAGGGAGCTTTGGTCCAATAGCCGAGTGGAGACAATGATGGCTGAGAAAGTCCTGATTTTAGTGGGAACCAAGAAAGGTGCCTTCATCGTCGAAGGGACCGCGAAGCGGGATTCGTGGAGGCTCCGCGGTCCCTACTGCGAATCCTGGCCAATGAACCACGTGGTAGCCGACCCGGTCACCGAGACCATCTATGGCGGGGGTGGCAACGAATGGTTCGGCCCGGCGGTTTGGAAGTCACTGGATCTGGGCATGAGCTGGACCCATTCCAGCTCCGGCTTGGCGTACCAAACGGGCGATACGCCGATCAAGTCGGTTTGGAGCGTGGCGCCAAGCGCGAACGGGCTCTATGCAGGGGTCGAGCCTGCTGGCCTGTTCCGCAGCGATGATGCCGGTGAATCGTGGCAGCACGTTGCCGGCTTGAGAGAGCATCCGTCGCGTCCAGACTGGCAGCCCGGTGGCGGTGGGTTGATCCTGCATTCGCTCATTCCCCATCCCAGCGACGAGACCCAGCTTTGGATCGCCATCTCCTCGGCCGGCGTGTTCCATACCGCCGACGGCGGCAAGACCTGGGAGCCGCGAAACCGGGGCACGCGGGCCGACTTCCTGCCGCCGGAGCTGCGCTACCCCGAGTACGGCCAATGTGTGCACTGCCTGGTGATGGCATCCGGACTGAGCGATCGACTCTACCAGCAGAATCACTGCGGCATGTATCGCAGTGATGACGGTGGCCGGAGCTGGGACAGCATCGAGGCCGGTTTGCCGTCGAGCTTTGGTTTCCCGGCGGCCGTGCATCCGCGGGATCCGGACACGCTCTACCTTCTGCCCCTCAATGGTGACTCGGCGGGTAGATATGTGCCCGACGCCAAGACCGCCGTGTGGCGAACTCGGGATCGGGGCGATAGCTGGGAGGCACTGCGCGAGGGGTTGCCACAGGAGAACGCCTTTTTCGGCGTGTTGCGTCAGGCCATGGCCACCGATCGGCTGGCGCCAGCGGGCGTCTACTTCGGCACCAACACGGGCGAGCTGTTTGCCAGCGCCGATGAGGGTGACAGCTGGCGCTGCATTACCCGGTACCTGCCGCCGATCTACTCGGTGGAAACGCTGGTGGTGGACCGGTAGCGAGCTTGGTTCGGGAGGATCGGCAATGTGCAATGAGGCGCCAGCCCCTGTCCAACCCACCGTCCTGGTGACGCTGCCGCCAGCTCTCGTCAAGCTGTTTCCGGGCTCGGTCGCGCAACTGGAAGTGTCGGCGTTTACCGTGGATGAGGTGGTCGACCGCCTGGATTGTCATTGGCCGGGAATGCGCGACCGCATCTGTGATTCCACGCCGGCCATACGGCGCCACATGAATGTGTTCGTGGAGGGCCGGCGGGCCCGGCTGGAGACGCCACTCGGGCCTGGTGCCGAGGTAGTGATCTTGACCGCAATCAGTGGGGGTTGATCGGCCCCCTGACCGAGGCCATCGCCGGTCGAAGGACGGTGCGGGAGCGCCCGAAGCCGGCGCTGGCCACCAAGGTTGCCAACGCCATGGGCGAAGCGCCCAACCAGCGCGGGCTGTTGTCCTATAGCCCGCTGCCCCGGGGCGGGCTCACCGCCACGTACCGGCCAGGCCAGGCACCGCCTAGCCAGCGCCCGCGCCCGGGGCGCCGACAAGCGCATCATGGAGACCGAGTGGCGGCCCGAGTCGCTGGCCATCGCAACCTGGGTGCGGTGGACTGAGCGCGGCGGCAATTGTCAGAGCCACCGAGCTCCGGGATCAATGCTGCTTCAGCAATAGCTCCCGCAGCACCACCGCCTGGTTGTGGTCCTGATCGCGGGCGGAGTAAAGCAGCAGCAGTGGTTGATGCTGCGCCACTTCGCGCAGCCGCTCCAAGGTTTCGGAGTGGTCTTCCAGTTCCTTCAGATAGCGGCGGCGGAACTCCTCCCAGCGCTCGCTATCGTGTCCGAACCACTTGCGCAGTTCGCTGCTCGGTGCCAGATCTCTGCACCATTCGTCGAGCTGCAGTGACGCCTTCTTCACACCCCGGGGCCAGAGGCGGTCAACCAGGACGCGATAACCCTGATCGCGATCGGCGATGTCATATACGCGCGCTATTTGCACTGGCATCGGTCGCACCTGCTGCCGCCGGTCATTGACTGCCCGAGGCTCGCCGCCGGCAGCGGGTTCCGGGTGGCGCCTGTGCGCCTTGCCAACGGGGGCGTGGAAGCCGGCTCAGGAAGTTGAATTGGCGGCCGGCGGCCGCTTATTCAAACGCGGCCGAATGATCTCCAGCGCCCGCTGAACCTGAGCCTCGCGGCGGGCGAACCAGGCATCCACCTCGCCATTGGCGGTCCTCAGGGTAAGCACATACTTGGTGCCGCCGGTGCGCCAGAAGATGCCCGCGCCCAGCATCACGCCGGCGGCTGCGAAATCGAGCCAGAAGCCCGACTGAAAAGCGACGAGGAGATTGAGGGTGCCGAGCAGCGCCAGAAACAGGGGGCCGTAGAGGGGCTTGTTGCGGCGGCTGTCCACCGACTTCACGTCCTCGAGCGGGAACTCGCCGATAGGTGTGATAATTGATCGCGAGCTGATCTCGATCCCGTCCTCGTCCATGAGCAGCTCGGGTTCATCGGCTTTGCGCATCATCCCTCGACAAATTCACAGTGGCCTCGGCGGCGGCTCAATCTACTCGTCCCGCCAGGTCACTGGCAATCGGGCGGCCGGGCGTGGCCGGCGTCACTGACGTTGCTGGTCACCGTCTACACTAAGGATGACATTCCGCCGGCAGCCGGACGAGCGCCTGCTGCGAGTCCTACGTTGCCAATCAAGACAGGAGACTGCGCCCATGTCGGACCACATCTACAAGTCCATCGATCTCACCGGCTCGTCCACCGATAGCATCGAAGACGCCGTGCGCAAGGCTGTCGCCCGGGCATCGCGTACGGTGCAGCATCTGCGTTGGTTCGAGGTCACCGAGATCCGCGGCCAAATCGAGGGCGACGCAATCGCGCACTGGCAGGTGCAGATGAAGGTGGGCTTCACGCTCGAGGAGTAACCAGCGCGGCCGCGCTGAGGTCGATCTGATGCTGCGTACCGGGACTACCGCGGAGCTGGTCGGCGAAGTGTTGCATCGCAAGCTGGAAGGCGCGTTTGGGTGTGGCCCGGTGCGCCTCCCGGAGCTGGGAGAGCGGGGGGTGTTCGAGGAAGAGTTGGTGCTATTGTCGGCGCCGTCCGAGCGGCGGCGCCTCGATTCGCTGTTGCGCAAGCCGGACCTGCGCATCATCGCGCTACGAGCCGGCTGCTGCTACCGCCAGCGCCTTGAGCGCATTCGTTAGCTGCGCCTGCAGCATGGTTGGTGACTCCCCGCACGCCGACGTCGGCGACGACGCGCCATCTGCTTGAGTGATCCCTGGGATCTCTTACCTTCGCTTCTCATGATGGCTGCTTGTGCCTACTGTACGCCCATCGGCGCCATTGGCCCTGGTTTCCCCGAGGCTCTCCATGACACTGCAGACTGCGCTCACCCGGCGGCTCAACATCGATCACCCGATCATCCAGGCACCCATGGCGGGCGGCGGCGACACGCCTGAGCTGGTGGCCGCGGTTTGCGAGGCGGGGGGGTTGGGCTTCATCGGTGGAGCCTATCTGAACGCAGAGCAGATCTCGCAAGCCGCCGCTGCCGTCAAAGCCCGAACCCAGCGGCCCTTTGGGATCAACTTATTTGCACCGCTACCGGCGCCATCGACGGTGGCCACGGAGGTGGCCCTGGAGCGGGTGGCCGCTTATTACGCCGAGCTCGGTCTACAGCCGCCGTCGCCGCCGACGGCCAGCGTGCTTCCTTTCGAGGAACAGTTCGAGGCGGGGTTGGCAAGCGGCGCGGTGGTGTTCAGCTTCACCTTCGGACTGCCGCCGGAGCATGCGCTGGCCGCGATCAAGGACCGGGGCATGCTGCTGGTCGCAACGGCGACCACCATTGAAGAGGCGGTGACGCTGGAGCGGGCTGGCTGTGACGTCATCGTGGCCCAGGGCAGCGAGGCCGGTGGCCATCGCGGGACTTTCGCCGCAGCCTTCGAGCAGGCCATGGTTGGCACCATGGCTCTGGTGCCCCAGATGGTGGACGCGGTGTCGGTCCCCGTGATCGCCTCCGGTGGGATCATGGACGGCCGCGGCTTGGTGGCTGCCCTGGCGTTGGGGGCCCAGGCGGTGCAGATGGGCACCGCGTTTCTCACCTGTGACGAAGCGGGCGTCGCTGATGCCTACAAGGCTGCGATAGTCGAGGCCAGCGCTCGAGAGACCAAAATCACTCGGGCTTTCTCCGGCCGGCCGGCCCGCGGCATCGTCAATCGGTTCATGTCCGAGGTGGAGCCGGATGGCAGCCTCGACGCCGTGCTGCCGTTTCCCCTTCAAAATGCGTTGACGCGCCCGCTGAGAACCGCCGCCGCCATGCAGGGTAGGGCCGAATTCCTATCCTTGTGGGCCGGTCAGGGGCTGACCTTGGCACGTCGCCAGGGCGCCGCCGCACTGATGGCGCGGCTGGTAGCAGATGCCGAGCAGACCCTGCGGCGGCTGAGTGGCTGAAGCTGCCGCAGCGCTTGGCCCGCGCTTCAGAAACCGCTCCTCCCGTCTAACATCACCCAAGCCGTTGCTTCTCCTAGGTTGAGCGTCTCCAGGCGCGATGCCTTGTTGCAAGCCTTCGAGATCGCGCCTGGAGTCGCTCCGACCTGATTCACGTTTGCTGCGCGAGAGCACACCTGATGGCCCGGCCGAGTTTCCGAGGCTCACGTGTCCGCAATCGTGGAACCGCGTCCGCGGCTTCGGAACGTCCCGATCCCACCGCCCGCCGGGTCGGAGGCGTGTCCGCTCCCAACCGGTGTCTTCGCATTCGGACGAGCAGTCGGATAGTTGAAATCACAACTAACTGATGGTCAAAGTAATTATGGCTCGTCATTGTTGGCACGGCGTTTGGCACTAGCTGTGCTGCCCGTCGGTGCGCTGCCGAGCCAGAACAACAACCTACTAGCCCGATGCTTACCGGCTGGTGTCATCCCAACGACCATTCATACAAGGAATCAATGTTCATGCCGAGGACTACCAGCAACCACCGCGCACGCCTCGCCGTTGGCGTCGCGGCCGTGCCATTAATATTCGCCACGGTCGCTGCCGATGCTGGAGCGCAGCGCAACTTTCAAGCGAAGCCTTGGTTCATCCACGGCGACATCATTCGTAACGTCTATGACGGTGTGTCCGACGACCTGCTAACCGGCGGGCTTGGCAAGTCCAGGTTGGCAGGAGCGGCCCCCGAAATTGACGATCCCTACATTCCCACCGCCGCCGAGCTGCGTCGGCTCGCAATCTACAACAATTACCGCGCGTTGGTGGACATGACAGGGGGCGGCGGCTACGGCAGCCTATATGGCCCCAATGTCGCCGCGGACGGGACAGTAACCGATGGCGATGGCCTAATCGCCGGTGTCGAGTATCTGGCCTTCGCCAGCCGCGGACATCGGCGGGAAAACGTCACGCTGATGGTGCAGATCCCGGAGCATTTCGACCCCGCCGCGCCCTGCATTGTGACGGCGCCTTCCTCCGGTTCCCGGGGTGTCTATGGGGCCATCGCCACCGCTGGCGAGTGGGGCCTCAAGAACGGCTGCGCAGTGGCCTACACCGACAAGGGTACCGGTACCGGCGCCCACAGCTTGCAGGACAACACCGGATACGGCATTCGCGGCGAGCCCGAGGATGTCGCCAGCTTGGGCAGAGATTCCAGCTTCACCGCCCCGATCAGCGAGCGGCAGCGGCAGGCTTACAACGCCGAGACTCCCGACCGCTACGCCTTCAAGCACGCCCATTCCGGGCGCAATCCAGAGCAGGACTGGGGCCGGTTCGTGCTCTGGTCGGTGAAGTTCGCATTCTATGTGCTCAACAAGGAGTTCCGCGAAGACGGCCACCGCCGAGCTGGAGACACGACCTTTACTCCCGCGAACACCATCGTTATTGGCTCCAGTGTTTCCAACGGTGGCGGCGCCACTCTGCGGGCCGTGGAGCTGGACCGGCATGGATTGATCGACGGTGTTGCCGTGTCCGAGCCGAACGTCAATCCACGCTTCGATCCGGGCTTCGCCATTCACCAGAAAGGCCGCGAACCGGTGCGCCGGCACAGCCGCCCGCTGCAGGACTACATGACCTTGATAAATGTGTATCAGGGCTGCGCCAACCTGGCCGTGACCGGTGCGCCGCTCAACCCGGCCGACACCCCGGCGCTCGCGGCGCTGGGCGTGAATCGTTGCGCATCCCTCTACGACAAGGGTCTGCTCAGCAGCAACTCACCATCGGAGCAGGCAGCGGAGGCGCAGCAAATCATCAATGGCTACGGGATGTTGTCGGAGCAGAATGTCACCCAGCCCTCAAACTGGGCCATCAATGTGCCCCAAGGCATCGCCGTAACCTACACCAACGCCTACGCTTGGCTGCGCGTGCAGGATCGGCTCTGCGACTACAGCTTCGGTGCCACCGATCCGGCGACTGGTGCACCCGTCCCACTCGCCGCAGCAGCCCAGGCGATTCTCTTCAGCACCAGCAACGGCATCCCTCCCACCGGCGGCGTGAACGTCATCAACGATGCCTCGGTCGGGGGGCCAGTGGTGGACCGACTCTCCACCTCCGCCTCCACCGGACGGGCGGACGAGAACCTTGACGGGGCGCTATGTATCCGCAGCCTGACCACCGGCCTCGACCCGGTAAGCGGGATGCCGCTGCCTGGGATTGAGCTGTTTACCCATCTGCGGGTGCGATACGGGGTGCGGCAGATCCTCGCTAGCGGCAATTTGCATGGCACGCCGACGCTGATCGTTACCGGCCGCAGCGATCAGATTCTTCCTCCCAACCACACCTCTCGGGCCTACTACGGCCTGAACCAGCGGGTGGAGGGCGCACATAGCCAAACCCGCTACATCGAGGTGACCAATGGCCACCATCTCGACGCGCTCAACGCTATTCCCGGCTTCGACAGCAGATTCGTTCCGTTGCACCACTACTTCATCCAGGCCATGGACCGTATGTACGCCCACCTGCGCTACGGCAACTCGCTGCCGCCGAGCCAAGTGGTGCGCACAGTGCCCCGGGGTACCAACGCCGATGGCTCTGTGCCAGCCATCGGCGACCCGAACCTCCCGGCCATACAACAGCGGCCGGGACCCGACGCGCTGATCAAGCTCCGCGGCCACACCTTGGTGATTCCGGAATAGGGTCGTAGGCAGGTACAGCATTTGGGGGGCCGGGCATGCCGCTTGGCCCCATTCATTGGGAACAGGGCAGCCTCAGCGCCTCTCGTACCCACACTTTGGACCGCCGAACCGCGGTTCCAACGGCCTTTTTCCTCCGCGCTCCTCGGCGGACTTTGATCAAGTCGTGCGCGCGGCCCGCACTCGAGGACCGGCCTTCGGTAGTGGCCTAGGTCCGGTCCTGCAGGCCTGGCACGATGATGCAGAGAAGGCAGGGCACCGAGGGTGCCTGCCACTACGTTCAATCAAATAGCTGTTCGAAGTGGCCTAGATCCAAGAACCAGGTTTCTCCGGACCAATCCTCGACGCCGTCGTTATCGGTGACGATGTAGGTGCGGCCGTGGCGGGTGATGGCGATGCCCTCGGGCTTGTCGGTGATCCAACCGTTAGTGGTCTGAAGCTCGGGTAGCAGGTCGTACACGGCCTTATCACCGGCGCTTACTAGACCGTCAAAAGCAGACTTGGGGTGTACCCTCACCAACTTCTTCAGCTCCGTGAAGTCCCCAGTGAGGTTGTCGCGTTCGATAACGACGTAGGAGCCGTCGGGCGCCCGCGTGATCTCCGAAAGTCCGACCCAAGACGCGTTTTGCGGAAGCGGCGCAAGCTCCCAAGCCACCTGGTCCCAGCGCCCGGCATGAGGCTCGTAGATCCAGATGCGAGTCCTATTGGGCTCGCCGTTGGCGTTGAGTCCGCCGGCGTCGTCGTCCAGATCCTCGCATGCCTCCGTCGTGTAGTCCCAGCCCCGTTGCTGCGCCACCAGGAGCTGGTAGCGATGGCTGCGGCCGATGGGGCGTACCGCCACACCCTCGAAACCGGAGCCGAGTGTTCCCCTGGCCACGGACGCGGCGCGGCAGGCGAGAATGTGATCCGGCAGTCCAATCTCCGCGATGACAGTGCCGGAGTGATCCAGTTGCAGCAGTCGATTGGGGCGGGTGTCGGTGGCATCGCCCTCACTGGCTATCCATAGCGTTCCATCGGGTGCGACTGCGATGCCTTCAGGATCGTAGTCACCATTGCCACCCTTGATAGTCAGCACGTCCGTAATCAGTGCGGGCTTGGCCGAGACGTCGATGCGGAAGATGTTGCTCTCGCTGTAGTAGGAGTCCCACACCGCGAGCAGTGAGTCCCGTGCTCCCGGCACGGCCACCATGCCCGAGAGGGCCGACCAGGGAATGGGTGAGTCGCCGAGGTCATCCGAGACAATCTGCGGATAGGTTGGCTCGCCGTGCTTGAGCTCATAGATCATGAGGGTGGACCTTAGCCCAAACTCCGGGTCGTCTTCCTCGCCGGAGGCAATCAGCAGGTTGCGGGAAGGTACCGCCAGCACGCCTTCCGGGCCCAAAGGGCCAGGCAGCAGCTGCTCGAACGTGGGCCAGCCATGTCGGAGCCGGTAGACAGCGATGAAGCTGCCGCGCTCGGAGCCGACGAACAGATAGTCCCGGTAGCCAAAACGACCAAACTCGATGGCCTCGGGCTCGGTGCCCTTGTTCTCCGAGCGGCCCTCCGGGAAGTGGCCGTGCTGTACTGCGATTGCTTCCAGCGTTGCGGCGCTGTCGAACAGCACCCTGCCCCAGCGATTGAACAAGGAGAATCCGCGGCTGCCGCCGAAGAGATCCCCTTCGTTGGCGGTAGCTATGACGTGCTTGCCACGGTAGTCGATCGGCACCCAGGCCGCGGCATCGGGCTCGCGCGGCACGTCCACAAGGGTCTCGGTGAGCGCGATGACGCCGTCTTCGGTGGCGTCGACGCCTTCGAGGGTCACCGTTCCCAGGTCGAAATGCTTGATCACTTTGCGAGTCGCCAGGTCGACGATGGCGATGTGATTGCTCTCCTGTAGGGTAATCGCGGCCTCGTTGTGCTCGTTCACGTCCACGAACTCCGGTTCCGGATCCTCGGGGGCGTAGTGGGCGAGACCGGTGAGATCCACATCATGTCGTTTCCAATGGGACGGGTTCTTGCCCGTGATCTTGACAATGGCGAGATAGCCGGGTGGATTCTGAGGCAGCACGCCGACCGCACCACCGCCATCTTCGCAGGCCGCGGCAGCAGCATCGTCATCCTCGAGCACCGGCGAGCCGCTTTCGCTGCCACCGACGCAAATCTCCTCATCACGCTCGTTCTCGACGGCGATGGCCACATATTGGCCGTCGGGGCTAATCTTCACGGAATCAGGCTGACCGCCGAGATCGACGCTACCCACGACTTCCCGGATATGAATGTCGACCACCGCCAGCTCGCCGTTGGGATGGACAAAATCGGCGCTGGTATTCACGGCAACCAATGCGTAGCGATTGCCTAGCACGTCTACCGACGTGGGTTCACCGTTCAGAGGCACCACGCCGTTTGGAATTGGGTTGTGCGGATCGCTGATGTCGACAAATCCAATTTGCTCGAGCGGGCTATCGGTATAGACGAGCGTCTTGCCATCAGCGGTAACGGCGATGATTTCTGAAACGGTTTCGTGTTCCAGGTCGGTATTATTCGCATAGTTAGGGAGCGTCGATATGCGCTGAAAGCTGGCGTCCTGCTTGCGCCATCGCAGGTCGTGTCCTTTTGGCCGATGGTCATTCCAGCCATCATATTGGTGACGATCTGAGCGGCCGTCGGCATGACTACTGGCAGCGCCGACCGCTGCCAGCATTCCCGCCAGTATTACTCCTGTGGATCCTCTTCGCATCAGGCATTCTCCATTCGAGTTGGTAACAGAAGGGCAATTCTCATTGGCCGACTTGGATCACAGTGGCACGGTCGCAACCCGACCGAGTCATGCTTTTGGAGCAAGTGCGAATCAGCCTTTCGGCACGAGAGCTCATATAGCAATCTCGGCTTCAGGCTCAGTCACATAGGCTAGCCCGCCGAAACCGCCGCGGAGTGACAGTTTCATGAAGAGTTTGCCCGAATTCAGGGAGATGGCCAGCGCTGCGCCGGTGCAGGTAATCCACCACCAGCTCCACGTCCTCAGAGCACTCGAGGCAGTAGCACGCCACCATATCCACCACTGGTGCGAGATCGGTGGTGTCTTTCTCGGTCAATGCGCCAACCGGCAACGCCGGGTCTGGGAAGTTGATGCCTTTTTCAGCGCGCAGCTCGCCCCACGGCGGGTCTGGTGTGGTTGATCACGGCGGTGCTGGGCTCACCGGCATTGGATTTCACAACGCTGCCGAACTCGCCTGATGGAGCTACACCCTCGCGCCGGTCCTCCCCGAACTAGACTCCCAGCAAGCAGGCGGCGGATACCGTCGCCCGAGCTACCAGTGCTGCGCCGGCGCCGAGTGGCCAATACGACGTACGGAGGATGCTTCAGGTGTCATCTGAATGTGGCCGTCGTAGCTTCTCTGGGCTTTTGGTTGGAATGATCTGGATGCTCCTGCTAGCACCCATGTCCGGCCTCGCCGCCGTCCTTGCCCTGATCAATCCGGCGCGCGCGCCCACCGCGGCACAGGTGCCGAGCGAGCTGCGCGCCGAGGAGGTGGGTGACTTCGTGGCCCAGTTGAGCGATACCCAGTCGCGGCTATTGCTCATGGACTACCTTCGCCGCGAGACGGCCCCTACCGAGGGGAGCGACGACATCGGCCTCACTGGACTGTTGCGCCGATTCAACGAGAGCTCCATGAGGCTCAGCGAAGCCCGGCAGGCCATGCTGGACGCTCTGTCCAATGCGGATACTCACTTCGCGGCTGCGTTCCGAAACCTAACCGATAACGGCGGCTGGGCGGCGTTTCTGAGAAGGGTCTTGATGCTGCTGACCATGCTGGCGCTGGGTGTGGTCGCGGAGTGGGCGGCCCGCAAGCGCCTGGCGTGGACCGTGAACGAACCGCGCGCTCGGACAGCAGCCTCGGCGCGAGACCGCCTGGCCAGCGCGTCGATGGCGATCGCGGCGGGCCTGGCTGGCGTGCTGGTATTCGCGTTCACCAGTTGGCTGGCATCGCTACTTTTTTTTGATCGCTATGACCCGATGCGGGTATTCACGCTGGCCGTGCTGGCAACGATTACCGTCACCCGGGTAGCGCAGGTGCTCGCCGGAGCCTTCCTTGCGCCGGACAGGCCGGAGCGGCGCTTGATCGAGGTTCCGGAGCCTTGGGCGAGACGCCTGCAAAGCTGGGTGGTTGGCGTATTTGGCGTTGGTGCGTTCGCCTTCTTCGGCTGCGCGCTACTGAAGCTGCTCGGTCTTCAAGTTCACCTGCACCGCTTCATGCTGATCCTCTCCGACACGATCATCACCGGCATGCTGCTCTACATGGTGTGGCATAGTCGGCGCGCCGTTGCCGATTGGCTTGCCGGGCCGTCTTCGCTCGGCCGACCGCCGGGGACCGGTTCGGAACCGCCATCCGCGCTCACTCCTGCTACCGACTCCTGGCGTCGTCGCCTGGGTCCGAGCTGGCACCTGATGACCACGGTCTACTTGGTGGTGCTGTGGTGGTTTCATACTCGGGACGTGGCCCTGCGGTCGCTGGAGGCGTCCAATGCGGCCATCGTGAGCCTGCTTCTGCTGATCGCCATCCCCGTTGTCGACGCCATCCTCAAGTCCCTCCTAGACGCGGTTCAGGAGGCCAGCGGGGCGCGAGGGGGTGGTGCTGCGCGCCCGCTATGGGCACACCATCCGCATTGTGGTACGCGGCGCCATGGTGGTGTGGGTGATCTGGGCCGCAGCCGAGGCCGCCGGCTTTGCGTTCCTTGGGGTGGTGGCTTCGCCCCTGGGGCAGCGGGTGGGAGACGCGCTGCTCGATGTCGGCGTGGCCGTCATCATCGCCTATGTGGTCTGGGAATTCGTGCGTGGCGCCATCGACCGGCACATGCCCGCCAACGAGGAGGGCGGCTTGGTCATGGGCGAGGAGGGTGGCGCCGGCAAGGCGACCCGCGCGGCGACCCTGCTACCGCTGCTGCGCTCGTTCATCCTGGTGGTGCTGGTGACCATGGTCACGCTGATCACCCTGTCCTCGCTGGGGGTGAATATCGGGCCTCTGTTGGCGGGTGCGGGCGTGGTCGGGCTGGCAGTAGGTTTCGGATCACAGAAGCTGGTGCAGGATATTGTCGCGGGAATCTTCTTCCTGGTGGACGACGCGTTCCGTATCGGAGAGTACATCGAGGCGGGCGGCATGAAGGGCACCGTGGAGTCGATTTCGATCCGGTCGATGCGGCTACGGCACCACTTGGGCGCGGTGCAGACCCTTCCCTACGGCGAGATCCAAGCGGTGAAGAACCAAAGCCGTGACTGGGCCACCATGAAGCTGGAGATTCGCCTGCCCTACGACGTAAACATCGAAAAGGTGCGGAAGATCATCAAGAAGACGGGACAGAGGATGCTAGAGCACTCGGAATACGGGCATCACTTCCTGCAACCGCTCAAGTCCCAGGGGGTGTTTCGGGTTGAGGATTCCGCGCTCATCGTGCGCATGAAGTTCACCACGGTGCCCAACGAGCAGTGGGTGATCCGGCGCGAAGCCTATCGTCTGGTGCAGGAGGCCCTGGAGGCCGAAGGGATCAAGTACGCGCACCGCCAAGTAGTGGTGACGGTGCCCCAGGAGGGTTCCTCGCCGGCGTCCGCTACGGCGCCGGCTGCAGGCGCCGCGGCGGGCGCCGCCGTCCTGGAAGCCGAGCAGGAGGCGACAACCTCACCCAATGCGGCCGACGCCCGTTGACGGGTGCCCCGAATCAGCCGAGTCCCAAAAATCGCCGGGCCACTCGTTCCACCGCGTCGTCTACAGTCGTGCAGGAAATGGCGCCGGACACCTGCGGCGCATGACCGAGGGTCAGCACGAGACGCTCGAACTGCAGGCCGAAGGCGATTTCGGACAAGGTGCCGTAACCGCCTCCCACCGCGACCAGGGCTAGGCATGCCCGGGCAATGATGGCATTCCTCGCGGGACCTATACCGGTGGCGACGGGGATGGTCACATGGGGATTGGCTTCGCTCCACTCGTTGTCCGGCAGCAGACCGATGGGCTGCCCGCCGGCAGCGCTGGCGCCGAGGCAGGCGGCTTCCATCACGCCAGACTTGCCGCCGCAGATGATTTGCAGACCGATCCGGGTCAGCTCGCCCCCAAGATGCTCGGCCATGCCAGCTTCTTCGGGGCTCGCCGTTCGTGGCCCGATGATTCCCACCGGCACTCGACGCAGTCGTCCCAGTGCTGCCAACCGAGCCAGGGCCTGGCTCGGCGCGACTGGGTCGCAGCCTTCGGGCGTGGGCGTCGTCGACCAGCTCAACTGCCAGGCATCGAACACTCGACCATCGTGGTGCAAGGTGCCGCTGGCGGCGTGAAACTGGAGCGAAAGCGGCATTGTGGCGGCTCCGGCTCAACGATAATTGGGGCGTCATTCGAGCAGGTGTTGGCCACAACGGGCCATGTCGTAACGTTCTGCGAACGTCTACTATTCCGGCACCAGCACACAGCGTCCCCTAATGTGCCCTGTTTCGCGGGAGCGGATAGGGCGTTCTCAATATCCCTGACTAGGCCAAGGTATCGCGACTTGGCCGGATTGACACCCGTTTCCTACGCCAGCGGCGCTGAACCCCATGCGCCCGCGAGGTTTGTTTCATTTGGATGGACCGACAGCGCTCGCTGGACTGATCGTGGGAGCGTTGGTAGGCGTCACCGGCGTCGGGGGTGGCGCGCTGATGACGCCGCTGCTGGTGCTGCTATTCGGCGTCGCTCCCCATACGGCAGTGGGGACGGATCTGCTCTACGCCTCGATCACCAAGGTGTTCGGAGCGGCCATGCATCACAACCACGGGAGCGTGGACTGGACTGTCGTCAAGCGCCTCGCCTGGGGCAGCCTACCTGCCGCCGCGTTGACTCTTCTTTGGATGCAGTTGTGGGGTATCGACCGCGTCAGCGGCGGCGTGATCATCAACGCCGTAGGCATCGCGTTGCTGATCACGTCGCTGGGTATGCTGTTCAAGGAGCCGCTGCACAGTCTCAGCCGTAAGCTACAGGTGACCCGGTCGTCGCGGCTACGCACCCTGCAGGCCCAACTCACCGTGAGCGCAGGCGTCGTGCTGGGTGTGGTGGTAACCCTCACCTCAATCGGTGCCGGTGCGCTCGGAACGGTGATGCTGGTTTATCTGTACCCGGCGCGGCTGACGCCCAACAAGCTGGTGGGTACGGATTTGGCCCACGCCATTCCGCTGGCTCTGCTGGCAGGACTGGGGCATCTGACCCTGGGTAACGTGGATTTCATGCTGCTCCTGAACCTGTTGGCGGGCTCCATCCCCGGGGTGCTGCTGGGCTCCCTGGTCAGCACCCGCGCACCGCTGCAGTTCATTCGCTACGCAATCGCCCTGGTGCTAGCTGCGGTAGCGACAAAGATGCTCTTAGGCTGATCATTGGGACCGGCTGGGCTACC
>CAZLYT010000620.1:0-3246 GCA_964563515.1 uncultured Candidatus Competibacteraceae bacterium | reverse complement strand
GGCACCGCCGGTCAAGCGCGTCCATATCCCCAAGGGGGACGGCACGCAGACGCGGCCGATCGGCATCCCGACATTCGAGGACAAGGTTCTGCAACGTGCGGTTGCCATGGTGTTGGAGCCCCTCTACGAACAGGACTTCTTGGACTGCTCGTATGGCTTCCGGCCCGGGCGTTCGGCACACCAGGCGCTGGAAGCGTTCTGGTCTCAACAGAAGGACCTGGGCGTGGGGTGGATCGTCGAGGCGGACATCCAGGGCTTCTTGGAGACATCTTCATACTACACCCTTGCTGATGGCATTGCTTCGAAAAGTCCCGGCTGGTTATCTAACACCTTGATGCGAAGGCCTTTACGCCTGCCGCGGCATACATGCACCGCCTGAAGCTCGCCTCGCTTCACACGCTGCAAGAGGGTCTGTCGGGAGACGCCGAGGATTCGAGTGGCGACCTGCATGGCTACATATCCCGGCGGCGGCTTTTCCACGAATCGTTCTTTCCAGTCGTCGGTGACACGAATCTGCCAAGGCGCGCCGGGAGTGATCTGCTCACCGGCGATGAACCCGTCGTTGATCCATCGATGTACGGTGGAAGGCGCGGCGCCGAGGACCTGCGCCGCTTTCTCCACCGTGACCAGTTTACCCTCCGGCGGGGTCTGTGGTGGCTCGTAACGGGGGATCTTCCAGTGTCGCCGCAAACTGCTGACACGGTTGGCGGTGAAACCAAGGCCACGGACCGTTTTGCGACCCTGGCGGTTGAGAATGCCCGCGATCGTCGCGTCGGGGTAGTGCTCGGCAAGTCGTCGCAACAGGTCAACGGTTCCTTCCTCGGTCCGGACGACTGTGTCTCGGGGATGCCAGAGCGGTACGTCAATCTCCGTGAACATGCCGCCACGCCAGCGGAGCGTCAGGTGCGCCTGGGCTTCGGTGCGGTTCACAGCGACGTTAACTTCCTCGAGCAGGCAGCGCAGCAATTCCTTGCGGTCCCGGTCCGTCGTGGTCGGTGCGTCCCAAACACGATTCAGGTCCGAGCCCAGCCGATGAATGCATTCACGTTGCTCGTCGGTCAGGCGTCCGGGTCGTTGATTCCCGCGCCGTACAAGCTCGGCCTCGGCGGCGGACAGTTCGTCGAGCCGTTGCTCCCACTCCGCTTCCAAGGTTCGGGCCACAAGGCGGTTCTCGGGTTCCACGGAGCGATAGCGACGTTCGGCCCGTTCGGCCTGGTAACGTGCCTGCTCGACCTGCAGGCGCCATTGTGCCAGGGCGCCGTCACATTCAGCTTCGATCAGTTCTTCGGCTTGCAGCGCGGCCTGCATGCCGGCCGGGGTGACGGCTTCCAGAAAGGCCGCACTGACGGCCTTGTCGATGCGCGCCCCTCCAACGCGCATACACCATTGCCCCCTGCCGTTGGCGATGTTGCTGCTCGGGCAGTAATAGCCAGGCGTCGCGTTGCGGCCCTGGTAGTAGACGTTCAGGCGTCGCCCGCAGGAAGCGCAGGTGGCGAGCCCTTGCAACAAGGCGGCGCCTTCGCGAACCGCTCCGCCAGCCTGATGGGGACGAGGATGCGTGTTCTGTTTGATGCGCGCCTGGTTCATCTCATAGGTGTTCCAGTCAACAAATCCTTCGTGGTGATCTTCGATCAGGACGGCCCATTCGGACCGCGGCAGTCGGCGCAACCGCTTCCGGAGTCGACCGGCCTCGTCCACGTATCGTTCCTGCCGAGTCTTACCATACGTATATGCGCCTGCATAGACGGGGTTGGTCAGAATGTGGTGAACCGCGGTGTAGGACGGCGTGACCCATCGCAGCTCGTTTACACCATTCGGCTGCAGCGGAAGGCGAAGTCCCTCGCTTCGGAACCAGAGCCAGACCTGACGGGCCGAGCCGACTTCAGCGAACTTGTCAAAAATGGTCCGTATCGCGCCAGTGACCGCCTCGTCGGGATGAAAAAGAACTTCTCCGTCTTCTTCGCCCCACACGAAGCCGACAGGAAGCCCGCGACGCAGTTCGCCGCGCGCTGCCTTGCTGCGGATGCCGCCATCAAGTCGGGCACGAATGACGTGCAGTTCAACCTCCGCCATCGTGCCCTTGAGCCCGAGAAGAAGCCGATCGTTGAACAGGCCGGCATGGTACAGGCCATCCTCGTCGCCGATCAGCGTGTCGGTGACACCGCACACATCCAGCAATCGATACCAGTCGGCGTTGTTTCGCGCCACGCGCGAGACTTCTATCGAAAGGATCAGCCCGACTTGCCCCAGGGCCACGTCGGCCGTCATTCTCGTGAATCCGTCGCGTTCCGCAGTGCCGGAGCCCGAGCGAGCCATGTCCTCGTCAATCACTTTGATCCGCTCCTTTGACCAGCCCAGGTGAATGGCACGATCCACCAGCTTGTACTGTCGGCGCGTGGACTCACGGTTGTGCTGAACCTGAGTGGCCGTGGACTGACGCACATACACGTAAGCGTTGCGATCCAAGTGGGTTTGTTTGATCTTCTCGCTACTGCTCATGGCCGTTCTCCTCAGTCTTCTCCATCAACTGCGGACATATGCACTTGGCGATCAGCCGAGCCAGCAAGGCGATCCTCTCGGTTTGCTCCTCGATGCTCAGTTTCTCCCATTGCCCCTGCTTGTTGGGGGCGTCCTCCATCGGGTTCCAGAACTCCAGTTGGTGTTGCATGGTGGCGCTCCTTCTGCGATTGGTCGCTCACTGACGGCTGTTGAGCCTCCAGTTTTCGCAGCAGAGCATCCACGACCTTGCGGGCACGGAGCAAGTCGTAAACTGACCCAAGCAATGCTGAAGTACCTGTGGGCACCTCGTCTTCACCAGTTGCTGGCGGAAATCCGTCCAGATCGGTCCAGGACGCCGGGATCAGCGATCGTGTGCCGTCCGGCAACTCCAACACCAGAAGGTAACAGCCGTTTCGGTGGAGATGTCCAAGGACACGCAGCGCCTTGCCTTCCATCGGATGACGCTTGCGGTGAACGGCGACGGTTGCGGGAAGGTCACGGATGTGGGTAGTGTGTTGTGTATTCCTTTGAGAACCTGGACCCTGCCGAACTGCGGAAGCTTCTCAAGCTTCGGGTAAGCGATGGCGTGCTGCTGCGACTGATCAGCAACCATCTGCATTCACACTGCACCTCCTTCAAACTGATTTGAGCACTTTGACACTTTCGCCGTTTTGATAGCCGCCGCTCGATCGGCGAGCCGGTCCCATCGGCTGCAATGTTTGACCGGTGGGTTCGGCCCGGGTGTCT
>CAZLYT010000619.1:0-10180 GCA_964563515.1 uncultured Candidatus Competibacteraceae bacterium | reverse complement strand
CTGGTGGCCCCCACCGGAAGTGGCAAGACGCTGGCGGCCTTCCTGTGGGCGATCGATGGGCTGCTGAAGCTGCCCGCGGACGCGCCTGACGGGGTGCGGGTGCTCTATGTTTCGCCGCTCAAGGCGCTGGTCTACGACGTGGAGCGCAACCTGCGCGCGCCACTGGTGGGGATTCAGCGCACCGCCGAACGGCTGGGCCGGTCGGTCAGGATGCCGACGGTTGCAGTGCGCACTGGGGACACCCCCCAACGGGAGCGTCAGCGCCAGTTGCGCGAGCCCGGCGACATCCTGGTAACCACCCCCGAGTCGCTGTATCTGATCCTGGGCTCCCGAGTCGCCGAGACGCTGCACACGGTGACCACCGTCATCGTCGACGAGGTGCACGCGCTGGCGCCCACCAAACGCGGTGCGCATCTGGCGCTCAGCCTGGAGCGGCTGGCGGAGCTCTGCGCCAACGACCCACAGCGTATCGGTCTGTCGGCCACGGTCAGACCCTTGGACGAAGCCGCCAGCTACCTGGGCGGAGACCGCCGGGTGGCGGTGGTCGACGCCAGTGAGCGGCCCCGGCTCGACCTGCGGGTGGCGGTGCCGGTGGCGGACATGGAACGCGCCGCCGTGGCGCGGGCACCGGAGCCCCGGGGCGGGTCACTGTTAGGCGAGCTTTACGCGCGGGAAGTTGGGACGCCGCGGGTCGAGCGCGGAATCTGGCCCGCCATCTATCCGGCCATCCTGGAGCTGATCCGAGCCAACCGGTCCACCCTCATCTTCGTCAACAATCGAGGCCTGTGCGAGCGCCTGAGCCAGCGCCTCAACGAGCTGGCGGAGGAGGAGCTGGTGCGCGCCCACCACGGCAGCGTGTCCCATGAGCAGCGCGTCGCCATCGAGGAGGGCCTGAAGGCCGGCATTATTCGCGGCATCGTCGCCACCAGCTCGCTGGAGCTCGGCATCGACATGGGGGCCCTGGATCTGGTGATTCTGGTGGAGTCACCCGGATCGGTGGCTCGTGGCCTGCAGCGGGTGGGCCGCGCTGGGCATCGGGTGGGCGAGGTAAGTGCCGGGCGCCTGTTCCCAAAGTTCCGGGGTGATCTGCTGGAAAGTGCGGTGGTTTCCCAGCGTATGCTCGAGGGGCAGATAGAAGCCTTCCGAGTTCCCCGCAACGCCCTGGACGTGCTGGCGCAGCAGCTAGTCGCGGCCTGCGTGCAGCGTCCCTGCACGGTAGTGGAACTGGAACGCCTGGTAGGTCGAGCCTATCCCTACCGCGAGCTCGCCCGGGAGGCGCTGGAGGCGGTGCTCGACATGTTGTCGGGTCGCTATCCGTCCACCGAGTTCGCCGATCTGCGGCCGCTGTTGTCCTGGGATCGGTCCCACGACCTCATCACCGCGCGACGCGGGGCGGCTATGACCACCCGCTTGAACGCTGGCACGATCCCGGATCGGGGCACCTTTGCGGTGTATCTGGGCCTCGACGGACCCCGAGTGGGCGAGCTGGACGAGGAGATGGTGTTCGAGTCCAGGCTCGGCGAGACCTTCCTCCTGGGCGCCAGTAGCTGGCGCATCGAGGAGATCACGCGCGACCGGGTGGTGGTGAGCCCAGCCCCCGGGGAACCGGGCAAGTTGCCATTCTGGCGAGGCGATGGACCGGGCCGCCCGCTGGAGCTGGGTGCGGCCATCGGAGCCTTTTGCCGCGAGCTCGCCCAACGCCGGGACAGCGAGGACGCGGTGGCCTGGATTCAACAGCACACTCCCCTGGACCGCCAGGCGGCCGGCAACCTAGCGGCCTACGTGGCAGAGCAACGAGCGCACTGCGGCTGTCTGCCCACCGACCGCGACGTGGTCATCGAGCGCTTCCGTGACGAGCTCGGCGACTGGCGGGTGTGCATCCTGTCGCCCTTCGGCGCGCCCATCCATGCTCCGTGGGCTATGGCGCTGCAGACTCTGCTGAGCCGCAGCAGCGGTTTCGAGGTCCAGGTGATGTACGGCGACGACGGCATCGTATTGCGCTTCGCCGATAGCGAAGAACTGCCCAGCCAGAACCTCTTGCTGCCCGGTCCCGAGGAGCTCGATGATCTGGTGACCGAGCAGCTTGCCGGCAGCGCCTTGTTTGCCGGCGTGTTTCGAGAGAATGCGGTGCGCTCGCTGCTGATGACGAGGCGCAGGTCGGATCAGCGCACGCCGTTGTGGGCGCAGCGACTGAAGGCTCGGGAGCTGCTGGCCAGCGTCCAGCGCTATCCTGCCTTCCCGCTGCTGCTGGAGACCTATCGCCAATGCCTCGCCGATGTCTTCGACCTGGGCGGGTTGAGGTCGCTGCTGAGGCGCATGCGCAGCCGGGAGACCCGGGTCCACGAGGTGGAGACGCGCTCGGCATCCCCCTTTGCCCGCTCGCTGGTGTTTGCCTATGTGGCGGCCTACATCTATGAGCAGGACTCGCCCCTGGCCGAACGCAAAGCTCAGGCGCTGACCCTCGACCGCGGTCTGCTGGCGGAGCTCCTGGGCCAGGCCGAGCTGCGGGAGCTCATCGATCCGGCAGTGCTGGCAGAGCTGGATGTGGAGCTGCAGGCGATCACAGAGGAGCGGCAGGCGGGCGATCCGGATCAGCTGCACGATTTACTGCGTCGACTGGGCGACCTCACTGAGGCCGAGCTGGCGCCCCGCACCCGGGAGGACCCTGGGCGCTGGCTGGCGGACTTGGAGCGGGCGCGGCGGGCTTGTGTCATGGTCATTGGTGGTGAGCCGCGCTGGGTGGCCAGCGAAGATGCGGCGCTATTGCGTGACGCCCTGGGCGCCATGCCGCCGAGTGGGCTTCCGGACCGGCTGCTGGTGGCGGTCGATGGGTCCTTCGAACGGCTGCTGCGGCGGTTTGCGCGCACCCATGGACCGTTCACCACTCGGCAGGTGACCGCCCGCTATCGGCTGGCGCCGGGGCAAGTCGAGACCGGCCTCCTGCGGCTGGAGCAGGAGGGTGCACTGGTGCGCGGCGAGCTGCGACCAGGCGGCATCGAGCGGGAATGGTGCGACGTCGACGTGTTGCGCCGACTAAAACGCCGCACGCTGGCGCGCCTGCGCAACGAGGCAAGCGCGGTAGAGCCAGCCGCTTACGCCCGCTTCCTCGCTGATTGGCATGGCCTGGGCGATCCGGGCGCCGGCGTGGAGGCGCTGCTGGAGGCGGTCGTGCAGCTAGAAGGCCTAGCCCTGCCCTGGTCGAGCCTGAGCCAGGTGCTGCTACCGCAGCGGGTCCGCGATTTCCGACTGGACATGCTCGACGCGCTCAGTGCCTCGGGAGAGGTGGTCTGGGTCGGCTGCGGGGCCCTGGGCGCCGGGGATGGTCGCATTGCGCTGTACCGGCGCGATCGGGTCGCCTCGCTGTTGTCACACCCGGGAGAGGCCGCCGTCGAGAGTGATCTGCACCGCCTGATCCTCGATTGGCTGCGCGGCCGGGGTGCCTGTTTTCAGGTCGAGTTGGAGCAGGCACTACGAAACAGCGGCCCTGCGAGCACAGCAACCGAGCTGCGCTCCGCGCTATGGGATCTGGTCTGGCAAGGGCTGATCACCAACGATACCTTCCAACCCCTGCGCACCTTGGGGGGGCGGACGGCGCGACCGGGCCGCGGGCGGCGCTCCGGCGCCCGCCTGGGGGGTGGACGCTGGTCGCTGGTGGAACACCTGGCCGATCCGTCGCTAGCAGCCACCACGCGCAGCGTTGCCACCGCGGAGGTGTTGCTGGAGCGCTACGGCATCGTCAGCCGTGAATGCGCCTCGGCGGAGGAGCTCACCGGTGGATTCGGTGCGGTGTATCCGGTGCTCAAGGCGATGGAGGAGGCCGGGCGCGTGCGCCGGGGTTACTTCGTTGAAGGGCTTTCCGGTGCCCAGTTTGGTCAAGTGGGCGCAGTAGATCGTCTTCGCGCCAGTCGGCCAGCGGATCGCGGGGAACCGTATACGGTGGATGACGTTAAGCTGATGGCAGCGATGGACCCTGCCCAGCCTTATGGCGCGCTGCTGGCTTGGCCGCAGCGTCCCAACAGTGGGGACAGCCGTCCTCGCCGGGTGCCGGGGGCCTGGGTGGTGCTGGTAGATGGTTGGCCACGGCTCTACGTGGGGCCCGGAGGACGCCAGTTGATAGGCTTCCCGGACGCCGCGCGCGATGATCGCGGCGCGTTGGAGGCATCACTGCGAACACTGCACGACCTGCCCCGGGCGGGTCGGCAACGACTGCTGGTGGTCGAGCGGGTCGACGGCATCCCGGTGCAGGAGTCTCCTCTGGCATCGGCTCTGCGAGCGGCTGGTTTCGTCAGCGACTACCGTGGCATGACCGCGGTGAGTTGAACCAAGAAAGCGAGTTCGCAATGCCGGAGGGAGACACCATTCATAAGCTCGCCTCGGCGCTGGCGCCGCGCTTGGTGGGCGAACGAATTCTCCAGGCCCGGTTGCGGCACGCCGATGCCGAACCGTTGATCGGGCATCGGGTCGAGGCGGTCCATGCCCATGGCAAGCACCTCTTCATCGCCCTGGATAACGGCTTGGAGTTGCGCAGCCATCTGGGCATGTATGGCAGCTGGCACCGTTACGGGCGCGACGAGCGCTGGCGCAAGCCCGCGCACCAGGCCAGCATCGTACTAGTCACGGCGGCAGAGGTGCTGGTGTGCTTCAACGTCCGCGAGCTCGAGTGGTTACCGGGTCGCAGCATCCGGCAGCGAAACTTCCTCAACCGGCTCGGTCCGGATCTGCTCGATGATTGCCTGGACTTGGACCAAGTGCTTCGGCGGGTCCCCGAATTCCTGGATCCCGCGACACCGTTATGCGACCTCCTGCTGGATCAGCGGGTGGCTGCGGGCATTGGCAACGCTTACAAGTCTGAGCTCATTTTCCTGGCCCGCAGGCATCCGCTGACGCCCCTGGCGACGCTGGCTGAGGGTGAGCTCAAAGTGGTTTATGCGCAGGCTGCGCAGTTGCTGCGGCGCAACCTCGGTGGCGGCCCGCGAATTACTCGATGGGTCGCCGACGGCGGTGGCCGGCACTGGGTCTACGGGCGCGCCGGCGAGGCGTGCTTTGTGTGCCATGACCGGATTCAGCGGCGCCTGCTGGGTCGTAACCAACGCTCGACCTATTGGTGCTCACGGTGCCAGCCAGCGCTGGCAAGACGCGGCCAGTCGGGGGCGGTTGAGAACCAGGAAAATGCTTCGGCGAGGAGATCGACAGGTGTTGGGCCAGAGCGTTAGACAGTTTGCTGCTGCGGTCATGGTGGTAGTGGCCGTCATCGGATGCACCAGCTCTCCCACTGGCCGCAACCAGCTCAAGCTGATGTCCGAGCAGCAGCTGAGCCAATTGGGCACCCAGTCTTTCGCTCAGCTCAAACAACAAGAGCCGGTCGCGCAGGACCCCGCCGTCAACCGCTATGTCCGCTGCGTCACTCAGCCGTTGCTGACGCAGATCCCTGGCGGGCCCGCGGGCTGGGAAATCGTGGTTTTCCGTGATTCCGCGATCAATGCCTTCGCCATGCCGGGTCGCAAGATCGGCGTCTACACGGGGCTGCTCGAGGTTGCCGACACTCAGGACCAGCTGGCAGCGGTGATCGGTCACGAGATCGTCCATGTGCTGGCTGATCACGCCAACGAGCGTATCTCCCAGCAAATGGCGGTCGGCCTGGGAGTGGATGCGCTCTCCGCGCTGGCTGGAACCCAAGGCGCTGCTGCCCAGGATATCGCCCAGGCGGTGCTCGGTACCGGGGCCCAGTTCGGCATCCTGCTACCGTTCAGTCGCGTGCACGAATCCGAGGCTGACGCGGTGGGGCTCGAGCTCATGGCCCGCGCCGGCTTCGATCCGCGGGCAGCGGTCACCCTGTGGCAGGACATGGCCGCCGCATCCAAGGGGCAGCCGCCAGAATTTCTCTCCACCCATCCATCCCATGGCTCCCGCATCGAGGATCTGCAGGCCCACATGCCGCAGGCGATGCAACTGTATGAAGCGGCCCAGGCAGCCGGTCGGCGACCTGCCTGCAAAGCGCCCTGAGGCCTGGTCGCAACCGGCGTCGGGGAGGGGGTTGAGGCCGGGCTGTCGCT
This sequence comes from uncultured Candidatus Competibacteraceae bacterium, assembly GCA_964563515.1. Classification (GTDB taxonomy): domain Bacteria; phylum Pseudomonadota; class Gammaproteobacteria; order Competibacterales; family JAHEDQ01; genus CAZLYT01. The sequence goes on along the minus strand of CAZLYT010000619.1, from coordinate 4,127 downwards.
GGCACTTTGGAAGCCTTCCTGTCAGGCATCACTTCTGCTATTGCCCAATGCGTAGGGCTCAATGGCCCTCATGACGGCCGTGATGAGGTGCTCCGCGCAGCTGTGCGGCTGAGCTCCGATGGCTGTATCCATCCCGAGGCCTCCGAAGTTCCTGCGAGCCTTGGCACGCCATTTGTAGTCGTCCCGTCTCGTGAGTGACCATCCAGTTACAGAACAAGACGCAGCAACCAGTGCCCAGGTCCAGGCGGCTATGCGTGGTATGGCCCCCGCCGGCTCGTCGGGCCGTCGCGCCCTGGCCTATCTGGCGCGGCTCCTTGCGGGCTTGTCCGGCGCGGCCGCGGTTTCCTTGCTGGTGCTACTGCTGGTGGCGACTTCGCAAACGCTTGGCAACTTGTTGCTGGAGTCGACGCAGGAGCAGAGCTCGGCTCCAATTGAGCAACGCCAGACGCTGCTGGCGCACGTGGTTGGCTACCTGTCCGCACCAGCCAATGCGCTGGTCGTCCATGCCGGGCTTTCGTATCGCGAGCGAGCGCACTTCCGCGAGGTCAAACAGTTGCTGGACGCTGCCTCGCGGACGGCATTTTCCGCTGGCCTGGTGGCGCTGGCGTTGACGCTGGTCGCGCAGCGCTTGGATTCTCCCGGAGGTGGGGTCTTTGCGTTGGGAGTCACGTTACGGAATGCGGGCTTCTCCCTGGTGCTGACGGCCGTGCTGCTCGCTACTCAGCTATACCGCTTCGACGCGAGTCTTGCCGCCCTGCATTGGATGTTGTTCGACGATAGCTTGTGGCTACTTCCCGCGGACTCGTTGACTGCCCGGTGCTTTCCCGCGTCCTATTTTCAGGCCCTCGCGGTGTGGTACGGGGGCTGCTTGAGCGTGGTTGCCGTCCTCTTGTCCAGTGCTGGCGCGCTGCTCGCCAGTGGCAACGATCGGAACGATCAGGGTCACATCCGGTAGATCAGACCAACGGACAGAACCCCAATGTCGGCTTCACCGGTTCGGTTCGCGTCACCCAACTCGTCAGTGTGCTCATAGTCGAAGCGTAGCGACGTGTGCTCGGTGATCCGGTAGTCCAATCCCACGCTGTAGCTTGGGCTCGTGCCTCGCGCCCGCGCCCGCTCGACATCGGTGAGCAGTCCAGGTATGTCGATATCTAGCTTGGAATCGACGGTCCAGCGCAGCGCTCCCAGCTTGAGATAGGCGGATCCGTTGGTGGACACCGGCAGCCGACCCAGCGCCTGGGCGAAGAAGCCCCCACCCTCCGACCTCAACGTGGCGGTACCGCTGGGATCGGTGGTTGTGGTCTGCAGTCGGGTCTCGCCCAGCCACGTGTAACCCACCTCGAACCCAAGATACCGACTGACCTCAAAGCCCGCCGTCAAGCGGACAGCCGTGTCGAAATCGTCCTGGCCGGTCGAGCTGGCCGAAAAGCCCAACCTGGCTAGTGCGTCGTCCACCGGGTGCGTTGGCAGGGTGGCGTCAGAACGGCCTACGGACGCGCCGAGATACCAGCCCTCTGCGCGAGTCTCGTCGGTCACAATGCCCGATCCAACGATAGTGACGATCGCCATCACATAACAATGCCTGTTCATGGGCTCCCTCTCGGCACCGTTGGTGCTCGTGGAGTTGCGAGAAGAGGGAGTTAGTATGGTTTTTCCGATTAATCACTTGGATCCGAAATCTCCCAATTTATCTTAGGAAGGTGCTGGCTCATGAGGGAGGCGGGGCAGAGCATCCTCGCCGTGCGGTGGAGACGACGGCAATGTCGCACCGGAACCTCCGACTATTCGCTTGTTAGGGGCAGCCTCTGCTCCGTATCTTGGCGTCGTCCCGCCTAGAGGTGGTCCGGCAGCTGGTGTGGAAGAATCACAGTTCCGGACCTGGAACGCGGGAGTTGCGGGGCTGAACCGGTCGGCCGCGGTGGAGAGTCGCCATGAGTTACCGCCGTCCATTGAGCAACAGCCTGTTGCTTCTGCTCTTGCTGGGCGCCGTCGCCAGCGCGACCTACTTGGCGTTGACCTTTGGGGCAGTGTTTCTGTTCTCTGCCGGGTTCCAACAGGTACTGGTCGAACGTAGCCCCAGCCTCGAACCTTCCTTGAGCGACGCCGACCGACTGTCGTTGGTGCGCAAGGTCATCGGCAGTCTTCGAGACGGCGACCAGGCGGAGCTGGAAAGCGTCGCCCTGAGTGACCGCGACAAGCACCATCTGAAGACCGTACACGTGGTCATCGCGGACGTGCTTCACTTGAAGCGAATTGCAACCGTGACCTTCGGCCTGGCAGTACTCGGGGGTGTCGTGCTGTGCTGGCGAGAGCTGCAAAGCATCCCTGCGTGGCTTGGCCAGCTTGCCTCCGCGACGGGTTGGATGCTCTTTGCGTTGGTGGCGTTACTTACGTCAGTGCTGTTTTTCAGCGATGACGGCGTGGGTACCATCCGGCGCTATTTCTTCGACGGACATCGTTGGATCCTGAGCGATCTGTCGATCCTGACCAAGGTGTTTTCGCAGCACTTCGCCACCGAGTTCGTCAGGCTCTACGGCGCCACTTTGGTGTCGGTAGCCACTGTCTTGCTCTCGACCGGGTATGTGGTCCGCTTGCTCGGTTCCCGGCCGCGGGCTCCCTCCTCGGATTGGATCCCACCGCCGCCGATCACTACTGCTTCAAAATCCAAACGCCGACGCGCGACGCGGTAGCGTCCGTCGACGACAGCCTTGTGATTCGGCATGCTCGCCGAAAGGCTGCTCTGTCGTGCATCATCTTAAGGACAGGCAGCGCCATGAGGTGCGCACGAGTGCGGGAGGGATAAGTGGGCGATGTGATCGAATTTCGAAGGCGCAAACCGTCGCTGAGAGGCGAGCAGCTCACGCTTTGCCGAAGCGGGTTCCACAAGTGGAAAGTCGTGAACGAGCGGCGCTTCGACGTCAAGGAAGGCAAGCTGGTCACGACCTACCGGTGCGAGCGCTGCGGAGCCATCAGGAACGAACGGAGCTAGGCGCCTGCGTTTCCGGGGTGCAGGCGTTTAGGGAGAGGCTGATTAATCCCTGGGGCCACGACGAAATCTTTTGCGGCGGCGATCGTCAGCCCGCTACAGAAAGTTGGTCTGAAGCTTTTCTCCACATGATCGTCTCGGCAAGCGTGGTCTGGGTGCGAGGGATGGTCGGATCAATGGGCTTGCCCCGCCGTGAAAGTCCTTAACGCAGTGCGGCGGTAACCACGTCCACCAGATCCATGACCCGGGTGAGGTAGTGGTCGCGCACCGCGAACTGCGCTTCTTCACTGTCGGTGAGGTTTCGCTCCAGGGTGTCCAGCAGGCGATTCAAGCGTCGCTGGTGGAAGCCAAACCGCCGCAGCACCGGGTCGGTGATCACACCCGCAAAGGTGGCCGCAACGGCGGCGAGAACGACGACTCCGAGGGTGGAGCTGGCCACCAGGGCTGCCGAAGGCTGGGCTGGGAATATGCTGTACCAGGCTCCACCCAGCCCGGCGCCCAGGGGAAACGACGCCACCGCGGCCTGCTGAGCCAGGACGGCGGCCACTGCCGGACCCATGGAGATCGCACCGGGCGTGAGCTGCTTCATGATGCCGGCGCCGGTTGCCAGCATGAACAAGGCATTGGTTAACTCGGCAGCGGCCGTTCGAGCGCCGGTATACTCGGCGAGCGCGCGCTCCAAGCGAGCCTTGGTCTCCGCGTGTCCCAGGCGCTGCTCGCCGGCTTCCAGGGCTTCGGCGATGATACGGGCCAGACGTGGATCGGTGAGGATCTCCCGGGCGATGCCATCTTGCGTGTAGCGACGGTCACCGATCTGTACTGGAAGCTCCAAAAGTTCCACGTGCAATCTCCACAAAAGCTCGCGGCCCACGTCGGTCTCAAGAAACAACCTCAGGTGGCTGATGCGGCCCGCCAGCTCACGCGCACCGAGCTTGCGCAGCCCAGCGGCGCTCAGCAAGCTCACGATCTTGGGCAGGATCAAGACGACGTTGACCGGCACCCGCACCAAATCCCACCCGAAGGCGCGTCCATGTAGCCGCAGCGCACCGGCAAGTGCGAAGTTTCGGTCCACGAATGCGGCCACCCGTGCGTGGCAGTGGACGAAATGCCGGTGTACGGCGGCGTCGACGACCGAGGCTGC
>CAZLYT010000618.1:0-4121 GCA_964563515.1 uncultured Candidatus Competibacteraceae bacterium | reverse complement strand
GGGCAAGGTGCTGCGCGAGCGGATTCGGTCGTGGCTCGGCTCCGGCAACGAGGCGGAGACCGAGACCTACCTGCGTTTTCGGGCAGGTCGGTTGAACCGAAGTCAGCTCATTCGAGGGATCCTCTACGCGCCTCGACACGGGGAAACGGGCACGGTTGTGACCGAGATCTTGTATTTCAGCCGATTGCGTTGGCGCCTGCTCTTCAAACGAGGGGCTGGCGGATTCGGGAGGCCTATCGCAACCGACTCTTCTACAGCGGCTACAAGATCTTTGCGGGCACCCTCCCGATGAGGATCAGGGAGCGCCTGAGCGCACTGCTTGGTAGCTCGTGTCACGTCTATATTCTGACGCCGAGATGCAGGACAAAAGCGAGCATCACGGCCGTTTGGCTTGAGTAACTTCCGAGACCTCTCCCTGGGCCAACCACTAACCCCATCGCTCAACTGCCGACCTCAGCGGTGACCACCAGCATGACGAGTGCATTCAGTGGCAACCGCGCCGGCGCGAAGGCCGACCGGGCATGGCCAGCCCTGAAACCCAGTACGGCGTGGAACAGCTCTAAGGCGCCGTTCCAGGACTCCAGGCTGCTGAAAGTACCCTGGCGCACTCGCGACGTGGCCCTCGACCATTAGCAGGGTGCCGAACTGCTCGATTTCGCCTCGGGCTGCGTGAATCTGGCTGAGGACGTTGAGGGCCGTGACTGCCGCAGCATCCCTGCCTTCCGCGAGCGTGAGCTCGCTCCCCACTTGCCCGATGTACTTGGATCGGCCGGCGGCGTACGGCACCTGTGCCGAGACGTAGAGACGCCCTCAATAAGTGGCGTCGTAGGCGTCCCGAATCGCGTCCAGCAGCGGGTCGGCGCCGTAAGTGAAGCCGTTGCCGTCGACCCACTCGTCCTGCCCGTTGATCATGATCACGATCCCGCCGCCGGTGCGGCGGTCGATCTGAAAATAGGTCCGGGCCCCGGTCTGGGCGCCGGAATGCTCGACGATGCGGGGATAGCCGTCGGGCTCCACAGTGGTCTTCAACTTCACGCCGAGGCCCCGCCATCTGCTGTCATCGAGAAGGACCTCACGGTACTGCCCGGCCACGCAGGTCTCGGTGGTCGACCACTGGATCGGCTCATTCAGGAACTCGCCGATATCGTTCGCCTTGGATAGATTCGGGGCAAGCTCGATGGTGTGGGTAATCGACCTGGTCGCGCCCGGTGCCGCGCAGGGCTCGAAGCTGGACCGGGAGTGGGCCGCGGGGGTCAGGATCTCGTCGAGATCGGACTGGAGCATGACCTGATACCCGCTGTAGGTTAGCCCGCCGTTGACGATGGCGGTGACCAACTCGGCGTACTCCCGGGCGTTGGCGAGCAAGCCTCCCGCCGCTTTCACGTTGGTCTGCAGCACATCGGAGCTGGCCGGGGCGCGACTGAAGGGCCGGGCGAGATTGGTCATCCAGGATTGGGCCTTGTCGAAGGTGCTGAGCCACATACCCGCCGCATCCAGCACGTGCTGGCGCAGGTAGTCTTTGAAGGCAACCGAGGAAGCGAGCTCCAGAACGTGCTCAGCCACGATGTAGCCGCCGCCGGAGTACTCGATCTGCGTCTTGGGCGTGTGGATGGGCTCGACGCCGCCGGTGTAGCGACCGCCGTAGCCGCTGGCGCCCAAGATCACATCCCGCAAGGTCGGGACGTCGGCTTCCCAGGCACCGATGGAGGAGGTGTCCAGTCCGCCGGAATGGTTGAGCAAGCGGCGAATGGTGATGCTTGCCGGGTACAGCGTGGCCCCGTCATCGAAGTTCTCGTCCACCCACTCGGCCAGCAGGCTATTGGGATAGCTCTCGGCGTAGGACTGCATGCTGCGCCCAAGGCCGACCGCCCCCTGACGGTGGGCCACCGTCAGGCCCACGGCGCTGACGAACTTCGACAGTGATGCCGTCTGGTAGATGGTGCTCGCCGTGGTTCGGATGCCAGCGGCGCGGTCTCGGCAGCCGTACCAGTGATTTTGCGTGATCTGGCCGCCTTCGATGATGCTGATGGAAGCGCCGCCCAGGTGGTGAAATTCAACCTGGTCCTCGATGGTCAGTCCGCTCCCGCCGCGAGGTCCCACCAGACTCGACTCGAAGGCGGCGTAGGTTGGGTCGTAGGGCGAGCTGGTGCCGTGCGACTTGCAGGCAGCCGCATTGACCGGATCGGGGTGAGGGTCCGGCGGGGGCAGCTCGGGAATACCGCTCCCGGTGCTCGAGTTCTCAGTCGTGGAGCCGCCGGTGGCGGAACCACCCGATGTGCCGGAGCCGCCGACCGTGCCGTGCTCCTGATACGGAGGTTGGGCGCCTGCAATCGTGACTACCAGCAACGTAAGCACCAACACTGCGACCAGGCTTGGGGTCGGTCCCACAACAGCTTTTCGACTTCCACGTGCGCGCAGCATCGATGCCACTCCTCTGTTTCTACCCTTGCTTGCCTCGGCGCCAGCCAGCGAAAAGCTGCGCCCAGAGACGGCATCAGCACCGTGGCACGGTTCTGATGCCAGTTGGTTCCACCAGCAGCGGATGAACAGTTCGGCGCAGCACGCGGCAACGTGAGGCTTCCCGGGCTGCACCGATCCATGGCCCCTCCGACCGCTGGCATGCTAAGGAACAGCCGGGAACTGGACGGTGACGTAGCAGACAGGGAACCAGGGACTTTTCACCCAACCGGGAACAGCGGCGGGTCGGGTGTTCGCCAGGTGAGCAAGCGCGCGGTGGCAGTGTGTTGAGGATGGTCTAGGGTTCGTGGGCAACACGCCGATGGGCGGCGACATTTCATGCCACCGTTCTGTTGACCCTAGCTGCCACGCGTGGAGAGCCATGGGGCAGATAGGGCAAACCGCACCCGCCAATCGACCACTTCGCGCGCCCGCGATGACTGGCCTCGACTAACGTCGTGGCCGGGTTGGCTGGCCCACATTGGCTAAAGGAGACCCGGAGGATGGCCTAGAAAACGCCACTGATTCCTCGCGAGATGAGGCTTCCATTCATCCTCCTGACCACCTGCTTCGCGGCATGGGGGGTGGCGGCCAACATGACCGATCCGTTGGTGCAGGTATTCAGCCGGATCTTCACCATGAGCACGGTGCAGACGGCCCTGGTGCAGTTTTCCTACTACGGCGCCTGCTTCTGCCTGGCCCTGCCGGCGGCCTACATCAACCGTCGCTTCTCCTACAAGGTGGGCGTGCTGACCGGCCTCGGCTGTGCCGCAGCCGGCGCCTTCCTGTACTATCCGGCCAGTCAGGCGATGACCTACGGCAACTTCCTCGCCGCCTTGTTCGTTCTCGCCGCCGGGCTGTCGATCCTGGAGACTTCGGCCAATCCCTTCGTCATTGCCATGGGGCCGGACTCCAACGGCACCCGGCGACTCAACCTGGCCCAGGCCTTCAACCCGGTGGGCACCAACATCGGCGTGTTTCTGGCGGCGACCCTGATCCTGCCGGGGTTGAATGTAGCCACTGGCGAGGAGCGGGCGGCCATGGCGCCCGAGGAGCTGCAAGCCATCGTGTCCGATGAGCTGAACGCGGTGATGACACCCTACGTGGGGATGGCCTTCGTGCTGGTGCTGATATGGATCGCCATCGCGGCGGTGAAGATGCCCACCGCGCGAGAGGCCACCGAGGGCCACGTGGAGGTGCATCTGGGGGCTACCCTGAAGCGGCTGGTCGCCAATGGTCATTATCGCTATGGGGTGATTGCCCAGTTCTTCAACGTGGCCGCGCAGACCTGCGTCTGGACTTTCACCATCCAGTACACCATGCAGGCGCTCTCCGTGAACGAGGCTGGGGCCGGCCCTTACCTGCAGTACAGCCTGCTCGTGTTCCTGGTCTCTCGCTTCGTCATGACCTGGGCCATGGGCTATGTGCGGCCCTCCCTGCTGCTGGCGGTGATGGCGCTGCTCGGCACGCTGCTGTGTGTTTACGCGATGTTCAGTGTCAACATCACCGGCGTCTGGGCCATCGTCGCCATCTCGGCCAGCCTGTCGCTGATGTTCCCGACCATCTACGGCATCGCGCTGCATGGTCTGGGCGGGGACCGCAAGATCGGCGCCGCCGGGCTGGTGATGGCAATCCTCGGGGGGGCGATCATGCCGTTGATCTTC
>CAZLYT010000617.1:0-9160 GCA_964563515.1 uncultured Candidatus Competibacteraceae bacterium | reverse complement strand
AGCCGGCCGGCGCTGGCCATCTCGCGCTCATGGGCCCGCGCCGCCCCCAGCAGCAGCGGCTCTGAGAACGGCCGACCAGCGCGACTCCCTCCAGCGCAACCAAACAATCCGGCACCGCACGAGCGCTGCTGGTGGATCTGCTGGGTCGGCGCCGGCGATGATCTGCGGCAGTAGCGCACTGTCCGGTACCGTGCGGGTGAGAATGCCCACGTGGTGCTCGTTCCAGGAAAGCGCCATGGCGCCATGCTGCCCAAGGCGAGCTCGACCATGTTGAGCCGCCCGCTGACACGGAGGCGGTCCGCTTGCTAGGCGCCGATGGGCCCTTCGTCATCCTTGCAGATCACCACCACGGACGGCCGCGGCGGCATGTCCTCCTTGAAGTCGGGCCATCGCGTCGCTGGATCCTCGAAGCTCGACTCGCGCCCGAAGGGCTCGTAGTCCGCCACGCCGTCGATTGCCGGATGCTGCACGGCCACGAACAGTGTGCGGTTGTCCGGTGTGAAGCAGGGACCGCACAGCTCCGCGCCCACTGGCGCCCGGAAGAACATTTTGCCGGTAGCCCGCAGCCCGCCTTCGGTCTCCAAGCCGAAGACGCCGTCGGCGGTACCGGTTTTGAACCATCCGCTGCCCTGGTCGGTTGTCACCCAGAGCCGTCCCTCGCTGTCGACTGCGCAGTTGTCGGGAGCCGCAAACCAACCATTCTCGCTGGTGGCTGGATTCCACTGGGCACCTACCTCTGCAACCGCGGGGTCACCGCAGCGCACCAAAACCTCCCAGCGGCTCGAGCTGGCGGCAAGGTCGCCTTCGGGCTCTTGGATCTCCAAAATATGGCCGAAGGGGTTGGGGCCACGTGGATTGGCTGCGTTCGCCTGCTCGGCGGCGCGCTTGGTGTTGTTAGTGAGCATCACGTAGACCCTACCGCTGCGGGGATCGGCCTGAACGTCCTCGGGCCGGTCCATGGGAGTGGCCCCCAGCAGGTCGGCAGCGCGGCGGGTCTCGATGACCACATCGGCCTGGCTGTGGAAACCGTTGCCTGCGGTCAAGGGTCCCTGGCCATGGACCAGCGCCAGCCATGTCAGCGAACCGTCTTCCGCAAAGCGCGCCACGTAGAGCGTGCCATCGTCCAGTAGGTCGGCGTTGGCGGTCGCGTCGTCTGGATTGAAGGTCCCAGCCGTGACGAACTTGTAGACGTAGTCGAAGCGCTCGTCGTCGCCCATATAGAGCACCACCCGGCCGTCCTTACTGAGCGTGGGCGCGGCGCCCTCGTGCTTGAAACGCCCCAGCGCCGTGCGCTTTTGTGGTATCGAGTAGGGATCCTTGGGGTCCACCTCGACCACCCAGCCGAAACGGTTGGCTTCGTGGGGCTCGGCGTTGATGTCGAAGCGCGTGTCGTAGAGTCCCCAAGCCTGCCAGTTCCCGGGAACGCCATAGCGCTCGTAGTTGCTGGCTTCCGGATGCTCCGGAGTCAGCTCGCCCATGAAGTAGCCGTGGAAATTCTCCTCCGCCATCAGATAGGTGCCCCAAGGGGTCATACCGCCGGCACAGTTGTTGAGCGTTCCGACGACCCGATTGCCATGCCGGTCCCAGGATGTCTTGAGCCGTTCGTGGCCGGCGGCAGGCCCGGTGATGAGCATCTGGGTGCTGCGGGCGCTAATGCGGCGGTTGTAGGGCGAGTCTTTGACGTAGGCCCACTTACCGTCGCGCTTGACCACTTCCACGATGGTTCCGCCGTGGGCGGCCTGCTCGATCTCCACCAGCTCCCCGGTCATGTTGAAGAAGCCTTTGCCCCCCTCCTCCAGGGGCTGGTCCTGCAGACCGATGCCCGGGAACATCACCTCTTCCGAGGTGTACTCGTGATTGACGCAGAGCAGGGCGCGGTCCTCCTCGCCATTCTGGGCCTCCAGGGGCAGATAGCCGATGTAGTCGTTGTTGTAGCCGAACTGGCGCTCCTGGGCGTCGGCGGATTGATGCCGGGGCTCGAAGTCCGGCGCCTTGGAGAACAACGGGTCGCCCCAGCGAATCAGGACCTCGGCCCGGTAGCCTGGCGCGACATGGTGGGTCTCGTCGATCCCGTGCTCGATCTCTTCGAAGCGGAAGCGAGATCCCGCAGCCGCGGTCGCGCGGGGGCTGGCGAGGCCGGTCAAGCCGGAACAAGCCAACCCCGCAATGGCCGCGGTGCCCAACATTCCTTTGAGCACCCCCCGGCGCGAGAAGCGGGCATTGATAATGTCGCCGATGGTGGGACGACCATCACCGAGGGTTGGGTTCGAGGGACGGTCGTCGCTCGCCTCGAAGGCCGCCGCACGGGTGGGGCAGCGAGAACCTTGTTTCATGGCGCTTACTCCGCTGACCAACATTGGACGCACAGTAAGACGCGTCAAGGTTTCTGCCTTGTGACGGTAGGGTGCCAGCATGCGCCGTCTAAACGCACTCGAAGACGGTGCATGACGCTGTCGCTAATGCACTCTACAGCGAGGCGAAAGCGCTCACGACATGGCAGCCCGACAAGCCCTCGACTGCCGGGCTGCCCCAAGGCCTATCCCGCCAGCACCCGATTCACGTCCTTGGGCGCTTCCATCATCACCATGTGTCCCGCGCCCGGGACCACGTGGATGTCGGCCTTCCGGTCCAGGGCCCGGGCGTGGCTGGCCGGAATGATGCGATCCTCGGCCCCCCAAACCACCCGAACGGGCAGTCCTAGCCCTGCTGCTGTTTCGGCCAGGTAGGCGCGCTGAGCAGACCCTTCCAGCACGCTGTCGGCAATGGCAGTGAGGGCCTGGGTGACGCCATCCATACGCTTGTACTTCAAGAGGTCCTCGACCAGGCTGCGGGTCACCAGGCTCTCGTCGGCGAACAACCGCTGGGCCAACTTCTTCAGCTGATTGCGGCTGTTGGTCTGGGCGAAGCTTCGCAGATACTCGGCGTCGATCTCTGGGCCAAGGCCGGCGCTGGCCACCAGCGCCAGCGACAACACCCGCTGCGGCGCGCGCGCCGCGGCGAGGATGGCTACCGCCCCGCCCAAGGAGTGCCCTGCCAGGTGCGCCCGCTCGATGCCGACGGCGTCCATGAAGCCGAGCAGCGTCCGGGCCAGACCTTCGGGCCCGTTGTCGCCCGCAAGCCGCTTCTCCGACTCCCCATGGCCGGGTAGATCCAAGGCGTACACCGCGCGACTGGCCGCCAGGGGCTCGTGATTGAACAGCCAGTTGTTCTTGTCGCCGCCGAAGCCGTGGACCAGCACCAGCGGCTCACCGCCCTCGCCTCGCACCACGTAGCCGATGCGACATCCGTCCACTTCGACGGACTGGGGCCCGGCTTCCGCCTCATCCTCTGCCTCCTCGGGAACGAAGCGCTCGGTGAAGTCGGCCACGAAGGCGTCGATCTCGGCATCCGCTACCTCCGAATCCGCCACCACACCGAGCAGCGCCCCCACCGGCAGCACTTCGTCCTCCCGGGCCACCCGTCGCCGCAAGGGACCGGCGACGGTGGCTTCCAAGGTGCCGGCGATCTTGTCGCTCTCGATGTCGGCGAGCTCGCTCCCGGGCTCCACGCTGGCCCCCTCCTCCACCAGCCAACCGTTGAGCCGGCCCTCCTTCATTGACAGGCCCCATTTGGGCATGGTGACGGCGTGGATCGCTGCACTCATCGGCCATACTCCATGGCGCCGCGGGCGGCCTGGGCGATGCTGGCGGCGCTGGGCACGTACAGATCTTCCAGGGCGTCGCTGAAGGGCACCGGTGTATGGGGTGCCGTCACCTGCCCAATGGGCGCCTTGAGGGCGTCGAAGGACTCGCGGGCCACCAAGGCGGCGATGTCGGTGGCGATGCTGCAGCGAGGGTGGGACTCGTCCACCACCACCAGCCGCCCGGTGCGACGGACGCTCTCGAGGATGGTCTCCTCATCCAGCGGACTGGTGGTGCGCAGATCGATCACCTCGCAGTCGATACCGTCCTTGGATAGCTGCTGCGCCGCCTCCTGGGACATCTGCACCATGCGTCCCAGGGTGACGATGGTGAGGTCGTCACCGTCGTGGACGATCTCTGCCTCGCCGAAGGGGATGGCATAGGAATCCTCCGGCACATCGCCCTCCAGGGTGTAGAGCACCTTGTTCTCGAAGAAGATCACCGGGTCGTCGTCGCGGATGGCTTGGATCAGCAAGCCCTTGGCGTCGTAGGGGTTGGAAGGCACGACGACTTTGAGCCCGGGAATGTGGGTGAAAATCGAGTACAGGCACTGGGAGTGCTGGGCCGCGGCCCGGAAACCGGCGCCGTACATGGTGCGGATCACCACCGGCGTCACCGCCTTGCCGCCGAACATGTAGCGAAACTTGGCGGCCTGGTTGAAGATCTGGTCGAAGCACACGCCCATGAAGTCGACGAACATCAGCTCCGCCACCGGCCGCATGCCGCAGGCGGCGGCGCCGATGGCGGCACCGATGAAGGCGGATTCCGAGATCGGCGTGTCCATGATGCGGTCGCCGAACTTGCCGTAGAGACCCTTGGTGACGCCGAGCACGCCGCCCCAAGCATCCTTCTCACCTTCGGCGCCCATGCCACCCACGTTGTCCTCGCCCATGGCGATGACGCTCTGATCGCGTGCCATCTCCTGGGCCAGAGCCTCGTTGATGGCCTCTTTGTACGTAATCTTTCGTGCCATGTGAGTTCTCCTCCGCAAGGCTCAGGGATAGGCCACATAAACGTCGGTCAAGAGATCCTCGGCACCCGGCTTGGGGGCGCCTTTGGCGGACTTCACCGCCTCCCCGATCTGCTCGCGAACCTCCCGGTCGATGGCATCCAGCTGGTCCTGGCTGATCTCGCCGCTGCCGGTGACGCGACGGCCAAACAGCATCAAGCAATCCTTGGTCTCGCGTAGACGCTTGACTTCGTCGGGGCCACGGTAGGTCTGCTGGTCCCCTTCGAAATGGCCGTAATAGCGGTTGATCTTCATCTCCAGCAGGGTGGGGCCACCGCCCTTGCGGGCGCGGTCGATGGCCTCACCGGCGGCCTCGTAGACGGCAAAGAAGTCGTGGCCGTCCACCACGGCGCCGGGCATCCCGAAGCCACCGGCGCGATCGGCGATGTTGTCGCAGGCCACTGAGAATTTGGGTGAGGTGGCCTCGGCGTATCCGTTGTTCTCGGCTACGAAGATGGCGGGAAGGCGCCACACGGTGGCGAGGTTCAGGGCTTCCAGGATGGTGCCCTGGTTGGAGGCGCCGTCGCCGAAAAAGCAGACGCCTACGCCGTCGGTGCCCTTCATCTTGGCCGCCAAGGCGGCGCCGCAGATCAGCGGTCCACCGCCACCGACGATACCGTTGGCGCCCATCATGCCGAGATCGAGATCCGCTACGTGCATGGAGCCACCCTTGCCGCCGCAGACACCACTGCGACGACCGTAGATCTCGGCCATCATGGAGTGCACATCCATGCCCTTGGCGATGCAGTGGCCATGGCCGCGGTGGGTGCTGGCGATGCGGTCGTTGTCGTTCAGGTGCATGCACACGCCGGTGGCCGAAGCCTCTTCGCCGGCGTAGAGATGCACGAATCCGGGGATGTCGCCGGTGGCGAACTCCACGTGCACCCGTTCCTCAAACTCACGGATGGTGCGCATGGTGCGGTAGGCACGCAGCAACGCTTCTTGGTCGAGCTGGTTCACGTCTGCTCCTCCTCAGGGTGAATGACGCGGCGTCCGCAACAGGCCGCGCGCGGCGGCCAGACGCAGCGTGGTCGGGACGTCGATGGTGAGCGGGCCGTGCAGGTCGAGCTGCACCCGCGGACCGTCGGCGGCCACGAATTCGATCTCGCGCTCCCCGTCCAGGGCGAGGGTTCCGGCGGCAAGGCTGATCGGGATTGACTCCCCGGGCTCGAGCCGGCGATGCGCGGACACGGTCACGCCCGCCACCAGCCCGGGTGCAATGGGGGCCAGTAGATGGGTGCCAATGGCGCTGCCGAGCTCAACCTGCAGCCCGTGGGGTGCCTCCCTGGAGACCGGCGACAGCAAGCCGGCGATGGCGGAGAGCCCGATGGCATCGGGCTCGGCAAAGGCCACGAACAGCGCCGCCAAGTCTTCTGCCTGCCACAGCGCGCGAGCACCGATCTGGCGACGGTGAGCGACAGCCACATCCACCAGGGCCAGCTCGCTGCGGCTCGTGGTCTGCACCCGCAGGCACTTGTTGCGACGACAGGTCTCTACCACCGAAAGGCGGCCGCTGGCCACCAGACCGGCCGCCAATCCCACCAAAGTGGCCTCCCGCAGCTCGGGAAAGGTGTTGTTGGTGCCGGTGGAGAGCGTCGCCAGCGGCAGGTCGCCGCAGGCGCCTGCCACCACTCGATGAGTGCCGTCGCCCCCCAGCACCACCAGGGCCGCCACCCCGGCCTCCACCATCAATGTCGTGGCTAGAACGCTGTCGGCGGCGGTTTCCGAGATCGGCATCTCCAGTGCAACCACCCGCGGCAGTCGCAGGTCCGCCGCTGCCCCGTCCACCTCGCGCAGCACCGAGCCGGTAATGCCGCCGCGGTCCGGCATCAGCAGTACCGTGCCTACGCCCAGAGCCCCCAACGCTCCCGCCACCCGCAGCACCATGCTGACCTTCTCGGCGGTCTGGAACACGGAGGCGCGCGCCACTATCCGGCGGATATCTCGGCCGGAGGCGGGATTGGCCAGGATTCCCACCACCGGTTCCGGCCAAGCGCCGATGCGGGTCATGCTCGAGTGTCCATAGTCGCGCCCTATAGCACAGTTGGCGCCAATCCACGGATGTACTGGTAAAACAATACGTTGAAGCGATCATGAGGCACTTCGGAGGCGACCTGTCTCAAGTCGACCTGAGACAATCGTCGCAGGCGCCCGCCCTAGTGAGATTTTGCTGCACCGCGTCTTGCGATGGTGCTTCAGCTTGGTCATAAGCATCGGTGCAACAGCCGCAGCAGATGGCGGCAGTTCGCGGGAGGAGGCTCCATGGGGCGTAGAGACGTTGCCGCGCACATCGACACCATCCACCAGTCCGTGCTCGGCCGGACTACTGCCCGAGACGGTGACCCACGGTTGCTGCGTTCGTGGCAACGTTCCCTGGAAGCCTACCGGCTCGATCCGGCCCGCTCGGCGCAGCCGCGCATCCTCACCGGAGGTCGCCTGCGCGAGCACCAGGAGCCCATGGAGGCGTTCCTGCGCCTGGCCCATCGCGGCGTCAAGCGCCTTCATGCTCAGATGCGCGAGGCGGGTTACGTGGTGCTGCTCACAGATGCCGACGGCGTCACCATCGATTTTCTTGGCAATCCGCAGCTCGAGCGCGAGCTGAAGCATGCCGGCCTGTACCTGGGGGCGTGCTGGTCGGAGCAGGAGGAGGGAACCTGCGGAGTCGGCACCTGTATCGCAGACGGTCAACCGATCACCGTCCACAAGAGCGAACACTTCCGCGCCCCCAACATCTCACTGTCATGCAGTGCCGCCCCAATCCTCGACCCCGAGGGGCGTTTGCTAGCGGTGCTGGATGCCTCTGCGCTGAGCTCTCCGGAGGACAAGCGCAGCCAGCATTTGGCTTTCCACGTGGTGGCGCAGACCGCAGAGTTGGTGGAGAACGCCCACTTCCGCAACGCCTTCTCCGGGCACTGGCTGCTGCAGATGGCACGAGCCCAGGAGTTTCTGGACGTGCAGCCGGATTATCTGCTCGCCCTCGACGGCGAGGGTCGGGTGCTGGGGGCCAACCGGGCGGCGCGCGAGGAGCTGTTCTGCGGCCGTGATCCGAGTGGCAGGAGCTGTGAGCAGCTATTCGACGCCGGCCTCGAAGACCTGGCCCGGGCTGCCCACGCCAACACCATGCCGCTGCGGGTGTTCCGCCGCTCTCACCCGGATCACCTTTATGGGCGCCTGCTGCCGCCACCATTGCAGGGTCGCACCTACCAGGCGCCGTGGCAACCGCCCGCCGCGCCTGCATCCCCGCTGGAGGCGTGGGCGGGCACCGACCCGACGGCACGTATGCTGGCTGAGCGCGCCCGCCGCCTGATGGCACGCCAGGTATCGCTGGTGCTACAGGGGGAGACCGGAGCCGGCAAGGAGCGTTTCGCCCAGGCCTTGCATCAGATCGGGCCGCGCACGGACAAGCCCTTCGTGGCGCTAAATTGCGCCGCAATTCCGGAGTCGCTGATCGAGAGCGAGCTCTTCGGCTACCGGGAGGGCGCATTCACCGGCGCCCGCCCCAAAGGCATGAAAGGGCGCCTGGCCCAAGCCCACGGTGGTACCTTGTTCCTGGACGAGATCGGCGACATGCCACTGGCACTGCAGTCGCGCCTGCTGCGGGTGCTGTCGGAGTACGAGGTGGCTCCGCTGGGGGGCGAGACGCCGATCCGCATCGACGTGCAGGTGATCTGCGCCAGCCACCAGGACCTGCGCGCTTTGATTGCCGAGGGCGCCTTCCGCGAGGATCTGTACTACCGGCTCGCGGGCGCCACGCTGCGTTTGCCCGCACTGCGGGAGCGGGCCGACCTGGACGCTCTTATTCAAGGCGTGTTGCGGGAGATCGCCAATGACGAGCCAGTTCCCGCGCTCGAGCCCGCGGCTCTGATGGCATTACGCCACCACCGCTGGCCCGGCAATCTGCGGGAGCTGCAAAGCGCGCTGCGTTATGCGCTGGCCATCTGCGATGGTCATAGCATTCGGGTCGGCGATTTGCCCGAAGACGTCGCCGCTCTCGCCGATGCCGCAGAGGACGGGGAAAGGGAACGCATCCAGGCTGTGCTTCGCAGCACACGCTGGTCGGTCAACGAGAGCGCAGCCGCCCTCGGCGTTTCCCGCGCCACTCTCTATCGCCACATGCGCCGGCTCGGTCTATCCCGACCGCAACCACGTTGAAACGGCGCGCCCGGGACTTTGCTCAGGGTCACTGGCGCTCCACCGTGAAGTAGCCGGCGAGCACCGGTGCCAGCGAATCTGGCGTCAGGATGCCCAGGCCGAAGTCATCGCGGGACTGCTGGCACTTCAGCCGCTGCACCTCGGGCTGACGTTCGGAGTACAGGTAGATATAGGTATTGGCGAGAATCCAACCGCTCTCGCTGGCCATGCCGGGGTGCATCGTAAAGGCCACTGGGACCTGGGCTGGATCTACGGCCGTGAAGCCTTCCCGATCGCGGGCAACGCCCACCACTTTGAAGCGATCGCGCTGTACGGTAAC
>CAZLYT010000616.1:0-1800 GCA_964563515.1 uncultured Candidatus Competibacteraceae bacterium | reverse complement strand
GGAAGATGGGACCACCGGAGCAGGCAGCACGCGACGAGGAACACAACTGAGCAGGCCGCTCGGACGGCGCGGCTGTGTCCGGTCTGAAGCACGCGACGAGGCACCGGGGCTTTTTTCGGACACCGACACGCGGTTTGCAGGGCTGGCAGGGACGCGGCCGGAACGAGAGTGAAATCGAGGTCAACGGCAGCGACGAAGGAAAACGAATGCCCTCCAGCAGAGACTTCACAGCCGGAAAGCGCGGTTCGACCGGCAAGAAGAACGCGAACTGTTCTTTCTGCCGCAAGAGCTATCGGGAGGTCGGGCCGCTCGTGGAAGGCCCTGACGACGTCTACATTTGCGGCGAGTGCATCGACTTGTGCCAGTCGATCCTCGACCAGGAGCGCCGCCGCCGCGGCGCGGCCCGGCCGCTGTTCACCCGCGTGCCCACGCCCCGCGAAATCGTGGAGCATCTGAACCAGTACGTGATCGGGCAGGACCACGCCAAGAAGATCCTGGCGGTCGCCGTCCACAACCACTACAAGCGGCTGATCGTCAGCGAAGACGCCGAGCGCGACGTCGAAATCGAGAAATCGAACATCCTGATGATCGGGCCGACGGGCAGCGGCAAGACCCTGTTGGCCCGCACGCTGGCCAAGTACCTGCAGGTGCCGTTCGCGATCGGCGACGCCACGACGCTCACCGAAGCCGGCTACGTCGGCGAGGACGTCGAGAACCTGCTGTTGAAACTTTTACACGCGGCGGACTTCGATATTGAATCCGCCCAGCGGGGCATCATCTTCATCGACGAGATCGACAAGATCGGCAAGACCAGCCATAACGTCTCGATCACCCGCGACGTTTCCGGCGAAGGCGTGCAGCAGGCGCTGCTGAAGATGCTCGAAGGCACGGTCGCCAACGTCCCCCCCCAGGGCGGCCGCAAGCACCCCGAGCAGCAGTACATCCAGGTCGATACGACGAACATCCTGTTCATCTGCGGCGGCACGTTCGTCGGCCTGGAAGACATCATTGCCAAGCGGCTGGGCCGGCGGATGATCGGCTTCGGCCATACCAGTGCCGCGGACGAGCGCCGCACGCGGAGCCTGCTGGCGCAGGTCTGCGTGGACGACGTGCTCGAATTCGGGCTGATCCCGGAGCTGGTCGGCCGTCTGCCGGTGATCAGCACGCTCGCCCCCCTGGCCGTGGAAGACCTCGTCCGCGTACTGGTCGAGCCCAAGAACTCGCTGGTGCGGCAGTTCCAGAAGTTCTTCGAAATGGAGGGCGCGACGCTGGAGTTCGCGACCGAAGCACTGCGGGAGGTGGCCCGCATCGCCCGCGAGAAGGACACCGGCGCCCGCGGCCTGCGGAGCGTGATCGAGGACATCATGTTCGAGGTCATGTACGACCTGCCCGAACAGGGGCGCGGCCGCAAGTACCTCGTCACGCCCGAGATGATCCGCGGCGAGACGCAGTTGTTCCCGCGGGACGACTCGGCGGCGGCTTAGTCGGAACGTCCGTCACTTCAGAGACCCAGAGTGGTCCTGAGCGCGGCATCCACTCCGGACATGTCGGCCAGCCCGCCCGGGACGCCGTCAATGGCCGTAGGCTTCCATTCCCGGAGCGTTCCAATCTTCTTCCCAAGCCTCGAACTTGCCACGCAGTTCCGCCAGCTCCTGCGCCGTAAAGTCCGGCGGGTGTTCGGCAGTCGGTCCAGGCGGCAGGAAAGTCACGATCACGCGCGCCTCGAGGAACTCCGGCGGCTGCTCCAGAAGCTCGACCTGGCCGTTGCGAAAGACGCCTTCGATCGATTTCAACATGTTC
>CAZLYT010000615.1:0-5846 GCA_964563515.1 uncultured Candidatus Competibacteraceae bacterium | reverse complement strand
CGCGGGGATGGGAAAGCGCTTGAGCGGCTGGGTCATGGTCGATGTGGACAGCGCGGTGGTCCTGGCTGCCGAAGACGTGTACGGCGAGGACCTCACGCCGCGAACGATGCAGACGCTGATGGCGGGTCTGGCGTGGAAATTCCGTCGACACTTTCCCATGCATGAGGGCTTTATCCTGGAAACCGAGGGCAAGCGTGTCACCACCGATCTGGCTGAAAGTCATGGGATTAAGCGCTATATGAAGCTCATCGTGTTCCGCTCGGGCCAGACGCTCAAACATCCCCGTACCGGGCGCACCCTGCACAAACCGGACACGGTCTTGGGAGAGGCCCAGATCGTGGCCGTGACCGCGGATCTGTCGGAAGCGGTGTTACTGCCGTCCAATGAGCAGGGGAAGGTGCACGAGTCCGATCGGGTGATTACGAAATAAAGGAGTACCCTTCGCATGCGTTTTGTACGTCCAGTGCTGTGGCTCATGGCGATCAGCTGTACCCTGCCTGGCGTGGTGATGGCCCAGGGCAATCCGCTGGACCTGGGGATTTCTCTACCACCGTCCCTCAATTTTGCCACCTCACCCAATCCCGTCGGGTCGGGCGCTCGCGCTGCCGGTAAAGGCTTTGCCTTCATCGCGGTGGCCGATGATGCCACCGCGGCGTCGTGGAACCCGGGCGGACTGACGCAATTGCAGCAGCCCGGGTTCTCGATTGTGGGGTCGTATGTCCTTCGCCTCGAAGACCAGGAGGTCACGCAGCCCGGCGTCGCCATTGACGGCCAGACCATCGACAGTCTCAATCTCAACTACCTCAGTGTGGTGTATCCGTTCGAATTCTTGCGGCGCAATGTGGTGGTGTCTCTCAACGTGCAGCGCCTCTTTGACCTGCACGGCCAAACCGATGTCATCTCCGAGTTTACAACCCTCGATGGCGTCCAACGAGTCAGTGCGAATCAGGACGGTGGGCTGTGGACGATCTCCCCCGGCCGTGGCCGTGCAGATCACGCCCGCCTTCTCCGTCGGCGTGGCGTTCAATATCTGGCCCGATCTCTTCGACAACGGTTGGAAACAGGACGTCACGGTGCAGGGCTCAGGGTTTGTGGCCAGCGGGCCGAATGCCGTGCCGTTTCGCTCCCTCGGCCGCATCGACGAGGAGTATGACTTCGAGGGATTTAACGTCACCCTCGGGTTTCTCTAGACAATCAACCGCATCTTCACCCTGGGCGGCGTCTTTCGGAGCCCTTTTACGGCGGATTTGACCCGCAAGCATGCCTCGACCCTGACAGTAGAGCTGCAGGACGGCTCGGCGCCCGTGACCACGCAGCTGAGCTTCAAAGAAAAACTCGACCTGGATATGCCCATGTCTTATGGCCTCAGACTTGCCGCTCGTCTCTCCGACCACCTGACCGTATCGCTCGACGTCTCCCGGGTGCACTGGTCGGATTTCGAATTAGAAGAATCCACGCGGGACGACGTGCTGCTGGTCGAGAACGGGGCTCCCTCTGGCAAGGGAACGGCTGTCCTGCAAGGGGAATCCGATGATACCACCAGCGTGCGTTTGGGCGCGGAATACCTGTGGATTAAACGCAACCTGTTGCTCCCATTCCGAGCCGGATTCTTCTACGATCCGGGACCGGGCGACCATGGCACGGACGACTTTTTCGGCTTCTCCCTGGGCAGCGGCATCACCGTCCAGAAGTTTGTGTTCGACCTGGCCTACCAGTTCCGCACCGGAACGGTGGAAAGTGAGGCTACAGATACCACCGTGTATCAGCATAACATCTTCGCGTCGGTGATTTATCATTTTTGAGGATTACGGCCATGGAGATGCCATTTCGGCATGCTGACATGGCCCTCTGGGGGTAGGGGCGCAGCATGCTGCGCCCCTACGGTAGCTGGCAACGAATTTATGAAACAGACATCTAGGCTTTTGGGATTGGCCCTCGTGCTAGGGCTGGCTATACTCCTGGTGGGCTGTGAGCCGAGTGGCGACAACGACATGCTATCGACGCCAATTACGCCCGGTCCCCGCGTGGAACAGCAAGCCGTCGACAACCTCCTCCAGCTCTACGGCCAGGCCCTGCAACACGAGGACATCGATCGCCTGCAAGCCCTGCTCCAGCCAGAACCCGACGCTGCTGCAACGGCCCCCCAGGCAACCCACGGGACGTTTTCTGAGCTGGCCGCGTTTCGCCAGACCCTCAGCACCACGTTTCGCGGCCAGACCGTGACCCATCATGCGATTCTGCCTGACACGATTCAAGTGGCCCCTGACCGCACGCAGGTGACGTTTATCGAAGTCGAAAGTACAGCCGATCCCCTGTTTCTCGACCATCGCAGCCGCGTGTACCACACCACGTTTGCCCTCCAGCGCACGGCGACGGCAGAAGCCGTGCGGTTTCGCATCCAGGGGGTACAGCGCGACGGCCCCCTGGTGGCCATTCACACTCAGGGGCAAATGCAAGCCGATGTTCGCAGTCGGGTCACGGTGACTGCGTTGCCGGCTCGCTTTGCCCGGGGTCGGGTGGAGGTCGTCGAGCCCAGCACCGGCGAGGTGCAGGGGTTGCAGGCCACCGCCGCGGGCTTTGCAGGCAGCTTTATTGCCTCGGACCGAGTTCCCACGTTAGCGGTTCGGCTGTACGACACCAACGGTGAGGTGCTGGAGGTGCTCCATCCCTACCGTGCCCGACGCATGGACGATCGCGTGGTGGAGTCGATCCCCGGGACGGGGGGGACGCGTTTGTTAGCCCTCACCCTGGGTCCGGACGGCACGGTGTGGACGGGAGGGGACCGCGGGGCCAATCTCTACCAGGTGGCGCCCGGAGCCTCTCAGGCCACCCTCATCCGGCCGCTGCTCAGCGATCCGGCCGGTCGCCTCGAAGACCTCACGCTGGACGCGTTGGGTCGTCTGCACGGCGTGGTCTTTTCCCCGAGTCGCAGTGGGGGTGATTGTGCAGGACCAGGGGGTGTTGTGCCAAACGGTGAACGTGCTCGATGCCCCCTACCCCTTCCAGACGGCCACGGGTCAGCCGAGTGTGAGCACCCGAGCGGTCGCCGCACTCGGGGATGGCATCTGGCTGTTAAGCTCGGATGCCGGGGTGGGCCGGGTCACGGACGTGTTTCGGGAGGGGCAGTGCCCGGCCACGGGGGTAGAAGTCCACTACGGCCCCATCCTGCGCCGTGAGTCGGGCCAGTTGCCAGCCAATACCGTGCCCGCGTTAGAGGTCAGTCGAAACGGTGCTCTATGGATCGGCAGTGTCTTGGGTCTCGGGCGCCTTCAGGACGGGGAGTTGACCCGGGTGCCCTTTGATGCGGCGCTGTCGTTTCAGGGCGATGCGGCCACTCTGGAAGCGTTCTTCCAGGAGGTGGCGCAAGCGATCTTCGAGGCCCGCCCGGTCGAGAGTGTGGCTCTGGGTGAGGTGTCGTTTGTGGAGGCCTTTGGCAGTGCGTTGGTCAAAGAAGACCTCATTTTCAGTCTCGCTGAAGATGACCAGGGACACCTGTGGGTGGGCACACTCGGTGGGGGGATACGCCGCGTGGAGGCCCGCAATGGCACGGTGGAACAAACGCTGCATCTGACCCGGCTCGACGGCTTGGCCAGCAATATTGTCTTCAGTCTGGCGGTGGGACCCGACGGGTCGGTCTGGGCCGCCACCGACGATGGGGTCAGTCGGATTGAGTCGAATGGTCAGACAATCACGACGTTCACCGCCCTCGATGGCCTGGCACTTCCGGCACGGGACGTGGCCGTGAACCGGGACGGCGCGGCATGGGTGGCCACCGATGGGGGCTTGTTCCGCATCCAGGCCCGGAGCGGCCAGATCACCGGTGTCGTCCAGAACACCGCCGACCAGCCGGTGGAAGGGGCCACGGTTCTCGTCCATGGCACCTCGGTGCAGACGGTGACGGATGCCCAGGGCCGGTTTCGGGTCGGCGGGATTCCACTGGGAACATATTTGCTTCAAGCCGAGGGTCGGCAGGCCCTGTCAGGGACCTTTGCCCCGGTGTTCCGCGAGGTCACGGTGCGGGAGGGGATGCAGGAGCTGGCGCCCATTGTCCTGGAGCCGGTGGCCCCACCTCAGCCCGTGAATATAGCCCAGGGCGGGGTCGTGACCTTTCCCGAGGTCCCGGGTGCTGCTTTAGACATCCCACCGCAAACGGCGCAATTCCCGGAGGGCGCCGCCGCGGCCATTGGGCTCACCTTGCTGCCGCTGCCAGCCCTGCCCCGTCCGTTGCCCTCGGGCTTCACGGGGATGGTGGCAGCCGAGATGGAGCCGCCGGGGTTAAGCTTCACCACCCCGGCCCGCCTGACGCTCCCCAATGTGGGGCAGCTATCGCCCGGAGACCTGCTCGTCTTGCTGTGCCTGGACGAGACCACGGGAACGTACACGCCCTTGGGGCTGGGTCGGGTGAGTGCCGATGGCACGGTGATCGAGAACCTCAGTGGGGGAGTGCGGCACGCCTGCACCGTAGTCTATGCCCGCACTGGACCCGATGCCACCCGGGTATTTTTACTGCCCGTATCGGGCAATAATCAGCAAGCGCAGCCGGGCGAGGAGTTGCCCGAGCCGTTGGTGGTGCGGCTGGAGGATCAATTTGGCAATCCCATCACTCAGGAACCTCTGACGGCCGATATTCTCCAAGGTGAAGGGAGCATTCTGGAAACGGCAATTGTCACGGACACTCGGGGGCAGGCCGAAATTCGCGTACAAGTGGGCCCGAGCGAGGCGGATTTGGTCGTCCAGGTGCACTCGCCCGATCTGCCTGGCACGCGGCCGGTACAATTTTTCTCGATTGTCGGTGAACTCGACACCCCGGATGTTCCGCGTGACCTCGCGATCGCGGATGACGACCTCATATTGGTGGCCGATCGTTTTACCGGCTTGTTGGTCCTTGATATCCGTAATCCGGCCCAGCCCGTCCATCTCCATACCCTCCCCCCTTCTGATGCAGTTGGGAACGAAGAAGATGAATTAGTAAGTAGTCTAACCATTCGTGACTCCTGGGCTTATCTGGGCATCGGGTTTCCGGCCAAACTCTATATAGTCGATATCACCGATCCCCGGCATCCGGACTTCGCCGCCGATAACGATGGAGACAGGACGGCCGATGTGATTCGCTCCATCCTCAACTTTCCGGGTGATGTTCAGGGACATTCGATCAGGGATTTAGCCGTTCAAAACCATATCGTCTATGCCCTGTCGAATACCCTCAGCGGCAGTACACTCGCCTCCCTGTATATCGTCGATGTCCAAGAGCCGACTCAGCCCCAACTCATCAATACCATGCCCCTGCCTACCGGAAACCCAACTGGGATTACGGTTGTAAACAATTTTCTCTATGTGGCAGCCGAAACCACCGGCCTGTTGACGTTCGATCTCAGCGATCCCACCTTGCCGACTTTAGTCCATACGTTGGGCGACCCCGATCCACAGGATGACCTCGACGTCACGCTCACCTCCACCCTCGTCACCGAGGGCGACCAGCTGTATGTGGTCGAGACGCAAGGGCAAGCGACAGCAGAGCCCAGCGATTACTTGGTGGTGATTGATCTGAGCAACCCCGCTCGTCCGCGACGGCAAGGGCGCATTCAGATCACCACCAAGCCTCAACTATCTCTATTCTCCAGGGGCCTCGCCGTTGCGCCCCCCTTTGCCTATGTCGCCCGCGGCTTCTTCGGCCTTGAAGCCCTTGACATCCGAGACCCGGAGGCGATCCGACGCGTCGGATTCGTGCCAACCCCGAGTGAAGCGTTACAAGTGATCACGTCGGGGGATTTCGTCTATGTGACGGATCAGCTCTTTGGCCTCCAGGTCCTCCAAGGGCCTGCTGCCACCGAGGGGGACACGGACGG
>CAZLYT010000614.1:0-6070 GCA_964563515.1 uncultured Candidatus Competibacteraceae bacterium | reverse complement strand
CGCGAGCACGCGGGTCCAGACGCCTCGATTCACCGCCTGCAATGTCGCCGGCGACACCTGAAACAGCCCATTGAGGTAGGCGACGGGTGCGGCCGACTCGTCGACAATCTTAGCCGCCACGGGAATCAGGGTGAGGTCGTCCACACGCACCGGAGCGCCCAGCTCGGTGCCGCTTGCAGGCCGCTGCATAGAGCCGCCATCGAAGAGCTCTGGCACCCGGGTCGCGACGGGGCTGGTGCCATCGGCCAGACTCGCCAGCTCGCGACCCTGCGGGTCCTCGATGACGACCACCACGAAGTGCCCGAATTGCGCTCTGGGCAGCGACTGGGACAAGGATTCCAGGGCACGCTGGGCGGCGTCACTTCCGGCCGCCGCGCCGCCCTGAATGACACGCCGATACTCGGCTTTCAGGAGCTCTACGCCGAGCCTGGTACGCTCGGTGATATTCGCAGCCAGCGCCCGACGCTCCACCAGGTACGCGATGCCACCGGTCACCAGCGACAGCACCGTCGCTGCCACGGCGAGGCGAAGTAGCAGGGCGCGGTGCACCCCGGCGCTGCGGTTGGATAGTTGGTTCATTGGGCTGGATCTCGCCGACTTCGAAATCAGGGCAGCTCTCTAGGCGGCGCCTTGAAGGAGACGCCGATTAATCCGTGCGAGCCGCGTACCGTTAACGCCTCACTCAGACCTTCCAGAACACGAAGGTGGTCCACAGCGCAGCGATGATGAGCGCACCCCAGAGCGGGGTCGAGAACAGCCCGAGCCAGGCGAGGAAGATGTAGACGGAGCCCAGCAGCGAGATGAAAAGCCGGTCACCGCGGGTGGTCTCGAGGCCGAGCAGGCCGCGCCGCGGCGATCCGCCTGGGGCGCGCCATTCCAGCACGCCCATCAGCGCGATGCAGCCGAACACGAACACGAAGAAGGCCGCCGTCGGTCCCGTCCAGGCCATCCATCCGAGGTTCATGCCCTCCTCCCCCTCAGACCCGACCGAGCGCGAAGCCCTTGGCAATGTAGTTGCGCACGAAATAGATCACGAAGGCGCCGGGAATGATCGTCAGGCACCCCGCTGCGGCCAACAGCCCCAGCTCGTAACCCGCGCTGGAGGCGGTTCGCGTCATAGTGGCGGCAATCGGCTTCGCCGCCACCGCCGTCAGGGTCTTGGCGAGTAAGAGCTCGACCCAGGAGAACATGAAGCAAAAAAAGGCCGCGACACCGATACCGGCGCTGATGTTGGGCACGAAGATACGCAAGAAGAAGTGCGGGAAGGAGTAGCCGTCCACATAGGCCGTCTCGTCGAGCTCCTTGGGCACTGAGGACATGAAACCCTCGAGGATCCAGACCGCAAGCGGAATGTTGAAGAGACAATGCGCCAACGCCACCGCGATGTGAGTGTCGAAGAGCCCAACCGCCGAGTAAAGCTGGAAGAACGGCAGTGCAAACACGGCGGGTGGCGCCATGCGGTTGGTGAGCAGCCAGAAGAACAGATGCTTGTCGCCGACGAAGCGGTAGCGGGAGAACGCATAGGCCGCCGGCAGGGCCGCAAGTAC
The DNA here is from genome assembly GCA_964563515.1 of uncultured Candidatus Competibacteraceae bacterium. Classification (GTDB taxonomy): domain Bacteria; phylum Pseudomonadota; class Gammaproteobacteria; order Competibacterales; family JAHEDQ01; genus CAZLYT01. The sequence goes on along the minus strand of CAZLYT010000614.1, from coordinate 4,523 downwards.
TGAAATCACCGTGTTCATGGTGACGTAGATCAGGGAGTTGAAGTAGCCCCAGTACCAGGTCGGATCGGTGAAGATCACTTGGTAGTTGTCGAGGGTGAACTGCTGTGGCCAGGGCGAGAAGCCGCCGAGGATCTCGTTGGTCGTTTTGAACGACATGGTGATGAGCCAGTAGATCGGCAGCATCAGAAAAAGGATGTAGAGGATGACGATAATCGGTCGGAGACGGCTCATCGTCGGCCTCTCAGTTGGGCTCGTCGCGGGTCATCACGGTATAGAACACCCACGAGACCAGCAACGTTATCACGAAGTAGATCAGCGACATCGCCGCTGCCGGCCCGAGGTCGAACTGGCCCAGCGCGATCTTGACCAGGTCGATCGACAGCAGCGTCGTGGAGTTGCCGGGGCCGCCGCCGGTGAGCACCGAGGGTTCGGTGTAGATCATGAAGGAATCCATGAAGCGCAGCAGGATCGCGATGGTCAGCACCCGGTTCATCTTGGGCAGCTGGATATGGCGAAACACGGCCCAGGGCCGCGCCCCGTCAATCTTGGCCGCTTGGTAATAGGCGTCGGGGATGGAGATGAGGCCGGCATAGGCGAGCAGGACCACCAGGGAGGTCCAGTGCCACACGTCCATTAGCACCATGGTGAACCAGGCCGCGATCGGCTGCTGGGTGTAGTTGTAGTCGAAGCCGAGCCAGTTCAGGCCGTAGCCAAGCAGCCCGATGTCGGGCAGCGCGAAGATGTTCCACATAGCCCCGACCACGTTCCACGGGATTAACAGCGGCAGCGCCACCAGCACCAGGCAGACCGGCACCCACGGCCCCTTCCGTGGCATCGCCAGCGCGATGATGACCCCGAGCGGCACTTCGATTGCGAGGATCATCGCGGTGAAGAGCAGTTGGCGAGCGAGCGCAGCCTGGAAACGGGGCGAGCGCAGCACGTCCTCGAACCAACCGACGCCATGCCAGAAGAAGACGTTGTTGCCGAATGTCTCCTGCACCGAGTAGTTGACCACCGTCATCAATGGCACCACGGCGTTGAAGGCGACCAGCAGGAGAACGGGCACGACGAACCACCAGCCGCGTTGATTCTCGGTCTTCATACCTCGCCCTCCGCCAGCCATCCGTCGATGTAGATCCGCGTCTGGGTGGGATCAAAGACCAAGTGTGCGGCGCCGAGCTCCACCGGCTGCTCCTCGGTCAGGAGCGCGTTGACAAGGTGCCCGCCGGCCCTCGCCTGGACGACGCGGTAGCGTCCGACATCAGCGAACCGGATCAGCTCGGCCGGAATCCCTGCGTCGGCAATCGTGACAAACTCAGGGCGAACGCCGATCTCGCTGCGTGCCCTGCCCGTGGCGCGATTGACGGTCTCGACCCGCGTGCCATCGAAATAGGCCGCACCCTCGTGCAGCACACAGGGCAGAATGTTCATTCCGGGTGAGCCGATAAAATGGCCGACGAAGGTGTGCGCGGGCCGCTCGAACAAATCCACCGGGGTGCCTATCTGCACCACCTCACCTTCCTGCATCACCACCACTTGATCGGCGAAGGTCAGGGCCTCAGTCTGGTCGTGGGTGACGTAGATCATGGTCGCTCCGACCCGCTGGTGAAGTTCCTTGAGCTTCGAGCGCAGCTCCCACTTCAGATGGGGGTCGATCACGGTCAACGGCTCGTCGAACATGATGACGTTGACATCCTCGCGCACCAGTCCGCGACCCATGGAAATCTTCTGCTTGCCGTCGGCGGTGAGCCCCGAAGCCCGGCGGCCGAGCATGTCCGTAAGCTCCAGCATCTCGGCAATCTCGCGCACACGAGCATCGACGGCGGCGGACTCAACTCCGCGATTACGGAGCGGGAAAGCGAGATTGTCGTAGACCGTCATCGTGTCGTAGATGACCGGAAACTGGAACACCTGGGCGATGTTGCGTTCGGTGGGGGCTAGCTGAGTAACGTCGCGCCCATTGAACAGCACCACGCCCTCGCTCGGTACCAACAGCCCGGAGATGATATTGAGCAGCGTCGACTTGCCGCACCCGGAAGGGCCGAGCAACGCATAAGCACCCCCATCCTCCCAGTCGATGTTGATTTCTTTCAGCGCGTAGTCGTCGGGCTCTTTGGGATTCGGCAGGTAGCTGTGGCGCAGCGCCTTCAGGCCGATCCTGGCCATCAGGCGACCCTTCGCCCATCGGCGGCAAAATAGAGCCCGCGTCGAACGTCGAGGAAGAAGTCCTGTTTGTCACCCACGCGATAGGGATGCACCCCATTCGACTGCGCAACCCAGATCCGGTCGCCGACCTGGAAATGCGCCACACTCTCGGAGCCCGAGAGCTCGGTGATCTGCACGATGCCCCTGAGCGGCACCTGATGGGAACTGCTCCGCGCCGGCGTGACGAAGTGCGGCCGCAGGCCGAGGGTGTAGGTTCCGTCGGGCATCTTCCGTGCCGCACCCCGTGCCGGCCAACGCACACCGTCGAGCAGGGTGATCTCAGACCCTCGCTTCTCGACCGTGGCTGCATTGATCGGCGGATCGGAGAAAACCCTCGCCGTGGTCAGATCGAGCGGCGAGCGGTAGCAGTCCTGGGTCGGCCCGAACTGGGTAATCTGTCCCTCGTAGAGCGTCGCCGTATGGCCACCGAGCATCAGCGCCTCCGACGGCTCCGAGGTGGCATAGACCACGATCGCACCGCGGCCGGCGAACAACAGGGGTAACTGGTCGCGCAGCTCCTCGCGCAGCTTGTAATCGAGATTGGCCAGCGGCTCGTCGAGCAGCACCAGGTCACTGTCCTTGACGATGGCCCGGGCCAGCGCCGTGCGCTGCTGCTGGCCACCCGAGAGCTCCTGCGGCCGCCGACGGAGCATTGGTGTCAGATGCAGGAGCTCCGCCGTCTCCGCCACGCGGCGCTCGATCTCGCCACGTGCAATCCTTGCAACCCGCAGCGGCGAGGCAATGTTGTCGAACACCGTCATGTTGGGATAGTTGATGAAGAATTGATGAACCAGGCTCACGTTGCGCCGGCGCGGGGCTATGCCGGTGACGTTGTTACCGCGGAACCAGATCTCGCCGGTGGTCGGCTGCTCGAGCCCTGCCATCAGCTTGATGAGCGTGGACTTGCCAGCGTTGGTTGCGCCGAGCAGCACGTTGAAGCCCTCGGTCGCCAATGTCAGGGTGGTCTCGTGAATATGCGTCTCGGCGCCGACGCGCTTGGTGACGCGCCTCAACTCAAGGCTCATTGCGGCGGCCTCGTCCGTAGAATACGCCCGCAAGTAAGCCGCCGGGGAAAGCATCCCCAGCGGCCGCTGTTAGACAGGCGTCAGCTAGAGGCCTCGGCCCAGCGCTTGACGAGCTCGTCGTAGTCGACGGTCTCGCCCGATGGCTTCTCGTTCTCGAGCTTGGCCTTCGGCCCGTCGGGCTTGCCGAGCCACTCCGACGGATCCTTCGGCTCGTTCAGCCGTGGCCCGCAACCACCATAGACGCTGGCGGCCTCGTCAGCCTGCTGCATGCGGGCCATGGTGGTGTCCATCTCTTGAGCCAAGCGGTCCATCGCCTCCTGCGGGGTGAAGGCGCCCGAATTCACGTCACCGATCTGCTGCCACCAGATCTGGGCGAGCTTCGGATAGTCCGGCACGTTGATGCCGGTCGGCGACCAGCGCACCCGGTCTGGCGAGCGGTAGAACTCGATCAGACCGCCGAGCATTGGCCCGCGCTCGGTGAAGCTCTCGTGCCGCACCGAAGAGTCGCGGATGAAGGTAAGGCCCACGTGGCTCTTCTTGGTGTCCACCGTCTTCGAGGTCACGAACTGGGCATAGAGCCAGGCGGCCTTGGCGCGGTCCGTCGGCGTCGATTTCAGGATGGTCCAGGAGCCGGCGTCCTGATAGCCGACCTTCTGCCCTTCCTTCCAGTAGGGCCCATGGGGGCTGGGCGCCATCCGCCAGAGCAGGTCGCCCTCCTCGCTAACGGTGTTGTTGCCCTCGGAACGAGGCTTGACCATGTCGGAAACGAAGGCGGTGTACCAGAAGATCTGCTGCGCGACGTTGCCCTGGGAGAGAGCGGGCAGAGACTGATAGAAGTCGTAGCTCGCCGCACCGGGAGGCGCGTATTTGCGCAGCCACTCGTCCCATTTGGCGATGGCATAGACTGCCGCTGGGCCGTTGGCCTCACCGCCGCGGCCGACGCTGGAGCCGGCCGGGTTGCAGGAGCCCTCCTCCATGCGAATGCCCCATTCGTCGATCGGCACGCCATTGGGCTCGCCCTGACTTCCGACGCCCGCCATCGACAGCCAGGCGTCGGTCATGCGCCAACCGAGGTCGGGCGCGCGCTTGCCATAATCCATGTGGCCATAGATGCGGACGCCGTCGATCTCACGCACGTCCTCGGAGAAGAACTGCGCGATGTCCTCATAGGCCGACCAGTTGACCGGCACGCCGAGCTCGGAGCCGTACTTCTCCTTGAACTGCGCCTTCAGGTCGGGGTCGTCGAACCAGTCCTTGCGGAACCAGTAGAGGTTGGCGAACTGCTGGTCCGGC
>CAZLYT010000613.1:0-6564 GCA_964563515.1 uncultured Candidatus Competibacteraceae bacterium | reverse complement strand
TGGGCTGGTAGTCGACGGCGGCGATGAGGTCGGTGACATCCGCGTAGGTGTCGGGCACGTCTCCCGGTTGCAGCGGAAGCAAGTTGCGTTCTGCCTTGCGGCCCAGGTACTCCTCCAGTACGGCGATGTAGCGCTCCAACTCCACCGGCTGATGATTGCCAATGTTGTAGAGGCGATACGGGGCGCGGCTGGTGCCCGGGTCGGGTGCCAAACCAGACCAGTTCGGATTGGGGGTCGCCACCTGATCCAGCACCCTGATCACGCCCTCGACGATGTCGTCGATGTAAGTGAAGTCGCGGCGGTGCTTGCCGTAGTTGAAGACGTCGATGGGCTCACCGGCCAGGATCTTGCGCGTGAAGATGAACAGCGCCATGTCTGGTCGGCCCCAAGGACCATAGACGGTGAAAAAACGCAGCCCCGTCGTGGGCAGGCCATATAGATTCGAGTAGGTATGGGCCATCAGCTCATTGGCCTTCTTGCTGGCCGCATACATGGACAGAGGGTGATCCACGTTGTCGTGGACCGAGAAGGGCATGGTGGCGTTGGCGCCGTAGACCGAGCTGGATGAGGCATAGATCAGGTGCTCGACATTGGTATACCGGCATCCTTCGAGTACGTTCAGGAAGCCGACCAGGTTGCTTTCCACGTAGGCATAAGGGTTCTCCAGCGAATAGCGCACACCGGCCTGGGCCGCCAGGTTCACCACGCGTTCGAATCCTTCCCGCTCGAACAGATCGTTCATGCCCTCACGGTCGGACAGATCCAGGCGCTGAAAAAGGAAATTGCCGCGGGAGGTGAGCCTGGTGAGACGCGCCTCCTTCAAGGTGACGTCGTAGTAATCATTGAGGTTGTCGATACCCATCACCGAGTCGCCACGATCCAGCAGACGCTGACACAGCGAATAGCCGATGAAACCGGCTGCGCCGGTGACCAGTACCTTCATGTGACCTCCGTCGTTATCAAATCAGATCCGATTCCGGGGGACGGCCTTCGGCGCGCGCGCCCCATCGCCGCCGATGCAAGTGCACCCTCAAAGTCGCAGGTCGGCCACTGTGTGGGGAAGCACGTACTTCAAGTCGTAGAGCACCGCCCCAACGCGGCCGTAGGCGCGCAGAGCCTGTTCCCCGGCTTGCTTGAAGCAGTCGTGCGCGACCGCCACCATGATCGCGTCGTAGCTGCCGGGCTCGGGTGCCTGCAGCGGACGAATGCCGAGCTCAGTCTCGGCCTCAGCCTCGTCCACCCACGGATCATGAACGTCCACGTGAGCACCAAAGCTCTCCAGCTCCCGGACCACGTCGACGACGCGGGTGTTGCGAAGATCCGGGCAGTTCTCCTTGAAGGCGAGCCCCAAGACCAGGACCCTGGATCCTGCAACGTGGATGCGACGCCGGGTCATCAGCTTGACCAGCTCACCGGCCACGTACAAGCCCATGTTGTCGTTGATTCGTCGTCCGGCCAGGATCATTTCCGGGTGATAGCCAATCTCCTCGGCCTTGTGGGTCAAGTAATACGGATCCACTCCGATGCAGTGTCCGCCCACCAAGCCGGGCCGAAAACCGAGGAAGTTCCATTTGGTCCCGGCCGCCTGCAGCACCGCTTCGGTGTCGATGTCGAGGCGTCGGAAGATCATGGCGAGCTCGTTGATCAGGGCGATGTTCACGTCGCGCTGGGTGTTCTCGATGACCTTTGCGGCCTCAGCCACCTTGATACTGGGTGCCAGATGGGTGCCTGCGGTTACCACTCGGCGATACAACGCGTCGACGAACTCGGCGGTGTCCGGTGTAGAACCCGAGGTGACCTTGACGATGGTGTCGACCCGGTGCTCGTGGTCGCCGGGATTGATGCGTTCCGGGCTATAGCCGACGAAGAAATCTTGGTTGAACTTGAGCCCTGACTCCGCTTCCAACAGGGGCACGCAAACCTCCTCGGTCGCTCCCGGATAGACGGTGGATTCGTAAACCACCACAGCCCCTGGTCCGAGGGCGCGGCCAACAGTCCGCGAGGCCGACTCGAGCGGACCCAGGTCGGGACGCTTGTGCCCGTCGATAGGCGTGGGGACGGTGATGACGTAGACGTCCCGGTTGCGCAGTGCCTCTGGATCGAAGCTGAAGCTGAGGAGTCTCGCCTGCGCGAGCTCCTGGGGCCTCAGCTCGAGCGTGCGGTCTCGCCCCTCGAGCAGCTCCTCGATCCGGTTTCGGTTGATATCAAAGCCCAAGGTATTCAGGCTGCGACCGAAAGCTACCGCCAATGGCAGGCCCACATAGCCCAGGCCAACAACGGTGACAGTGACTTCTTCAATGCTGCGCATAGCATTCCATATGTTGATGTCGGGGAACCCAGGCCGTGGCGGCAGCAGGGTTTATGCCATCGGCCGGCATTATAATCGTCACCCGTGGGCCATGTGTTGCAGGGCAGCAGGTGAAACGGAGATTGGAGGACAAACCAGTGCAAGATCAGACTCGATTGGAGGTCGAGGCGGCAGTTTTCCGCCGCCTGGTGGCGCATCTTCGGGAGCGCACCGATGTGCAGAACATCGACCTCATGAACCTCGCTGGATTCTGCCGCAACTGCCTGTCGAAGTGGTATCGGGCGGAACTCGAGCAGCGCGGAGAGGCGATCACCTACGACGAGGCTCGCGAGCTCGTCTACGGCATGCCCTTCGAGGAGTGGAAGTCCAAGTATCAGACCGAAGCCTCGGCGGACAAGCTCGCCGCGTTCGAGCAAAACCGGCCGCATGACTGAAATGGCGGATGCCCACCGCCAAAGGAGGGTGGCGGCAACGGTGAGCGCTCGCCTCCGGCCGAGGGCGGCCGCCAACGCGGTCGATAATGCCGTGGACCGCCGCGCCGACATCCAGGGCGGGATCAGTTGGGACACGGTGCTCGCGGTGGCCAGTCGTCACCGGGGCACTTTGATCGTCGCCAATGTGGCGGCGTTGTTGGCGGCTGCCCTGGCAGTGCCGATACCGCTGGTCATGCCGTTATTGGTAGACGAAGTGCTGCTGAACCAACCGGGTCCCGCCGTCGCAGCCGTCGACAACTTGTTTCCGGCGCACTGGCATGGGCCCCTGCTGTACATCCTGTGCTTACTGGTAGTGACGCTAGTGCTCCGGCTGGGCTCCCAGGCGCTCGGCATCTGGCAGGTGCGCAAGCTCGCCATTGTTGGCAAGGATGTGAGCTTTCGCATCCGCCGTCAGTTGCTGCGTCGACTGGGTCGGGTCTCGATGGCCGAGTACGAGACCCTCGGCAGCGGCACGGTAGCCTCCAGACTGGTCACCGACCTGGACACCGTCGATGAGTTCGTCGCCATTACCGCGGGTCGCTTCGTGGTCGCGGTACTCAGCATTGCAGGAACTGCCGCAGTGCTCCTGTGGATGCACTGGCAGCTTGCACTCTTCATCCTGCTGGCCAATCCGGCGGTGATTTACCTCAGCACTGCGCTGGGGCGCCGCGTCAAGCAGCTGAAGCGACGGCAAAACCACGCCTATGAGCTGTTCCAGGAAGCGCTCAGCGAAACCCTGGAGGCCATGCACCAGATCCGGGCGGGCAACCGGGAGCGACACTACGTAGCGGGCCTGGTAGCGCGGGCACGGGCAGTACGCGACCACTCGGCCAACTTCGCCTGGAAGAACGAGGCTTCAAACCGATTGTCATTCCTGGTGTTCTTGTTTGGGGTCGAGGTCTTCCGCGCCGCCGCCATGCTCATGGTGGTGTTCTCGGACCTGAGCATTGGCCAGATGTTCGCGGTGTTCGGCTACCTCTGGTTCATGATGGGGCCGGTGCAGGAAGCGTTGAGCATCCAGTACTCGTACCACAGCGCCAGCGCCGCGTTGGAGCGGTTGTCGGACTTGAGCAGCCTCGCGCTGGAGCCGCGTTACCCACACCGCCGGAATCCGTTTGCGGGAGAGTCCGGCGTATCGCTTCGCCTCGAGAACGTTCATTTTGCTTACGGCCTCGGCCAATCGGTGCTCAATGGCTTGAATCTGGAAGTGGCGGCAGGAGAGCGGGTAGCGGTTGTCGGGGCAAGCGGAGCTGGCAAGACGACCCTGGTGCAGATACTTCTGGGCTTATATCCGCCGCAATCCGGCATGCTCTACTTCGGTGGCGTACCGGTCAGTGAAATCGGCCTGGACGTGGTCAGAAACAATGTGGGAACCGTGCTGCAGCACCCCGCGATCTTCAATGCCACCGTACGAGAGAATCTGGCCCTCGGGCGGCAGCACGGAGATAGCGAGCTCTGGCGGGCACTCCGGATCGCACAGCTGGCGGAGGTGGTCGAAGCGTTGTCGGGAGGCCTGGATGCGGTGCTGGGGCGGGATGGCGTGCGCCTATCGGGCGGCCAAAGGCAGCGGCTCGCCATCGCCAGGTTGGCCCTAGATGCGCCCAACGTCGTCATCCTGGACGAGGCCACTTCAGCGCTCGATGCTGGCACCGAGGCAAAAGTGCACGAAGCCCTTGATGCCATTCTGCAGGGGCGCACCGTCATCATAGTCGCCCACCGGCTGAGCGCGGTCCGCCGAGCCGATCGGATCTGCGTGTTCGAGGGGGGCCGCATTGTGGAGCAAGGTGACCACGCGGCGCTAGCCAGCGGCGGGGAAGCGTTTCGTCGCCTTTACGAAACCGGAAGCACTAGCGGTTGAGGGTTGATAGGCACTGTTGGCCCGCCACCAGCAGCGCGTTGTTGCGCAGCCGACCGCCCCTTTCTCAGGTCGAAGCGACGTCAGTTGCGATGGCGCGTGTGAGCGCGCCCAGTCAGGTCAGGCGCAGTGAGCTCGAATGGCATACTCCATCGTGCCACGCCTCTCCACCTCACCATCCCATAGGCCACTGATCTTCTCGATGTAGGAGCGCCTCCAGGCGCGATGCCTTCACCGATTCGGTCCCACGATCGCGCCTGCAGACGTTCCCAGCCGCCATCCCCCAGGTCATTGTCTAGCCTGTAATTTCATTGGCACCCATTGTCCCCTTGTTGGCTCTCGGTAGGAGCTTCCGTCCAGCCTCCGGCCGTGCGCTTTCGCGGAGCTAACAGCATTCCAGCTGTAAACATAATGGATTGACCTGCCCAACCCCGAGACGCGTGGGTTATGTTTCGGGGTTGGAAAAAACCTTCAACACAGAAGCCATGTCAGTGGCGATGGCGCGCGCAGCGCGCCGGCCTTTCCGGGGCCAGAACAGGGCGCGCTGCGCGCGCCTTCGCGACGTACGTCACTCCTACAAGTAGCTGGGAACGCCGAATCTGGGCGAAAAATAAATCCAGCCTAAACAATGGTCTGAGGGATGTTAGATGAGAGAAGCATGCGCCGCGATGGGGTACGAAAGCGCCCCTTTTCTGGTTGCGGAGAACTGGCGCGCTTGCGCGCGCGATCGCGACTGGCATCGCTACATCGCGAGCGGTGTTAGCGGCGCCGCGGCCAGGGCTAGGCGAAATATCCCTCAAACGGAAGCGACAGCCTGGCATCCAGGGACCAAAAAAAGGCGGATCGCCGAAGCGACCCGCCTGGTATGCGTCGACTGCCGAACGCAGCAGCGAGCGATCTCGCCCGTTACTCGTCGCCCCCAAAGATCCCAAGGATCTGCAACAGGCTGAGGAACAGGTTGTAAATCGACACGAACAGCGTGACCGTAGCCATGATGTAGTTGGTCTCACCGCCGTGAATGATCTCGCTGGTCTGGTACATGATCAGCCCTGACATCAGCAAGATAAACAGGGCCGACACTGCCAGCGACAAGCCGGGCAGGTTGAAGATCATGGCGCCAATCCCGAGCACAAAGGCTGTGAGGATACCCACCATGAGCATACCGCCCATCCAGCTGAAGTCCTTGCGGCTCGTCAGCACGTAGGCCGAAAGCCCAAGGAAGATCACGCCGGTGCCGCCCAGGGCTGTCATCACCGTCGAGGAGCCGTTCGGCAGACCCAAGTACAAGTTGATGATGGGCCCCAACGTGTAGCCCATGAAGCCAGTCAGGGCGAAAACTGAGGGCAGGCCCCACACGCTGTTCCGCACGGCCTGGGTCAGGAACAGCAGACCGAAGTATCCGACCAGCACCAGCAGCGGATTCATCGGTGGGGCGTTGGACATGATGGCCGCGCCGGCCGTGAGCCCGCTGAACAGCAGCGTCATCGACAACAGCGCATAAGTGTTGCGCAGGACCTTGTTGGTGGACAGCACCGAGGTGGTGGTGGTCCGTGCGCGGGTAGACATGACGCGATCGTTGGGTGTCATCGCTGCTCTCATCTCCTGTGATGGCTAGGCATGTTAGTTGACACGAAACGTAGGGAATTGTTCCTCGTTAGAGCGCTGGGATCAACTGTTACTTGATCTGGTTCCCCACGGACACTTTGGTTACATTGGGCGCCCTCCGGAGAGGTGGCAGAGCGGTTGAATGCACCGGTCTTGAAAACCGGCGGGGGTGCAAGCCCCTCGTGGGTTCGAATCCCACCCTCTCCGCCATCTAGTGCCTAGCCTGCTGTCGCGCTTTCGGCCGCGTCGGTGCACCCTAACCGACCCCCAGAGCGACCGCAGGAAACACCGCGCTGCACTCCGATTTCGCGCTCGCGGACCAG
>CAZLYT010000612.1:0-5064 GCA_964563515.1 uncultured Candidatus Competibacteraceae bacterium | reverse complement strand
ACGTTGGCCACCAATGCCTTGGTGGAGAGCCAAGGCAGCCCCATCTGCCTACTCCTACTTGGCTACCAGGACAGCGCCCTCGAGCGGGCATCACTGCGTCAGGCACTCGGCGACGACCCGGTATGCTTCATCGCCGGAGGTCACGATGCCCACGGCCGGGAGCTGGCTCCGCTCGACCAAAGTGCAGTACGTGAAGCTATAGCCCGGTACGCGCCGCTGGTGGGCGCTTTCGCCGTGTCAGGGCAGTTTGGCGTCCGCAATCCGGAGCACGAGCTGGCTGTGATGCACCTGGTTCGAGAGCTCAGCGGGCTTCCCGTCAGCTGTGGCCATCACTTGAGCTTCGCCCTCCACGCGCCTCGGCGCGCACTCACCGCAGCCTTGAACGCTCGCCTCATTCCATTGATTGCCGACCTGATGGAGGCGCTGCGGCGCATTCTCGATAGTCGCGGTGTGGTTGCGCCACTGATGGTCGTGAGGGGCGACGGTTCGCTGGTATCCGAAGATGTTGCCAGCCTGGCGCCGGTGGAAACCATCCTGTCCGGCCCCGCGGCCAGCGTTACCGGGGCTCGTCATCTCAGTGGACGTGAGCGGGCAATGGTGGCCGATATGGGCGGCACCACCACCGATGTGGCAATAGTTCTCGACGGGCAGCCCGCCCTAAGCGAGGAGGGCGCCACGGTCGCTGGCTGGCATACCATGGTGCGAGCCATCCGGGTCCACAGCTATTGCCTGGGGGGCGACAGCGAGGTTCAACTTGGTCACAACCGGGCGCTGCTGGTCGGCCCCCGCAGAGTCGTGCCTCTGTGTGCCTTGGCCGACCGGTTTCCGGCTGCACTCGACACGCTGCGCGAGCAGACCAGCGCCTCGACAACGCCACGTCATGGGGCGCGCTTTGCCCTGCGAATCAGGCCTGAGCTTCCAGGTCGGAGGCTTACTGCACAGCAGCGAAAGCTCTGGGACCGTTTGGCGAACGGACCGAGGCCGCTATCGCAGCTGCTCTCCGACGCCTCCCTGGAGCGACCTCTCGAGCGCTTGGTAGCGAATGGGCCGGTCGGAATCAGCGCCTTCACGCCTACCGACGCAGCCCATGTGCTGGACCTTCAACAGACTTGGGCCTCCGAGGCCTCGCTTCTGGGCGCCGACCTCCATGCGCGCGCCTGGGGCGCCGGTAGCAGTGGTTTCCACTTTGCGCAGCGGGTTGTGGAGACTGTTCAAGCAGAAGCCGCTCGTTACCTGGCGCTGTCGGGCCTGGCCCATGCCGGGGTTGGCGTGCCGACTTCCGCCGTGGGTGACCGCCTGCTGGCACAGGCGGTGGGTGTCGAACCGGAGTCGGAGCTGCTCGCCCCGCGGTTGCGGTTGAAGCTTCCGGTGGTGGGCGTCGGCGCCCCGGCTCCCCTATATCTGGCGCCGGCGGCGGCGCGTCTGGAATCGGAGTGCGACCATCCGCCTTTTGGGGAGGTAGCGAACGCCGTCGGCGCGGTCGTTGGCAGCGTCGTTTGGCGGGCCGTGGCGAGGGTCATTCCGGAGTCCGACACCCTGTGCCGGGTGCACTCCGGCAATGGCGTGAAGCAGCTGGGGGACATCGGTGGGGCCCTGGTGTGGGCCCAGGCGGAGGCTGAACGCCAGGCGGTGGAGGGTGCGCGCACGGCGGGTGCGGTGGAGATACAGGTGCGATTGGAGCGCCGCGATACCGTCAGTCGAAGTGAGCTCGATTTGGAGCTCTTGTTGGAGGCGGAGCTCACTGCCGTGGCTACCGGCCGCCCCAGGATCGCATCTTAGCGAACGCGAGTTCCACCGCTTCGGGGCAAACCCGGTACTGCCCTGCCACGACTTCGGTCGAGACATTCCGCGTCAGGTCGTGACGCACACCGTTAGCAGCTGCCGCAGTGACCGCTCGTGGGAAAGCCGGGTTTCGAGTGCGCTAGCGGTCGGGATACGGACACGGAAACTGTGCCGGGCTGAACCTCCAAGCGGCAGCATGCAATCGCCCTTGGTTCCGCACTGATCGGCCTTGCCACGGCTCGACTCGTGGCGCTTCAAGAGCGTGTGCCGATTCCTATGGTCCATTTGACGTAAGCGATCAATGGCCGGGAATTTGCAAAACTCTCCGCGTCGACGTTGAGTGACGAAAAAGGCTACCACCATCGAAAGGTGATGGGCGCAAAGTCACCGGTCTAAGGGGCGTAAAGCTCTACGACAGCGGGACTCCCGGACTCCACTGGTCGATGTCGTCCAAGCTGGGCGAGCGACTCCAAGCTCCGGTAGAAATCTCAAGTCGTCAATTGCAAGGTTGGCGGGCCGGGTAAAACCGGCCCGCCTCATTTACCCAGAAACGCTGACACCCCTAAGCGGGAGCCAGAGAGTACTGATAAGGGCAACCCTTTCCGAAAGGTTAGGGGCGCAAAGTCACCGGTCTAAGGGGCCTCGGCTCTATGACAGCGGGATTGCCAGACTCACTATGGTCATAAGACCTCTACACACCGAACCCAGGCAGTTCGCCGCGCGTGCGCGGGGCGGACCCGGCTTGCTATTGGGTGTGTCTGGAAGGCGCGTCGCGCCGACACCTTATCGGGCTCTCCGGCCGGATATCCGGAACCGGAGGCCTTACCATGTCAATCTCAGTCGAAAGGAACTTGCGTCGAGCAATGATCGGCCTAACGCTATGCTCGGCGCTGCCTTCTGCCAGCCTCGCTGGTGACTCGATCGGACTCTATGACGCCGTCAATAAACGTTTCCATCTGAAGGACAATGCCGAAAGTGGCATTGCTGACCGCTCCCTGGTGCTTTCCACGGGTCTGAGTCACGAGCTAATGGTGATTGGGGACTGGAACGGCGATGGTCGTGACACCGTTGGCAGCTATGATCCTTACCTGGGTCGCTTCAAGCTCACCAACCGCCAACGCACTACTGCGGCAGAGCTGGATTTCGCATTTGGTCCCAAGCAAGCCGGCCTGCAAGTCGTTTCCGGTGATTGGAACGGCGATGGCCTCGACACCGTCGGTGTGTACGACCAGAATCTGGGCGTCTTTTGGCTCAACCAGGCCACCGGCTACGGAAAAGCATCGCACACTTTGCGCTTCGGGCCTGCCGGCATGAATTGGTTACCCATAGCCGGCGATTGGAATGGAGACGGTGTCGACAGCATCGGCCTTTACGATCCCTTGACTGCGACTTTTCATTTGCGCAACGAACTGAAGGGCGGTCGCGCAGATTTGGCTTTCAGATATGGCCCTATTGGTCGGGGCTGGCACGTGCTGACCGGTGATTGGAACGGAGACGGTATCGACACCGTCGCGCTTTACGACTACGAGTCCGGTCGGTTTCATCTTCGCAATGAGAACTCTCCTGGGCTTGGCGATGCCAGTTTTGGCTATGGGCCCGCTGGCCTGGGATGGTTGCCGGTGGTTGGTCAGTGGCAACCTGAGAAACCAATCACCGAGCTGGCCGACGCGGAAACTGCAGTTGTTCTCTTCGAGGCAGAGGATTACAGTGCCCACGATGCCAGGCGAGGGATTCGATGGCAGTCCGTGGATATGGGAGGTCATTCGGGTCGCTCGTCCATGGAGGTTTTGCCATTGGGTGCTGCCAAAGTAGACACCATTACTGAAAACGCCGTTGGCCGTTTGGACTATCGATTCAATGTACGCGAACCCGGCCGCTATTACATTCTGCTCCGTGGCATGGGCCGAAACGGGGGCCAGAACTCCGTGCACGCTGGCCTCGACGGCGTAGCCGTAGCCAGCGCGGCCAACATTCAGTTCGCCACTGGGGTAGGCTGGACTTGGAGTAGCTCGGTGCGCTACGTGGATGTTGCCACGCCTGGCCCCCACGTGCTGAATCTGTGGATGCGAGAATCCGGCACCATCGTGGATTCGATCGTGGTCACCCCTTCTCAGTCCATGACGCCCCAGGCAGCGGAGTCGATCGTCGCCAATGCCTTAAATCTGGTGGCGCCGGCGCCTACGCAACCGAAACCGCGATCGGCGAGCGCGCCGATCGCAGGGTCGGGGACGGCTAGCACCGCAGCTGTGGAGGGCGACTCCTCAACCTGTGAAGGATATTGGGACAAGGCGCGCAACGTATGGGTCAGCGCCAAGGAAGCCTGCTCAGAGACCTCGACCGACACCGATCCGGTAACTCCGGTGATCGACTCCTCAACCTGTGAGGGATATTGGGACAAGGCGCGCAACGTATGGGTCAGCGCCAAAGAAGCCTGCTCAGAGACCTCGACCGACACCGACCCGGTAACTCCGGTGGTGGACTCCACTACTTGTGAGGGATACTGGGATAAGAAGCGCAAGGTATGGGTCAGCGCCAAGGAAGCCTGCGCGACGCCGCGTGTGCCAACCACCTCGGTGACCCTGACTTGGCGTGCCAACTCTGAACCAGTGGTTGGATACCGAGTCTACTTCGGCACCAGTAGCGCCAGTTCCGCCCTGATCGAGCTGGCCCAGTTCCGTACCAGTGATTCTTCATTCCCGGCCGGCTCGCCGCGCGCCGAGTTTCGCTCCTACGAGGACCTGGGCTTGAGCCCTGGTGATCAGGCTTGCTTCCGCCTCCGAGCCTATGACAAGTCTGGCGTCTCCGGCTTCGGCGAAGCCGTCTGCGTGAAGATCTAAAACACCCAACTGGGTGTGCGTGAGGCGTTGTCGGCAGTCTGCAGACAGCCGACAACGCCGAGCGCGGCGCCGTTCTCATCCAGTCGATTCAGCGTCTAACTGGCGATTCCCACAGGGAAGTGCGTAGCTCGATAGCTTCCAGCGCCTTCCGCCAATCGTCTCCCGCCTGCCGGGCTTCCTGCACCCTTACCGCGGCACGCTCGGGTCTCGGTCACGTTGGGAAAACAGCGTCGTGCCCTCCAGCCAAAGGGCCGCCACGGTGAGCGTGTTCACGGTATTTGAGGGTGCTCTTTGCACGTTATTTGATGGTTTCGCGGCCGCGCCGGGTTGGCCGGTGCCGCCGGCCGCGATCAAGGTGCGCTGGTTAGAAGGGTAGGTCCTGGTCGTCCCACAGCTCAGGCTGGCGATTATCGCTTTGATGGTGGTAGCGGTGGATCTGGCCCGC
>CAZLYT010000611.1:0-4821 GCA_964563515.1 uncultured Candidatus Competibacteraceae bacterium | reverse complement strand
ATTACGAAATGTGTTTCGCATTTGGATTTTGGCGATGGGCGCTGTTGAGCGCTGCTGGCGTGCTGAGCGTAGGTCCGCAGGCCCTGGCCGACCCTGCTACCGAGCCCGACATCGAGCAGGCCGTCGCGGCTGTGGAGCCACAGGTCATCGCGTGGCGCCGCGACATTCATCAGCACCCGGAGCTGGGGAACCGGGAAACGCGTACCGCAGGGCTGGTTGCCGAGCATCTGCGCGGGCTGGGCTTGGACGAGGTACGCACCGGGATCGCCCATACCGGCGTGCTCGGCGTCCTTCGCGGCGGCAAGCCGGGCCCCGTCGTGGCGCTGCGGGCCGACATGGATGCGCTACCCGTGACCGAACCCGAGGGACTTCCCTTCGCCTCCCGGGTTAGAACCCTCTACAACGGCCAGGAGGTGGGCGTCATGCATGCGTGCGGCCACGATGCCCATACCGCCATTTTGATGGGCACCGCCGAGGTCTTGGCCGGCGTGCGAGATGCCATCCCTGGCACGGTCGTGTTCATCTTTCAGCCGGCCGAGGAAGGCGCTCCCGAGGGCGAAGAGGGCGGGGCGAAGATGATGCTGGCGGAGGGACTGTTCGAGTCCCTCAAGCCCGAGGTGATCTTCGCCCTGCACGTATTGCCACGTCCCGCGGGAAAGCTCTACTACACGAGCCGAGGGGCAATGGCGGGGTCGGACAACCTGAAAATCACGGTTTCTGGTAAGCAAACTCACGGCGCCATGCCCCATGCCGGTATCGACCCCATCACCGTGAGCGCCCAGATCATCACCGCCCTGCAGACCATTCCAAGCCGACAGATGGACGTGGTGAAATCCCCCACCATCGTCTCTATTGGCAGCATCCACGGCGGCGTGCGCGGGAACATCATCCCGGATCTGGTCGAGTTGACGGGTACGATTCGCACCCTCGACCCCGACTCACGCGACGATGTCCTGGCGCGCATCAAGCGGACCGTGGAGATGATCGCCGAAAGCGCGGGGGCGCGAGCGGAGGTGCAGATCGAGCAGTACAGCCCCGTGCTCTACAACGATCCCGAGTTGGTCAAACGCATGGTACCGACGCTGCAGCGGGTGGCAGGGGACGGCCAGGTGGTGGAGGCTTTGCCCATTACCCCGTCCGAAGACTTCGCCTACTTTTCGGAACAGATCCCCGGCTTCTATTTCTTTCTCGGAATCAACAAACCGGGGGTGGAACAGGCGGCGCCAAACCATAATCCGGACTTTTTCGTCAACGAGGATACCCTCGCCGTTGGCGTTAGCGCCATGACCGCTATGGCTCTCGACTACTTGCAAGGTCAGCACGGACAGGAGATGTGACTTCTCAGGGTGGCAAACTGATGCTGCCTGGAAGGTTGAGTTCATTCGTTCGCATGCCGATCTTTCATGCGCATCACCCTGGGCTCAGATACGGAGATATAGTTCGATGTCTGATCTAGATAACGAGAGAGTTATTTTTGTCTTGAATCGGATTCTGGAGAGCGAATTGGCGGGCGTCGTGCGCTATACGCACTACTCGCTCATGGTTTTCGGCTTCAACCGCATTCCCGTTGTGTCCTGGCTGCGAGATCAGGCTAATGAATCTTTGCTGCATGCGCAGCGGGCAGGCGAAATGATTACCTGCCTCGGCGCCTACCCTTCCCTTTCGATCGGTTCCCTGCTGGACAGCCACAAGACCGACATGGCTTCGCTGCTGCGCGAGTCGCTGGACGCGGAAAGCCAGACCTTGGAACTGTACCGGGAACTGCTGAGCCTGGTTGCGGGCCATTCAGTCATGCTAGAGGAGTATGCCAGACAGATGATCCTTGCTGAGGAAATGCACGCCGACGAGGTTGACAAGATGCTACGTAAACCCGGCGAGACTGCTGCATACAGACCCAATTGAAGGCCGCGAGCCAAGACCACACGTTCGTGCGGGCGACAAACACCTAGGCTGGTTTAGCCGGAAAACCGAGTTTAGCCAGGTGCGCATCCACGGCGACGCAGAGAAGGCGGCGACGGTGTACAAGGGCACACAGCCGCTGACGGCTGACGATGTCGCAGGACGGTCTGCTGGGTGGTGGCCCTGCCGGCGGATGTGAATGCCAAATGGATCGGCATGACGCGTAGCTGCCAGGGTCCAGGGGCATTCATGGTCAAGCACCAAGGGTCATGAGCTCGGACCGAATCGACGATACCAATCTACTCCTGCACGTTCTGATGGCAGCGGCAAGAAGGAAGTGGCGATCGGGGCAGGGTGACATGCAACGCAACACTAGCAGAAGAAAGTATGGGGGAAAGCAGTCGTGACTCAGACACGAAGCGCGGAGAAACAAGTGGTACAGGAACAAGCCGTCGAGGCAGGGGCAACTAACAGGCGAGTTTGGGTTCTCGCGCTTGTCTTCATGGCACTGGTCTTCGATGGATACGACCTCGTGGTCTACGGCGCCGTGCTGCCCACTCTGTTCAAGGACCCCTCTCAGATCGGTCAGCTGACTCCTGAGCTCGCGGGAGCCCTGGGCAGCTACGCGCTCGTCGGCGTCCTGGTTGGCGCGCTCGTCACCGGCACACTCAGCGACAAGATCGGGCGACGGAAGGTGGTCCTGGCCGCGCTGGTCTGGTTCTCCATCGGGATGGGTCTGAACGCGATGGTGAGCAACGCCACCTACTTCGGCATCACGCGTTTCTTCACGGGCATGGGGGTGGGGGCCCTGGTGGCCACCGTCGGTGTGGTAGCGGCGGAGTTCGCGCCGCCAGGCAAAAAGAACCTGTACGTGGGGGTAGCCTATTGCGGCGTGCCCTTGGGGGCTGCGATGGCTGCACTCCTGGCGCTGTTGCTGCTCGAGACGATCGGGTGGCGAGGGCTGTTCTGGATCGGTGCGCTCCCCCTGGTGACCCTGCTGCCACTGGCATTCATCCGGCTGCCCGAGTCCCCGCTATGGTTGGCTGCGAAGGGCCGCACGGCCGACGCCGAGGCGGTCGCTCGGGAGGTCGGCATCCCGCTTCCAGCCCCCACAGTGGGATCAGCCACTGCAGGACAGCGGGTCGGTTACGCAGCGCTGTTCTCCTCTGACTACATCTTGCCCACGCTCCTGCTGGGGTTCATGAGTTTCTCGGGCCTGATGCTCACCTATGGGCTGAACACCTGGCTGCCGAAGATCTTGGAGGACAGCGGCTTCGCGGCAAGTAGCGCGTTGACCTTCCTGCTGCTCCTGAATGGCGGAGCGGTGGCCGGTGTGATCGTGCTGTCGCCGATTGCAGACCGGTTCGGTCCGAAGCCCATCGTTGCCGCGACGTTCCTCTTGGCCGCGATAACCATTTTCATGCTCACTCTGGGCGTGCCGGCGTGGGTCCTGTACATGGCCATCGCCCTGGCAGGAGTAGGTACGCTCGGAACCCAGGTGCTCATCTACGGGTTCGTGTCCAGCTTCTACCGGACGCACGCGCGAGGGGCGGGCGTGGCCTGGTGCGCGGGCTTTGGACGGCTGGGCGGTATCGGCGGGCCCCTGCTCGGCGGGTTCCTGATCGGGGCGGGCCTGACGCCGCAGCAGGTCTTCCTCACCTTCGCGGGAGTGGCGCTCGTCGGCATGGTCCTCACCGTGCTGGTGCCGCTGCGTCACGCGGAGGTTCAGCCCGTGCCGGTGAAAGTATCCAGCACTCTGGCCGACGTGTGAGGCGGCCCTCCCTCGCCCAGGCCAGAGTCGACCCCGACCGAAGAAGGAGGTGACGCAGCATGTACAAGAGGATTCTTGCCGCCATCGACGCGACACCAAACGAAGCCGAGGTGCTCGCGCAGACGATCCAACTGGCTCGGTTGACCGGCGCCACCGTGCAGGTGCTGCACGTGGCCCTGGACCATATCGGCACCGGGGACATCCTCGGCGGCTCGGCCGCCACGGACGACGTCGACCCCAGAGAGGTAAACGTCGTCCAGGACGCGCTTGCCCAGCTCCGGGAGGCCGGCGTGACAGCAGAAGGAGAGCTCTTGTCGGCGACGGAGCACGACATCGCGGCCGCCATCGTCGAGCGTGCCAAGACTCTCGACGTCCAGCTGATCGTGCTCGGGCGCACCCTTCACCGAGGGGTGTCGAAACTGTTCCGAGCCAGTGTCGCCGAGCAGGTCATCCACGAGCATCCCTCAGCCTCCATCCTGCTCGTGCCCTGACGGCCTGCTTGTGCTCTGGCGTAACCGGCGGGTCACCGCCGGATCGCGGACTGAGTCCGCAAGTCGGCGGTGCGGTGGAGTTTCAAAAAAGATTTCGTTAATCCACAGATCTATGAGTAGAACTCCACCTCACCGGTCTCGGCGTTGACCCGGCATTGGGCTTGGATGCGCAGCTCCACTTCCTCCCGAATGAGGACGGCCTCATCGGGTTTGGTTTCCCGGTGGCGTTTGCGACTGCCCACCAGATAGCGATAGTGGCGCTCGACTAACCAGACGATGTTCTCCTCGGTGACAATGCCGGCATCGAGCACCACCGTAGTTCGTACTGGCCTGAAACCAGTCGCTCGATGCGTTGTGCCAGCGCCGCCTATTGCTCGCGCGGCACCTCGAGATGCCGTCCCAAGTTGAGCAGTGTGCGTTGGCGAACGCCCTCCTGGGTACGAATCGATTCCACCAGCCGAAAGGTGTAGTAAGGCTCACGGGAGCGTCGGCTCTTAATGGTGGTTTGGCCGATAAACATGTCCGCGGACCCTAACCCATGTTTACCACTTTCGTCGCCCAGATCGCGCTAAGTGACTGATTGTTGATTTTGGGTGTGGAAAATCACGCCCAGGGACGGGGAGTTGGCGATCTGTAGTAAAATGTAGTGCCATAATATTG
>CAZLYT010000610.1:0-1783 GCA_964563515.1 uncultured Candidatus Competibacteraceae bacterium | reverse complement strand
GCTGGGTGGAGCCGATCATGGCGGCCTGGGAGGATTCGGGCGAGGCCCCCAAGGGCTACACCGCCGGCACCTGGGGCCCGGCAGCGGCCAGCGCGCTCATCAACCGCGACGGGCGCAGCTGGCCAGAGGAGGGATGATGGCAATTGCAGAGCACCTATTCGACGATCCGAGCACTTTGACGGCGGCGCTGGCCGACCGGGTTGGCCAGGCGCTGGAGGCGGCGGTCACCGCACGAGGCAAAGCCAGCCTGGTAGTGTCCGGCGGGCGCACCCCGTGGCCTCTGTTCGAGAATCTGGCGGCACGGTCGCTGCCCTGGTCCAAGATCTGGATCACGCTCGCCGATGAGCGTTGGGTGGAGATGGACTCGCCGGACAGCAATGAGCGCCTGGTTCGCGAGGCGCTGCTGCAGGGCCCAGCTTCGGCCGCTCACTTCGTTCCCTTGAAGAATTCGGCGGCGGGGCCGCAGGAAGGCGCTGCCGAATGTCATGCCGCGCTGGCTGCATTGCCCTGGCCGCTCGACGTTTTGCTGCTGGGAATGGGGGCAGACGGCCACACCGCTTCGCTGTTTCCCGGCGTGGCCGGCGCGGCCCTCGACCCGGCCTGCCCGGATCGCTGTCGGGGGGTGTTCCCCAACACCGCTCCCCATCCGCGGATCAGCCTCACCGCCTCGGCGCTGCTGAACAGCCGGGTTGCGATTCTGCACTTCACCGGCGAGGACAAGCTCAGCGTTTTCCGGGAGGCCCAGGATGACGGCCCGGTGGACGCGCTCCCGGTGCGGGTGGTGCTGCAGCAAGCGGAAGTGCCGGTGGAGCTTTGGTGGAGCCCATGATTCAGGAGTGAAAGCTCATGCTGGCGCAGATCAAGTCTGTCCGGGAGAGCCTGACCCGCTCCGAGCAAAAGGTGGCCGACTTGGTGCTGGCGCAGCCTGAGCAGGTGGTCTCCGAGTCCATCGCGGCGCTGGCGGAGCACGCGGCGGTCAGTGAGCCCACCGTGATCCGATTCTGTCGCGCCATGGGCTGCCGCGGCTTTCAGGACTTCAAGCTGCGGCTGGCCCAGGACCTAGCCACCGGCGTTCGCTTCGGGGTCCCCCCGGTGGGCCCGGGGGAGTCCACTGGCGCCCTGCTCGGCAAAGTCATCGACGGCGCCATCGCTTCTCTGATCAAACTGCGCAACATGCTGATGCCGGACACGGTGGAACGGGCGGTCGACCTGCTAGCGGCGGCCGAGCGCATCGAGGTCTACGGCGTCGGTGGCTCGGGCATCGTGGCTGCCGATGCGCAGCACAAGTTGTTCCGGCTCGGGGTTCCGGTGGTGGCTTACTCGGACGCTTCCGTGTTCTGCGTCTCGGCGGCATTGCTGCGGGACGGTGCCGTCGTGGTCGCCATCTCCCAAGGCGGGCGGACCCGTGAGCTCGTGACCAGCGTCGAGTCCGCAATTGCCGCTGGGGCCTCGGTGATCGCCATCACGGCCGCGGGCTCGCCGTTGGCCAGAGCCGCAACGGTTGCATTACCCGTGAATCTGTTGGCGGATGAGGATACCTACGCGCCCATCAAGTCTCGCATGGCCCATCTAGCCGTGGTGGATGTGTTGGCGGTGGGAGTGGCATTGCGTCGAGGGCCGAGCTTCCAGGAGTCGTTGGCGCTGACCCAGCGGGCGATCTCGGAGCAGTGACGGCGGGGCGCGAAGCCTGCTTATCCGACGGCTAGCCCGCCTGGGCTATCCATTTGGCAAGTCTCTCCACCGGGGTTGTCAAAGTTCCCGTCCACCCCGCTCCGCAAGAGAT
>CAZLYT010000609.1:0-17293 GCA_964563515.1 uncultured Candidatus Competibacteraceae bacterium | reverse complement strand
GAAGCCGATGTTCTCGGCAATGAACGCAAGTGTCTCCACGACCCCTCCTCCTCCGCGGTGGGGCGCCGCTCTCGCTCGCTGCACCCCTCCTCAGGCCGTGCACTCTAGTTGGGCACCAGGGTCAAAATCGGCCTGATTCCGCCCAATACCGTCACAATTCCGACATTCGCCCTCGAACGAGAGCCGGCCCCCGCCCCATCGGTCAATTGCCGGCAGGGGCGGAAATGTGGCGACTTCGGTCGCATTCAGGCCGCAGTTGCCGTGCGCGGAGCGCTAGAGTGCCACCCCATTGCGGCCAGGAAGCGCCTGAGCCCAAACTGAGCCCAAACCATGAATTAGCTGCTGGGTGTCGTGACCTGGGACTGCTGGGCGCGCCCGCCGGCCTCGCGCTGGTGGTAATGCTCATGGTGACGGAGAGCTGGCTGAATGCCGTAGCCGGCCGTGCTCCGACTGGCCAGCGTGGAAGGCCTGGTGACACCGCCCGGCTGCACGCAGCGTCGAGCTTCACCCGGTACCGACTCGCGATTTCCCATGCCAACGACCTGGCCGACCGGGTCCGACTGTTGGCCACCAGCACCGTCACCATCACCGGCGAGGGCGGCGCTCATCGCGCGGAGTCCGACCGTAGCGCGAGCGATAGCAGCGCGTGAAATGGGAGCCCGACAAGAAACCGCAGGCCGTCGCAACTTCGAGCACACTGAGATCGGTCTGCAACAGTAGCCCCCGAGCCCGCTCCAGCCTGAGCTGGAGATAGAAGCGGGCCGGCGTGGTTCCCAACTCCTCCCGGAACAATCTCTCGAGCTGGCGCAACGACAAGCCCGCCGAGGTGGCCAGCGCCTCACAGCTCAATGCCGACTCCCAATTGCGTTCCATCAGGCGCAGCACCGTGAGCAAGCGCGGGTGCTCTACCTTGAGGCGGTGACGCAGCGCCATGCGTTGCTGATCGTGGGCCTGGCGAATGGTGGCGTGAATACATTGCTCGGCCACCGCTGCTGCCAGGGCGGGGCCATGACGGGTCGCGACGAGGTGTAGCATGAGGTCGAGACCAGCAGTGCCGCCGGAGCAGGTGACACGCTTGCGGTCGATCTCGTAGAGCTCGCCAGTGGCTTGAAGGTGGGGATACTCCTCGCGGAAGCTGTCCAGGTTTTCCCAGTGCAGGGTGCAGCGGTAGCCCTCGAGCAGCCCCGCCCGCGCTAAAATGACGCTGCCGGTGGAGGTCGCGCCGATGCCCACGCTTAGGCGCGCCAATCGTTTGAGCAGCTGGGTAAGCTTGCGGTCGGAATAGGAATGGGCATCGATTCCCGCCACCACGATGAAATGATGCACCGATTCCGCTTCGCTGAGGGGTGCTGTGGGCTCGAAGGGAATACCATTGCTGGCTCGCACCGGCACATCTCGGGGCGCAAACAAGCTCCACTCGTAGAGCTCGCGACCACTGGCGCGATTCGCCATTCGCAGCGGTTCGATAATGCCCGCGAAAGACAGCATGGAAAACTGCGGTACCAGATAGAAGCCGAAGCGCTCGGTGCCGGGAACGGCTCGCGCCTGCGGTTGGTCGGCCCTGCCCACCGGGCTGGGAGCGGCCAGATAGTGCAGAGTTTCGGGGTTGGTGAATCCCATGCCGGTGCAGTATAAGCACCTCCGCGAGGACCGCGGATCGGTACCTGGCCACGGCGCCAGGCGACCCGCCTGAATCCGAGCTAGGTCTCCATCCACAACGCTGGAAAGCCCGTGCCGGTCGAGCAGATCGTCGCATGCGCAGATTCACCAAGCCGATCCTGAATTGGTGGCCCGGGCTGCTGACCATTGTCACGGCTTGGCTGCTCACCGCGCATGCCGGCGCGCAGCCTGCTCCTGTACGCCTGAAACTCCAGGTGGAGACGCTCGAGCTGGACCCCGGAGCCACAAGGGTCGAGTCGGACGGTCGGACAGGCAGTCGTGATACCGCCTGGCTGTTGGCGCTAATGCGTCAACTGGTGCCGATCGAAGGGCCGGCGGCCGGCCGCGTCATCCCCAATGCAAGGCTGCCGGCTGCGCAGGACGTGGTCAGTCCGTTGGACCTGACACTAGCCATCGGACGGCTCAGCGCCCGCAGCGTCAACTTGCAGGATGTGGATGCTCGACTCGTCGCCAGGCCTACCGAATTGGTGCTTGCACCGGTTCGTGCCAATGGCTTCGGCGGGCGCCTCGAGGCCGAGCTTCACAGCCAAGGGCAGCGGCCAAATCTGCGCTTCAGGGTGTCGAACAACCTGAGTCGGCTCGACATCCCGACGCTGATACGGCTGGCGGATGCTGGCAGTGGCGTCTCCGGTCGACTGTCCCTGCGCGCGATGCTCGAGGGTAACGGCAATGATCTTTACGCCTGGTTGGCAAGCGCCCGCGGCCAAGCGCACCTACTGATCGAGGAAGGTGAGATACCAGGTGGGCTCCTCGATCTTTGGGGTGGCGATCTGATCACAAATCTCCTGCCCAGGACCACCCAGGAAACCACCCGTCTGCAGTGTCTAATCGCAATCGCCAAGGTGGCCAACGGCACGATGACACTCGAAAGCCTGGTGCTCGATACACCAGAGGTATTAGTTCTGGGCTCGGGGTCACTGAGCCTCAAAACCGAAGCATTGGACATCGAGCTGCGGCCGCGCCCAAAGCATGTCACTTTGTTCACCGCCGCGACGCCGGTACGCATTGCCGGCACACTGGCGAAGCCGCAAATCGAAGTGATGAAGCTGGCGCTACTGCGCAAGGCGCTGACGCTAACTTTGACTGGTTTCACCCCCGAGGGCCTGCTCAGCCTTTTCGAGGGCGAGAACGAGGCCTGTCGGCAGGCACTCGCCGCCGCCAAGCGGTGAACCCGGTGCGGCGCTCGCACGCTCGTCTCGTCAATGCACCGCCGTGGCGATGAGGCGCTCGCGGAAGGCGCCAGGTGCTTCCCCGCTCCAGCGCCGGAAGGCCCGATTGAAGTTGCTCTGTTCCGAGAAGCCCAGCAGATAGCCGATCTCGCCCAGGGAGTAAGCGGTTTCCCGCAGGTAGTCCACAGCCAGCATGCGCCGGGTTTCGTCCACCACCCGGCGGAAGCTCGAGCCTTCCGACTCCAAACGCCTTTGCAGGGTTCTAGCGCTCAAGTTCAGGGCAGCGGCGGCGGCTTCCTGACTGACGTCGCCGGATGGCAGCAGGCCGATGAGCTTCACCCTCAAACGCGGAATGGTGCGCTCTCGATCGAGCTCGGCGAGCCGCCGCAGGATGACCTGCTCACTGGCGCGGGCAAGGTCGGCGTTTCCGGTGGGCAGTCGAGCATCCACGAACTCACGGCGCAAACGAAGCCCTGCGTGCTCACTGGCGAAACTCACCGGGGCTCGAAAGTAGCGCCGATAGGGCTCCGGGTCGGCCGGCGACCGGCGCATCATCCAGACCATCTGCGGGTCGAGCTGCCTGCCGAAGCTGAAGCGGCAGGCGCCGACCAACATGGCCACAGTGGCGTCCTCGGCTTCCGGCGCGACGCAAGCGCCCGGATTGGGGCGCAGGTAGAAGCTCACGCAGTCATCCTCGTCCACCACCTGGGCCTTGGCTGCATCGCTCACCAGTCTGAGATAGCGTGCTGCCCGTTGTAGGGCGTCGCGCAGCGTATCGCTGGCGATCCAGGCAAAGCCAAGCGCTTGCAAGGTAGTTGGATGCCAGAACCGAACTGCGAACAGGCCGAAGGCAGGGTCGCCGCTGCGGGTCGCCGCCAACGTCCATAGCTCGCGCATTCGTGACACGGGATAGCGGGCGTGAGGGTCATTCAGCTTGCCAGGATCCAGCCCGGCCTCCCGCAGTATTTCCGACGCGCGGAGCTGCTTGGCCTCCAACGCCCGCGCAATCATCAGGGCCCACGAGGTGGCCGTCGAATAGTCCATTGCCTCCCGGCCCTCAGTGGCGGCGCGACCACTAACCGATCTAGGGATAAGCGTTTGGCGCCAAGGGATTAATCTCCACGGAACGCACCCGACTACCGTGCCCCCAGAAGGCGAGGTGCCGCCGCGGCACCGGCCAAGCAAGAGGGGTGGTGGTATGGATCACGAAGTTCCAACGGGTGTCCGAGCCCAACGTACGCTGCGCGACAGCCTAAGCCTATGTGGTCGCGGACTCCACACGGGAGGCTGGACCGAGGTTTGGATCGACCCAGCCGAGCCCGGCACGGGTTTCCGCTTCGAGAGACTCGACGTGGCGCGGGGACACCGAATCATCAATGCCCATTGGTCACGAATTAAAGATCACCAGCTTTGCACCACCTTGGGCAACGAGCACGGCGTCACTGTCAGCACCGTGGAGCACTTGCTGGCAGCATTGGTGTTGGCGGACCTGGACAATGCCCTGATACGGATCGACGCACCCGAGGTGCCTATCCTCGACGGCAGTGCCGCACCGATTCTGGATGCGTTGCTTCGCACCGGCACCAAGGCCCAGGACGCACCCCGTCGCGTGCTGCGCGTGATGCGCCCGGTGGCCCTGCGCCTGGGCTCACGCTACGCCTTGGCAACGCCCAGCCGCGAGCCTTCCCTGGCAGCCACCATAGAGTTTCCGGATCCCCTGGTGGGGCGCCAGTCGCTTGGCGTTCGACTGCACTCACCAGTGACTCAAAGTATTGCGGCCGCCCGCAGTTTCGGCTTCGTGGCTGATGTCGGCCACCTACTGAAACGGGGACTGGGTCGAGGCGGGTCATTGGACAATGCCGTTCTGGTGGACAACGGCCGTGTCCTGAATACGGAAGGTCTGCGCTTCCCCGACGAGTTCGTACGTCACAAGATTCTCGATTGCATTGGCGACTTGGCCCTGATGCGGGGTCGCGTGATAGCCGACTTCCGCTTTGAGCGTCCGGGGCACCAGCTCAATCACGCCTTGGTGTCTCGAATGGCGACGCTCGGTGATGCGGTGCGCTGGGACCTCGATTGCGCGCCTGAGCAATTTCCTAGCGCGCAACGTCTTCCAGCTCGACCACCGGTGCGGCTGCAGCTGATTCAAGGACGCAGTGAAAGTAACGTTTAGGTCATTGCCGGCCGGAGAGCGGCCGGGAGCTCAACTCACCCGGAACTAGCGGGCAATCCTCGTCGACGGCGCGCCTGCGGCAATAGCCCTCGAGCACGGCCGGAACTAGCTCGGCTGGCCGCTTGCGCAGGACGCGTGACAGCCGTGGTCGGATTCGGTCAGCGGGCTGCAGTAATTGGTGCCCCGCGGCACCAGCGCTATGCTGTCGAACCCTGCTCGTAGACGGTCTTGGAGTGCCGAACCATGAGAATCATCCTTCCGCTAACGCTCATGGCCGCGGCAATTGGGTCTGCTGGCGCACAAACCCACGCCAGTCCCGACCCCGGAGATCGGCAACTCAGCCCGGCGGAAGTGCAGGACATCTTCAATGCCCACCAGACCGAGGGCCGCGCCACCGACCCGTGCGTGCAGCTGCGTCGGGAAATCGATGCCAGCGTGGGACGTCCACTGCGACGCGGGGCCTTGTACGACTACTACCAGACCGAGTGCCTGAGACGAAAGCCCGAGGTGGTTCCCCTCTGGGAGGACCCGAGCTACAGCCGACGCTGACATGGCCAAACTGTTAACTGGTTCACAGCCAGAGCAAGAAATGCCATGCATGATTCCGCTCCATTCATCGAGCATTGCAGGACCGAAACGATGGACGGGCAATCTAACGAAAGTATGGTGGTGGAAATCTGCTGCGCCTGGTTCTTGGCAGGGGCCATGGTTTTGGGGCTGGTGGCCTGGTCGCTGGTCGCCGGGGTCTAACGAGCTCACAATCTATCCGGCCGATAGCGCCAATGCCTTGATGCGCTTGCGGCGAGACGCGAGCAGTGCGCTACGACCAAGGAGCTCGCACGAAGCGGCCACAAGCGAACAGCAACGCAGCCGCGCCGGCGCCGCGGAGCCAGCGTGGAGCTGAGGCGACAGGCAGACCTGCGGCCGCTCAACAGTTTTGGTGTACCGGCCCGGACCCGGTTGCTGGCACGGGTCGAAAGGCTCGACGACCTACGCCGATGCCTGGCACTCACGGCCTTTCGCGAGCTACCGCGCCTGGTGCTGGGTAGCGGCAGCAACATCCTGTTTCGGGGCGACTTCGAGGGACTGGTGCTGCACGTGTCGCTGCGCGGCATGGGAGTGCTCGATCAGGACGACGAGGCCATCTACGTGAGAGCGGCCGCGGGCGAATCCTGGCACGAACTGGTGCGCTGGACACTCGGGCTGGATGCTGGCGGCCTCGAGAACCTCTCGCTCATTCCCGGTACCGTAGGCGCCGCGCCGATCCAGAACATTGGTGCCTACGGCGTCGAGCTGTCCGATCATCTGCATGCTGTGGAAGCAGTTGACCTCGGCAGCGGTGAGATGCATCGACTGCGGCCCAGCGATTGCCACCTGGAATATCGCAGCAGCGCGTTCAAATCGGGGGCTTTGGCCAATTACCTGGTGACCGCCGTCGAGCTCCGGTTGCCGCGCCATGCCGCCCCGGTGCTGAGCTACCCCGGCGTCCGCGCGGCGCTCGGCAGCCACGGCGACTCGCCTTCGCCGCGACAGGTGAGCGATGCAATCTGTGCGCTCCGCCGCAGCAAGCTCCCGGACCCGGCGGTTCAGGGCAATGCCGGCAGCTTCTTCCACAACCCGATCGTGCGCCGTAACACCCTAGAAGGCTTGTGGGCGGACTGGCCGGAGCTGCCGGCCTACCCCCTCACCGGCGACCGCTACAAGGTTGCCGCCGCCTGGCTGATCGAACGTTGCGGTTGGAAGGGTCGACGCCAGGGCGATGCCGGGGTATCTGCTGGACATGCCCTGGTGCTGATCAACCACGGTGCCGCCACCGGGGCCGAGATCTGGGCACTGGCGCAAGCGATACAGGATTCAGTGGCCACCCGCTTCGGGCTCATTTTGAGCCCAGAGCCGCTAATCCTCTAGGAGTGAGGGCTGGCTCAGCTCGCAGAGCCAGGCTCGCGCTTGTTGGGCAACCGCATGGCCCGCAGCAGCCGGTCCAGCCGCACGTCGCGATCCCGAACCGTCCACCGGATCAGGTCGCCGATGGATACCAAACCGTGCAGCTCGCCGTCGGCAACCACCGGCACGTGTCGGCAGTGGTTCTCGGTCATCAGGATCATGGTGTCCTCGATGCTGGTATCCGGCCCCACGCAAAGTGGATCCTCGGTCATCACCTCGCGCACCGGCGTGGTGGCTGGATCACGACGCTGCTCCACCAGCCGCACCAGCACGTCCCGCTCGGTGAAAATACCCAGCAACTCGTCATTGTCCACCACTACCAGTGAACCAACGCTGGCTATGTTCATCCTGCGCACCGCTTCCAGGACGCTGTCATCAGGCCCGACCTGATGAACCCACCCGTCCTTGGCAGCCAGCACCGCGGCGATGTCATCTTCCATCATCTCGCTCCCGCGGGTCCCCGACCCGCTGCCTAGCAGAAGATAGATGTCTCTAAACACAGCCGCCACCGTGGAAGCATAGGAAAGCCCTAAGCGCCTCGCAGCGACTTGCCGTACCTGTTATCGACTTGCCGTATTTTCAAATGCAGAAACCTTCTTTCCGCCGGACCGCCCCCTCCCTCTAAAGTGTCCTCCACACCGTGCCGACGGAGGTGAGCTCGTGTACCGCTATGATGAATATGACCAACGCCTGGTTGACGAGCGTGTCGCTCAGTTCCGTGACCAGACCAGGCGCTATCTTGCAGGCGAGCTGAGCGACGAACAGTTTCGTCCGCTGCGTCTGATGAATGGTCTCTACATCCAGCGACACGCGCCGATGCTTCGTGTGGCTGTCCCCTACGGCGTGCTCAGCTCCACCCAGATGCGGATGCTGGCCCGTATCGCCCGGGAGCACGATCGAGGCTACGGCCATTTCACCACCCGGCAGAACATTCAGTACAACTGGCCGCCGCTGGAGGAGGTGCCGGACATCCTCGAGAAGCTGGCCAGTGTGCAGATGCATGCCATCCAGACCAGCGGCAACTGCATCCGCAACGTCACCTCCGATCACCTGGCCGGCGTGGTCGCCGATGAAGTCGAGGACCCGCGCCCGTGGTGCGAGCTCATCAGACAGTGGTCTACCCTGCATCCCGAGTTCTCGTTCCTGCCCCGAAAGTTCAAGATTGCCGTGACCGGAGCTGCCCGGGACCGCGCCGCCTCCCAGGTGCACGATATCGGGCTGCACTTGGTGCGCAACGACGCGGGCCAGGTGGGCTTCGAGGTGTTGGTTGGGGGCGGTCTCGGGCGAACGCCGATGATCGGTCACCGCATCCGGGAATTTCTGCCCAAGGCCGATCTGCTCAGCTACCTGGAAGCGATTCTGCGCGTCTACAACGAGCAGGGGCGGCGCGACAATCTTTTCAAGGCTCGTATCAAGATTCTGGTCAACACCCTCGGCGCACAGCGTTTCCGAGACCAGGTGGAAGCCGAGTGGGTTCACATCCGCCATTCGACCTTGCGGTTGGAGGAATCGGACTGGGAGCGCGTACAGGCGTGCTTCGAGGCCCCAAACTACACCTCCGACGCGGCCGAGGGCGTCGCCGTGGTGGAGCGCGAACGAAAGCGCAACCCATTGTTCGAGCAATGGTATTCTTGCAACACTCGGGACCACAAGGTCACTGGCTACCGCATCGTGTATGCCTCCCTTAAGGCTTACGAAAAGCCGCCGGGCGACATCGACGCGGAGCAAATGGAGGCCATGGCCGATCTAGCGGATCGCTACAGCTTCGGTGAGCTGCGCTCCAGCCACGATCAGAACCTGCTTCTGCCCGACGTGGCGCTGGCAGACCTGCCGGCGGTGTGGAGGGCGCTGAGCCGCGCCGGGCTGGCCACACCCAACATTGGTACCGTAACCGACATCATCGCCTGCCCGGGGCTCGACTTCTGCAGCCTGGCGAATGCGGCCTCTATCTCGGTGGCCAACGACATTCAGGCCCGCTTCAAGGACCTTGGTTGGCTGCACGAGCTCGGTGAGCTACGCATCAACATCTCCGGGTGCATGAACGCCTGTGGTCACCACCACGTGGGACACATCGGCATCCTCGGCGTCGAGAAGAACGGGGAGGAGTGGTATCAGCTCACCTTGGGTGGCAGCTCGAGCGAAGACGCCGCCCTGGGTATCCGTCTCGGTCGCGCGGTCCCCAAGGCGCAAGTGGCCGACACCGTGGCCCGCATCGCCGAGCTCTACCGGGAGCTGCGCAGGTCCGATGAGCGCCTGGTCGACACGGTCCGGCGTTTGGGGGTGGAACCGTTCAAGGAGGTGGCCTATGCCCTGGCTGCTTAGGTACCAATCTGTGGCCCACGACCCCTGGGTCGAGATAGCAGACGACCAACCGCTCCCCGACGCCTACGCGTTGATCAGCCTTGCCCGCTGGCACGCGCTCGAGCCCGGTGACACCTTGCCGAGCCCCTTGGGAGTCGTGCTAGAGCCCGATCAGGATGTGCGCCCACTGGCGCCGTCGATGGCGGGCCTGGACTTGGTCGCCTTCCGCTTTCCCAAGTTCACCGACGGCCGGCCCGCCAGCCGCGCCCGTCTGCTGCGGGAACGTTTTGGCTTTCGCGGCGAGATCCGCGCAGTTGGAGACGTCCTCATCGATCAGCTGCAGCTGCTGCGGCGTTGCGGCTTCGACAGCTTCGTCATGCCCGACACCGAGCCGCCAGAGCGGGCGATCAGCGAGCTGCAACGCTTCAGCGTGCATTTCCAACCGGATGTGAGCGGTGCCCACCCGCTGCGTTCGCGACGCTTGTAAGGCCGGCGCAGAACTATCAGCTACGGCTGGCGCAATCAGCACTCAGTAGATAGGCAGATCCACATCCTTGAACAGGGCGTCCACGGCGCCCTGGCTCTCGGAATGGGCGGCCTGGTCCACTCGACGCAAGTCCAGGTGCGGCGCAAACAGCCGCATGAACTCATACATGTAGCCCCGCAGATACATGCCGCGCCGAAAACCGATCTTGGTCACGCTGGGCGCGAATAGATGACTGGCGTCCAGCTGCACCAGATCGTTGTCATGATCCGGGTCGTAGGCCATGCGCGCGACGATCCCGATACCGAGCCCGAGACGGACGTAGGTCTTGATCACGTCGGCGTCGGTGGCGGTGAACACCACGTGCGCAGTTTGCCCAGCCGCGCGGAAAGCCTCGTCGAGCTGTGAGCGGCCGGTAAAGCCGAACACGTAAGTAACGATGGGATAGCTCGCCACGGACTCCACGTCCAACCGCTCCAATCGCGCCAAAGGATGAGTGGGGCGAACGATCACGCAGCGATTCCAGCGATAGCAGGGCAGCATCACTAGATCCTCGAACAGCTCCATGGCCTCGGTGGCGATGGCGAAGTCCACTTGCCCGCTGGCAGCTAGCTCGGCGATTTGCTGGGGTGATCCCTGGTGCATGTGAAGCACCACGTCGGAATAGATACGGCGAAACTCACGCACCACCTGTGGCAAGGCATAGCGTGCCTGGGTGTGAGTGGTGGCAATGGATAGCGTGCCCTTCTGATCGTCGGTGAACTCGTCGGCCAATGCCCGGATATTGGCGGATTCCTGCAATATTCGCTCGGCTCGCAGGATGATTTGCCGGCCCACCGGGGTGATGTGGGTCAAATTCTTGCCGCTGCGGTGGAAAATGAGCACACCGAGCTCCTCCTCCAGCAGCTTGAGCTGCTTGCTCACCCCGGGTTGCGAGGTGTACAGGCTCTCGGCTGCCGCCGAGATATTGAGATCGCACCGTGCGATCGCAACCAAGTAGCGGAGTTGCTGCAGCTTCATACGCGATGGCCGACGACGACAACGGATCTACCTAAATATGACTTTAATAAATCATTTTAACTGCTTGTTTTCAAATCCGTAATAGAGAAGCCCTCACGGCATCGACGGGGGCTGACTCTGGCTCTGCAACGGGCGGGGCCAAGCGGATGGCTCGGCCACCCTTTCGCTCCAGCTTAGTCATAACGAAGGGCCATACCAATAGGGCTACCGCTTCTTTTTGGAAATAAGCCAGAACGGTTGGCTTCTCGTCCAGCGCACGATTTGAGGCCAGGAGGCCGACCGGTATGGCTCCTTCCAACGACTCCGAGACGCGCCGCCGGGAGCTCCACGGCCACATCGAACCGGTCCGCGGCACCTTGCAGCACCTGCAGTGTGCGCTGGCGCATATCGAGGCAGAGATCCTCGAGCCAACCCCCAGTCTGCAGCACCCTCGCTTTCCCCCAGCCCTGCGCCCGCAGCGCCCGGCGATGGCGCGCCGCTTCCCATTGCCGCAGGCGGACCGCTACCGAAATGCCCGAAACCACCGCAGCGAACGTCTCGAGCACCAGCCAAGACGGGCACGAAGGCCCCCCCAGCGGTGCCTGGGCCATGTCAACTCAAGCGTCGGCCCTATTGGGTTGACAGCGGAGGCGCCCACCGCTCAACCCAACACCAGTCTCGCCAGCAGTGGCAGCAAGATGGCCGTGGCCAGGGCATTCAGTCCCATTGCCAGGCTGGCGAAGGCGCCGGCAACCTCATTGACTTGCAGCGCCCGGGCGGTGCCGATGCCGTGGGCGGCCACCCCGACGGCCAAGCCACGAGCCCGCCAGTCCCGCACCCGCACCCGGTCCAACACCCAGCTGCCACCGGCAGCGCCGATGATCCCGGTGAGTATTACCAGCACGGCGGTAAGCGAGGGCAGCCCGCCGATCTTCTCGGCCACACCCATGGCCACCGGGGTTGTCACCGATTTCGGCGCCAGCGATAGCAGCGTCTCCCGGGAACCGCCCAGCAGCCAGCCGATAATGACGGCGCTCGCAGAGGCAGTCAGCGAGCCGGCGATCAGGGCGACCGACAAGGCCGTCGCCGAGCGCCGAACCAGGCCGAATTGCCGATACAGGGGCACCGCCAAGGCTACCGTGGCAGGCCCCAGCATAAAGTGGACGAACTGTGCCCCCTCGAAGTAGGTTCGATACTCGGTACCAGTCAGCGACAGCAGCCCAACCAGCAGCAGCACCGCAAGCAACACCGGGTTGGCGAGCGGAAACAGCTTGAGCCGTCGATAGATCCGAAACCCGACCAAGTAGGCCAGCAGGGTGACGGTGAGACCAAGCAGCGGCGATGCCGCCAGGTACACCCATATCTGCTGCAGATCACCGCTCATCGGTGTCGGTGTCGGAACGCCCCGCCAGCTTGCTCATCACCCATCCCGTCACTGCTACCGTCAGCAACGTGCTTCCGATCAGCGCCGCGCCGATGGGAAGCCACTGCTCGGCCACCAGCGGCAGATAGACGATGACGCCGACTCCTGCGGGGACGAAAAGCAGTGACAGATGCTGCAGCAGGGTGTTGGTGAGCCGTTCCAGAGATTCCGGCACTCGCCCCAGCCCGGCGAGCAGCACGAACAGCAACGCCATTGCCAGCACGGGGCCCGGTAACGGCAGCCCCAGCAGGCGCACCAGAACTTCGCCGATTAGCTGCAGCCCGAGCAATAGTGTCAGCGCTTCCAGCACGTTACTCTCCTTCTGCACCCGCTCGACACAAGACCCCCCGCCACGCTCACCCTTGCTCCTGGATGCCGCCGCGGGTCAAGTTCTGCGGATTCAGCAGCCGCGACAGCTGCTCCCGCGGGATCTCGGTTTCCTCCAGCGCGACTTCCAGAACCGGTCTGCCCTCGCGATAGGCGCGCTTGGCGATCTCGGCGGCTTTCTCATATCCGACCACGGGATTGAGCGCCGTCACCAGAATCGGGTTGCGCTCGAGGGGAGCGCGCACTTGCTCTTCCCGCACCCGGAAGCCAGCCACCGCTTTGTCAGCCAACACACGGCAGCCATTGGCCACCAACTGCAGACTCTGCATCACGTTGTAGGCGATCACCGGCAGCATGACGTTGAGCTGAAAGTTGCCCGACTGGCCAGCGACGGTCACCGTCGCATCGTTGCCGATCACCTGGGCCGCCACCATGGCG
The DNA here is from genome assembly GCA_964563515.1 of uncultured Candidatus Competibacteraceae bacterium. Lineage (GTDB taxonomy): Bacteria > Pseudomonadota > Gammaproteobacteria > Competibacterales > JAHEDQ01 > CAZLYT01. The sequence goes on along the minus strand of CAZLYT010000609.1, from coordinate 4,355 downwards.
ACAGCCTCCGGCACCACCGGATTCACCTTTCCCGGCATGATGCTGCTCCCGGGCTGCAGAACCGGCAGCTCGATCTCGCCCAAACCCGCCAGCGGCCCGCTGTTCATCCAGCGCAGGTCGTTGGCGATCTTCATCAGGCTGACTGCCACTACCCGGAGCTGACCGGAAAGCTCCACCGCCGTGTCCTGGCTGGACAAGCTCTCGAAGAAGCATGTGCTGGTGGTCAGCTCCAAACCCGTCAACGCGCTCAGACGTGCCGCCACGCGTCCGGAGAACTCCGGGTGCGCATTGATCCCGGTGCCCACCGCGGTCCCACCCAGGGCCAGCATGTGCAGCCGGGGGACCACCGCTTCGACCCGGGCCCTGCCGGCGCGCACCTGGGCTGCCCAGCCACCCAGCTCCTGATCGAAGCGCAGCGGCATCGCATCCATGAGGTGAGTACGGCCGGTCTTGGTTACACCGGCGAGCGCCTGTCCCCGGGTGTCGATGGTATCGGCCAAGTGTTTCAGCGCTGGTACCAGGTCCTCCGCCACCAGCAACGCCGAACCCAGGTGGATCGCAGTGGGGATCACGTCATTGGAGCTTTGTCCCATGTTCACGTGATCGTTTGGGTTCACGGTGTCACCAAGCTCCCGCGTCGCGAGCCCTGCAATGACCTCGTTTGCGTTCATGTTGCTGCTGGTACCCGACCCGGTCTGAAACACGTCGACCGGAAACTGCGAATCCAACTCGCCGTCGGCCACCCGCTGAGCAGCTCGGGCGATGGCTTCGGCCACGGTTACGTCGAGCAGCCCCAGATCGCGGTTGACCTCCGCTGCCGCTCGCTTGATCAAGCCCAGGGCGCGGAGGAACGGCCGCGGCATGCGCAGATCACTGATGGGGAAGTTCTGGACCGCGCGTTGGGTCTGGGCGCCGAAAAGTGCGTCCGCCGGTACCTCGAGGGTGCCGAGGCTGTCGCGTTCCGTACGAGTCTCGATGGTGCTCATGAGGGAGCCTCCTGTTAGCTACCTGTACTCAAGCTTAGCTCCTCGAACAGTTCCCCGCAGCGGACAATACATGATTTTATAATAGTGCTTTATATATGAAATCTACGAACTCACTTTAATTTCGGAAGCAGCCACCCCCCATTGCCGCCCCTCTGCAGGTGCTAGCGCGCCCCCACGCCGCGCCCGACCGGACGCCCGTGCCTGTCGTCTATGCTTCGCTGATGGCCACATTCGTCCTGCTGGTGCTGTTGGCATTCTGGGGGCCGCCGACCGGCGGTGCCCCCCTGCCTCCCACGCAGCCGGCGGCCGGGCGGGTACTGATCGCCAATCCGCAGCTGGCCGACCCAGGCTTCGGCCACAGTGTGGTGCTGCTGTTGGCCTACAGCGACCACGGCGCCATGGGTCTGATGTTGAACCGGCCAACCCAAGTTTCCCTGGCGCGACTATTGCCCGAGGAGCTCCGGTGGGAGGACCCGGAGCTGACGGTCTATCGGGGCGGTCCGGTGGAATCAGGCCAACTGCGCCTGCTGGTGCGTAGCGCGACGACGCCCGCCGGTGCAGTCGGCGTGCTGCCTCACGTGTATCTCGCAGCGGACCTGACGACGCTGCACAGGCTCCGAGAGCGTGAGCTTTCGCCGTCGGATGTCCGCGCCTACGCCGGATATGCCGGGTGGGCTCCCGGCCAGCTCGAGCAAGAGATTGCCCGCGGCGACTGGAGTCTTGGCCACGCCACCGCCAGCATTGTTTTCGAGCAGAGGCCAGAACGGCTCTGGCCTCGCCTCATCAAGCAATGGGGTGGATTGTGGGCGCGGGATAATCCCGGTCCTGGTGATTCCGACCTGAGTGGAGATCGCACTTGGACCACAACCCTGTGACCCATATCCATTCCAATCAGCCTGGCACCAGGTCGGTGGCAATCGCCTGCCAGGGCGGCGGCAGCCATACCGCATTCACCGCCGGCCTACTGACTGGAGTGTTGCCGCATCTGAGCCGGCGCGGATACCGAGTAATCGCACTCAGCGGCAGCTCCGGGGGCGCCATCTGCGCTCTGCTGGCATGGGGTGCCCTGGTGCAGCATGGGCGCGGCAATAACTTGAGCTCCGAGCTGCAATCTTTACGCGACTTTTGGCGCGCCAGCGCGGCCCGCACGCCCTGGGAGCGGGCGTGGAATGACTGGGTCATCGCGCTGCGCTGCCTGCAGCTCAACGGCACGGTGCCGGAGTTGCGCACCAGCCCCTACGCCCCTACCACCGAAGCGTTCGAGGATCTGCTCACCCGCACCGCGCCGCGACCCGAGTTTTTCGACCTGCGCCGGCTGCTGGAAGACCATGCGCCCGAGCACCTCCTCGGTCAGACCATCGTCGAGCCTCGGCTGTTGGTCAGCGCCGTGGACGTTTCGAGCGGTCGCTTCAAGCTGTTCGACTCCAGCGTCGGCGAAATCACGGTGAACGCCTTGCTGGCATCATGCGCGCTGCCATCCCTGTATCAAGCACAACGGGTAAACGGGGCAATCTACTGGGATGGCCTGTTCTCGCAGAATCCACCCGTGCACGACCTGGTCAGCGTGCCCAAAGGACAGGTCAAGCCGGACGAGGTCTGGCTGGTGCGCATCAATCCAAGGGAGCGGAATCACGAGCCGCGCTCCGCCTCCGAGATCGAGGACCGTCGCAATGAGCTCGGCGCCAGTATCTCATTGCAACAGGAGCTACGGTTCATTGACCGCGTCAACCAGTGGCTCAAGGACGGAACTCTGCGCTCCGCCGAGCACAAGCCGATTACCGTCCGCGAGCTGGAAATGGACCACGAGATATCGGCGGGGCTGGGCTATTCGTCCAAACTCAACCGCAGCCCTCGCCTGCTGGACCGGTTGTTCGAGCATGGGATCGATCGGGCCCACCGCTTCGTGGAGCGGCTGCCTTCGGTCATTCCGGCTGAGGAGTCGGGACAGCCCGCGCTACGGCAGAGCTAACGCCAATCTCGCGTATCAGCGCGCAGAGCCCAGCAGCAATCACCAGCGCTGGCGACTGCTTTCAGATCGCCAGTCGCTGAAGCGGCACGGGAGACCGGCGCCGTCCACAGCGCCGGTCCACCAGCAGCCAGTCGTGCTCATCGAGCAGACCCTCGGCAAGAGGAAATAGCACCTCCTCTTCGATGTCCACGTGATCGCGTAAGGCGCGGCTGTATTGCCGGCTCAATGTGGCCAGCCTGCGACCCGCGAGTGAGCCTGCACCAGGGGCCGGGTTAAGTACGTGACGCAGACCCGCTCCCAAGGCATCGAGCTGATGATGGCTGCGGCGCATCTCCTCGCGCAACTTCGCCAAACTCGGATCACGGGCCGTGACGAGCTCAAAGATGAGGTCCTCATGCTGACAATGGGGGCGGTCGATCGAAGCCGCCATGGCGGCCGCAGCGGCCGCCAATAAGCCAAAGTCAACGCGCTCGGCGGGCTCCTCCAGCTCCTGTACGAACAGCTCCAGCACCCGAAGCGCCCGGCGGTGGTCCGCCTGCAGCTCGGCGAATCGCTGCGACATAACACTCTCCTCTGGCCGACAGCGCTGGTCTGCGCCAGCTGCTACATGAACGAATGCTACCCCGCTCCGCTGATGCAATCCTTGACTGAGGTCAACGAGAAGGATGGCTGGTTCCGGCCGGGGCGGCCGCCATTCTCGGCTCCACCTCTGGAAGATCCCGCTCCGATTGGTGCAGCACCGTCGCCTCGGCTGCGCTGATCCGCAGCATGTGTCGGATCCGGTGTAGACCGATAAGGCTCCAAGCCACCAGGAACAGCGCACCGGCCATGCTGGCTGCGGACCGATACTGGGCCAAGGGCGCCGCCACCAGTACCACGAACATCAAACCCACCGCTGCGACCACCGCTGATACCGGCGTCCGGGCCCCGGCCTGGTAGTTGGTGCTACGGTTGAAGGAATCGGTGGCCAGCGATGGCGTTGGGTTCAGCAAACCACGGACCCGATTGAACCGCGCAGCGGCGTTTGGCTGTATTCTACGGCCCCCGATGCATGCCGCTGCTGTCACCCAACCCTCACCGATGCCACATTCCGATTCTGCCCAACCCCATGTGGCGGCGCTCATCCGGACGCTTGCACCGATTTCCGCCCGCGGCTGCGTGGCAGGTCCAAGTACGGGATGGCGTGTTGGATCTGCTCGGCGTCGTATGGTTGAAGCCGCGCGCGGGCGGCGGCCGGCTGCTGAATAACCAGGCAACCCTCCCAACACCCTACACACTGGAGCCAACACTTGGCCCTAACACTGTGGCGACGCCCGCCACCGAGGCATTCGATGACACCAGTCCCAACCAGCGTCAAAGCACACGAGTTCACTGACGCCGAGCTGCGAGAATATCTCGCC
>CAZLYT010000608.1:0-2899 GCA_964563515.1 uncultured Candidatus Competibacteraceae bacterium | reverse complement strand
GTATGCTCCCAGAATCGTCGCTGCCAGATGCCGCGTTCACCTTTGGACGCGCGACTCTTCGAGAGTTGCTCCCCGGACGGCATGGCTGCTGAGAATCTGGCCTTAATTCGTCGCCAGCGGTTGGAGTAGTCCGCGTCGCCGGTCGGGAGGCGCCAGACGGCATGGATGTGGACTGGGAGCACGACGAGTCCAAGGGTAGCGAAGGGATAAGTTCGGCGTTCTTCGCGATAGGCGGCTCGCAATGTTTCGATGTGCTGCAGCAGCACGTTGTGGCGGCGATTGGCGATTGCGACCGTGAAGAAATAGATGCCGCCGGGGACGTGGTTGCGGCGGTAGGAGGTCATGGGGTTGGTCGGGAGATGATGGGTTTCGCTGCGCTGCACCCATCCTACGAGCGTTGTGGACAAGTGGGGTTGGTGGTGGTGATGGGAGAGGGTGGTTCGCTTGATTTTGTTGATGGGTTTCGCTGCGCTGCCCGCCTCGGCGGCGGGCCCGACGATCGCTTCGACGTCTTCGGCTTGCGTCCCGCCCGAGGTCAAGGAGCCGGGCGGTAAGAGAGCCACCACGAGGGTTCACCTTCGCTGCAACGAATACCGCAAGACGATCAGCGCTGCGTTGGGGCGGATACCATGTCCGCTGTTGGACAGCAAAACGCCAGCGGCGTCAATCGATCACAGCTTCCCTAGACACCATTCAGGTTAGAATCTCGTCCAGGTAATACCGGGACGCAGCATGGCGCGCGATCAGGGCCAGAGCCAGGACAAGGACCGACCTGGCGTGGTCGAGACAGTTCAGAGCGTACTGGCCGCTTTCTTTGGGGTGCAGAGCAGCAAAAACCGGGAGCGGGATTTCACCAAGGGGCGGGCCGGCACCTTCATTGTCGTCGGCACAATCATGACGGCGCTGTTCGTGCTCATTCTCTATTTGGTGGTGCGAATGGTGGTTTCGCTGACTGCGACGTGAGCCGCGGTACAGCCGGTCCGCCGACGAGGCGGCGGGCAACTTCGTGGCGCGGCTCCCCAAGATTCCATGCTCGCCAAGCATTGGCAGCAGGAGATCCTGCACCGATACCATGAGCGCTTGCAGCCTGTGAGTACGGCGGGGTGCATGCGAAGAATATGGCCTCGTCCTTCGCGAAGGTGCGACCACAGCAAGTCGGGGTCACCATGAGGGGCTTGCTGCCCTGGTCGCTGGCGGGCGCCAGCTGACTGGCGGTTGCGGGAATTCCGAGCCTATGCAGGAGATCGACATCCAAGGCTATCGAATCGAGCGGGAGCTCGGTCGTGGCAGCATGGCGACGGTCTACCTGGCGCTCCAACTGCTGTTGGAGCGAGAAGTCGCGCTCAAGATCATGGCGCCGTCGCTGGTGGTCGATCCCAGCTTCAGTGAGCGCTTCCTGCGCGAGGCCAAGACCATCGCGCGGCTCCATCATCCCCACATCATCAGCATTCACGAGATCGGCTCCTGTAAGAACCTCTACTACATGGCGTTGGAGTACGCGGCGGCAGGAAACCTCGCGGACAGGATTCGCCAGCCGGTGGACCCGGAACGCCGCCTCGACTGGGTCTGCCAGGTGGCAAGCGCACTCGGGCACGCCCATACCCATGGCGTCGTGCACCGCGACGTGAAGCTAGGCAACATCCTGTTCCGCGACGAAAACACAGTCTTGCTCTCCGACTTTGGCATTGCCAAGGCGGTCGCCAGTGGAACCCAAATGACCGCCCTCGGCTGGACCGTAGGCACCCCCACCTATATGAGCCCGGAGCAGGCCACCGGAAAGAAGGTCACAGCGCAGTCGGACCTCTACAGCTTGGGTATATGCACCTTCGAGCTATTGACCGGGAAGCGTCCCTTCGAGTCGGAGGATCCATTCGCGCTGGCATTCATGCACATGCATCAGCCGATCCCCGCCTTGCCGAGCGAGTACCGTGAGCTGCAGCCGATCATCGATCGCTTGCTGGCCAAGGCGCCGGAGGATCGGTACGCAAGCGCCGACGAGCTCATACTCGCGATCCGAAGTGTGCTGAATGGCGGCGGGATTGGAGCTGCCGGACCGCAGCCGGCGATGTCACCTGCCGGGGGTGCAGGCGCGACCGATCTGGGCACTGTGGTTGCGGACATGGGCTCGTGGCCGGCCACCAAGTCTGCACCGAGATTCGCGGGGCGACGCGTGCTGGTTGCGGGCACGATGCTCGGCTTGACCGCCCTGGGCTTGGTCGCCGTCGCCGTGTTCCAGATGCCCGGCAACTTCCCCGAGCTGCCGGCCACGGTGCGGTTGCCGGCGGATTTCATCGATCGCGAGCTGGCATCGCTGCGGGGCGTCAGCCAGGCTTTCGAGGACATCCGACGCATCGCCCCCGACAGCGAAGTTGTTGCTGCCCACGAGCAGGACATGGTTCAGCGCCACGTCGACTTGGCGCGCAAAGCCCTGGCCTACGGGTACCGAGATCGTGCCGCCGAAGTGACGGCCGAGGGGCTCGAGCTGTTGCCGGGCAATCCAGACCTGGAAGCATTGCGAGACCAGCTACGCGCTTCCGGATCCAGGCAAACATCCACGCCCGAGGCGCAAGCAACCGCGGACCAGCTTTTCGCCCAGGCGGAGCAGCAGCTGCGCGCGGGCCAGTTCACCCTGCCGCCCGGCTCCAGCGCCCTCGACTTGTACCGGCAGATTCTCCAGCTCGAGCCCTTGGATGCCCGCGCCTCGCGCCGCCTGGCGGAGATGGCGGATTATTTCGCGCAGTCGGCGCAGCAGCAGCTGGAGGGTGACCTGCTTGCGGAAGCGGCCGCCGCCATCGAGCAAGGCCTCCTGGTCGATCCCTCGCATAGCGCCCTGCTATCGCTGCGCCGAGAAGTGCAGCAACGGCTCGAGCAGGCTCGGGGAGACACATCGAGCTGAGCC
>CAZLYT010000607.1:0-5894 GCA_964563515.1 uncultured Candidatus Competibacteraceae bacterium | reverse complement strand
AGGCGGTTGACCTCCGCATCCAGCTCGGCTCGCGTGTCAACCTTGACCACACCCAGGGAAAAAGAGCTGTCGGGCTGCTTCAGCACACAAGGTAGACCCAGCTCCGACTCCACCGTGTCGGAGTTGCCCCGGTGCACCACCAAGGTCCGGGGCGTCAACACGCCATGGCGCTCCATCAGCTCTGCCAAGTAAACCTTGTTGCCGCATTTGAGGATCGAATCCGGTTCGTCCATCACTACCATCCCTTGCGCCTGCGCCCGTTGGGCGAAGCGGAAGGTGTAGTGATTGACATTGGTAGTTGCCCGAATAAACAGGGCATCGAACTCGGCGATGCGACCGTAGTCGTCCCGAGTAATGAACTCGGTGGCCATGCCCAGATGCTCGGCAGCGCGTGCAAAGCGCTGCAGCGCCTTGGCATCCGACGGAGGCTCGGCCTCGGTGGGGTCGTGCAGGATGGCCAGATCGTAGCGGGCACCCTGGCGCCTGGTGCGACGGGGGCGCCGACCGGCGAAGTAGTCCGCGGCAACCTGAACCACGAAGTCGCGGTGCTCGGCGGGAATCTCGCTGGCGGGAATGGCCCGCAAGCCTCGCAGCGACCACTCACCCTTCTCACGCACGAAGTCCGCCCGCAGCAACGGTGCCTGGAACAGGTTGAACAGCCGCAGCGCGAGCTGCTGGTGACGTTTTGCCAGATTGCGGCCGAAGTAGATGCTGAGCGTGAAGTGATCGGACTGAATCGGGGTCAGGCTTCTCTGCACCACGCTCTCCAGATCACCGGAGAGAATGCGCACCACCGACTGCGACTTCAGATCCTGCAGCGTGCTGATGCTCGGTAGCGGCCGATGCCCCCGGGCAGCGGCCAGCAACGATACGTAGTAGCCCAAGGTCTGATAGCCATAGGACCGGCACAGATTGTAGACCGCTGCACGACGCATTCCGCTGTAGGCCGGGTCGCTCAGATAGGCGCGGGCATGCACCACCTCGACTCCCGGGAGCTCCAGGTGCCAATCCTTGGGGTTGCTGACGACGACCAGCGTCCTCACGAGGGGCTGAATCTCCGCCGTTGCTTGGACTGAATGATGAGCAGATTGGCGTCGTAGGTGAGGATGCCCAGCAAGATCGAACCCAGCACCCGATCGACACCGACGGCATACTCGTGGCTCACTGCCACGGGATTCGGCAACAGCGGATCGGAGATCAGCACCGCGCGTCGTTCGCGATCGTAGCCACTCAAAACGACGAAGTGCCCGGCGGGCTCGCCCCGAATGTCGTCGTCGTCGTCCTGAGGACCGTACTCCCGGGGCGAGCGGTACAAGTAGGTCGAGCTGAGCCCGGTGATGATGGGTATGCCGCGACTCAGATAGCCGCGAATCAGCTGGGGCGTGAGGTCGCGAAAGCGCAGCTCCCCGCCCAGCTCGAGAAACTTCAAATAGCCCGCAGTGGCCACCTGCAGCCTTGGATCCTGCTTGAACGCAGCCTGCTGACGCAACTTGTCGACGATGTCGATTCCGGGCGCCACGAACCAGGTGGGATCGAACACCAGGATGTTGTAGGTGTAAATGCAGGCCGCGTAGCCTCGACGCAGCGCGTGTATGGCGAGGAACACATCCAGGGTGCCACCGCTTTCCAGGCTGTGGGCCTCCTCGATGACCTGCGACAGCGGCAGATGGTCGCCCAGGTAGCGGTAAACGGCATGGAGGCAGGTCGGACCACAGCTGGCGAGATCCGGCTGTCGGGTGATTTCGAAGAGCAGGCGTTCCACGACGATCCGCAGGTAGTCGGACACGGCCGAAAAATAGCGGCGAACTATGCGCTAGGCGCTAGCGATTGGCAACTTCGTTGGCAGTTGCTCAGAACCTGGTTCCAACCAGCAATCCAGAAAGCGGTCGAGCCAACGACCAAGGGGCTCGTGGTGGACGACTCGGTGGGCTCGTTGGGTATTGGCGCACTGGGCGTTGGGGAGTCCCAATCCAGCATCGGCCTCACGCAACCAGTCCTCCATGATCTCCGGCGTCACCTCCGGATGGAACTGGATGCCGTAAGCACCACTGCCGTAGCTGAACGCTTGATTGGGAAACACTTCGCCGGTGGCGAGCAGCCGCGCCCCTACCGGGACCTGGAAGCCTTCTTGGTGCCAGTGATAGACCCGATGGCCCATGGCAAAGAGCTCGGTCCCTTCCGGCGTTGGACGAATGTTGTAATAGCCGATCTCGGCATGGCCCGCCGGATGCGGTGTAACCTTGGCGCCGAGCGCGCGAGCCAGTAGCTGGGCACCGAGGCAGATCCCCAGAAAGGCCTTCCCGGCGGCCATGGTACGTTCGATGAAGCGAAGCTCGGCGTGGATGCCGGGCAGATCGTCGTTGGCGCTCATGCAACCCCCGAGCACCAACACCGCATCATATCGGTGCAGGTCGCTCGGCAATGGCTGGTCCGCCAGCGGACAACGAACGTCGAGCTCGTAACCGCGCTCACAGAGCATCTGTCCAAGCCGACCCAGCCGCGGGGCTGGCCGGTGACCAATAACGAGGATGGCCCTGTTGGTGAACACCCTGAGATTCCCTGCCATGGCCTTGGCGGTCGTGGCCTACCGCAGGCACCGGCAAGCAGCCGTCGTGCCAGCCCTGGTGATTCTGCTCTGTAACGCCAACGCAGTCGCTTGGGCCGGAGCTACCGCTGCAACCCAGTCCAACGTCGCGCCCACCTCAGTCTATGCGCTGAATCTGGATGGGCATACCTTGGAAGTCGAACTGGCGGCAAGCCCCGCGGCTCGCTCGCGAGGCCTGATGGACCGCTCCGAGCTTGCCGAGGACGGCGGCATGCTGTTCGTATTTCCGGCGCCGCGACGGATGAGCTTCTGGATGCGCAATACCACGATCCCATTAGACATCGGGTTCTTCGATGCTGCAGGCGTGTTGCGGGAGGTGTATACGCTCGCGCCCCTGGAAGAGCGCCCCGTCACCAGTCGCCGCGATGATCTGGTCTATGCGCTGGAGCTCAACCAGGGGTGGTTTCGGCAGCACTCTGTGAGCCCGGGCGCCCGTCTCGATTTGGATGACGTCGCCCGGGCTCTCGAGAAGCTCTGATCAGTTCACAGGTTTCAAAGTGGTTATCAGGTAAAAGCGGGACCCGGCTTCAAGCCCTGCCATTTGAGCACCTTGGCGATGGGACAAAAGCCGGTGAACGCCGACTGCAATTGCATGAAACCGACGAACGCCGTGAACAGTAGCCAATACACACTGTGTACCTGGGACAGCACCAAGCTCACCAGGATGAACGTGCCTGCCACGGCCAGCACCATTCGATCAATCGACATTGCTGTTCCTCCCAGCCAACCAACTACTGGGATGAATATTAGTACATATTAATATTATTGCAAGCTTGAATTCTCTTCCGCGGCTTCCACGTTGCGCGCCGCAGCGTCCTCGTTGGGAAATCCGAGCTCCTGGAAGGCGCGCTGGACCATGTCCTCGGTGATTGGAATCTCACGACCCCACTCGTCGATGATGGCGGCCCCGTGGAAGTCCACCTCGGTGGCCTCCGGACGCTCCCAGACCATCACAACCTCCCGAGCCTCATCCTGGTTGTTGTTGACCATGACCTATCCTCTTCGGTTGCGCCGATTCCCTGGCGCACAATCCTCGCGGGTTGACTGCCCGATGGCAGTGAGCAAGTTCCATTCCGCGAAGCTTCCCGGCCCCGAAGTGAGTCTTGCTTCAGAGTGCGACACGCTCACCGCAACACGCAAGCCCGCCCGAACTGTTGGCGCAGTGCTCAGGCACGCTTGAAATAGCGATCGAGGAACGTCTCGAAAGTCAGCTCATCCGATTGCTCCATCTCGCGCTGCTGTGCCAGGGAGCGTTCCGCGGTCGCACGCAGCTCGGCATTGACGTCCTCGGTCAGGACACCTGCGCGCAGAGCGCGGGCGTGTTCGCGAGACAACCGCATGGTGTACTCGAAATAGTCCTCTCCTTGAGCTCGCATTTCCGCCAGGACTCTGGCGGACGGCGTCGCATCCGGCTCCTCCAGAGCCTCCGCCTGATAGCCCAGCGCTCGGGTGAAACCATCGCGGCCATCGAGCCGGTCGAGCCAGTCAGACACCGGAGCCATGGCCTCTAGAATCTCCCTTCCCCAGCCACGAACTGTCGAATCGCCCGCCAGATGGCGTGACAGTCGCACACCCGGGTCCCGGCCAGCGGTCGCCACCAAGTGTTGATTGCGATCGATGGCGGCACGTTCCTCGGCATCGATTAGCGGGCTGTCACACAGTGCGCAGTAGGTCAGAAACACCGTCAGAAACCGCAGTGTGGACTCGTCGACTCCAACCGGATCGTAGGGATTCAGATCGAGTGAGCGCAGCTCCACGTAGAGCACACCGCGTTTTAGTAGTGCGTCACTGGGCATCTCCATGACGCCAAATGGCTGCTTGGGTCGTATCGAGCTGTAGTACTCGTTCTCGATCTGCAGCACGTTGGCGTTGAGCTGACGCCAGTCGCCGTCCACACACACGCCGATCTTCTCGTAGTCAGGGTACGGGGTGTGCACGGCCCACTGCAGCGACTTTACGTAGCTGTCCAGACCGTCGTAGCAGACCTGCAAGCCGCCCTTCTTCTCTTTGCGGTTCTGATAACCGATGTCGCTGACCCGCAGCGAGGTGGCAAAGGGCAAATAGCGGGTACTCGGGTCGAAGGCCTGTAGGGTGTCGGCTTTGCCGCCGAAGAAGGAAAGACAGGCCGCGGGGGACGCCCCGAACAGGTAAGGCACCAGCCAACCCAACCGCTGCAGGTTCCGAATCATTCCGAAATAAGCGGCAGAGACGAAATCACGATAGCTGACGCTGCCGTCCTCGAGCTCGTACAGGGCTTCCCATAGTTGGTCCGAGAGCGAGAAGTTGAAGTGCACGCCGGCGATGACCTGCATGGTTCGACCGTAGCGGTAGCCAAGACCGCGCCGGTAGACATGTTTCATGAGGCCCGCGTTGGAGCTGCCATACTCGGCGATCGGAATACTGACTTCGCCGCCCAGAATGCACGGCATGCTGCCAGCCCAGAGGATCTCGTCCTCCAGGTTCTGGTACACGAAGCGGTGCAGGTCGATCAGGGAGCCTCGCGCCTCGTCGGCACTGGCGAACGGAGGAGTAATGAGCTCGAGCAAGGCTTCCGAATAGTCGGTTGTGATGGTCGGGTGAGTGAGCGCCGAGCCCAGCGATCGAGGATGCGGGGTCTGAACGATGCGCCCGTCTGGAGCAACCCGCAGGCTCTCCTTCTCGACGCCGAGTCGATAGTCGCCGAGCAGCTCCAGGCCGCCCGCTTTTTCGAGCAAATCGATCCTGGCCTGACGGACGCCGTGCAACCGTCGCTCCTAGCTATTGGTGTGCTTGACCGAGCCTCGGAAGGCTCAACAAGGGTTATGGGGAAGGCGGGATTGTCCGCCATTTGGGAATCGAACGCACGGCTGGGTGTAACACTCCAGCCCCCAGCCTGCACACTCTGTTGCCTCCGCCGGGCCCGCGAAGCCTTACAACGACTATCGGCCCAGTTGGTATGAAGGAACTACGGCGCCTTGGCGGTTACGCTGCTGGGCCTGTTCGGGTACGTCGCGATGTGCTTTCTTGATCACATACGGTTCGCGATTCACGCTAGGGGAGAACGAACATGACCATCGAAGTGGATTACCGATACCCAGTCTCGACCACAAAGCTTTACAAAAAGTTGACCGATCCTGCCTTCCTGCAGGCCAAGTACGAGTCCGTGGGGTCGCGCAAGGTGGATATTAGCGAATGCGGGCTCGACGACGATGTCTTTCGCATCGAGTGGACCCGAGAGGTACCCTCCAATCCGCCAGGTTTCGCCAGGAAGTTTCTCGCGGAATGGAATCGGCTAGAGGAGATCATGGAG
>CAZLYT010000606.1:0-3407 GCA_964563515.1 uncultured Candidatus Competibacteraceae bacterium | reverse complement strand
CAGGTATGGCTTCACCCAGTCGAGCCCCTCGCGGGTGCCGGCGCGGGGCTTGTACTCGCAGCCGATCCAGCCCTGGTAGCCGATGCGGTCGATGAAATCGAACAGGAACGGGTAGTTGATCTCACCGGTTCCGGGCTCGTGCCGTCCTGGGTTGTCGGCGAGCTGCAGGTGGGCGATGCGCGACAGATGCCGCTCCAGGGTCGGCGCCAGATCTCCCTGCATGATCTGCATGTGGTAGATGTCGTACTGGACGGCGATGTTGCTGGAGCCGGTCGCCTCGATCAGATCCAGGGTCTGCTGCGTGCCACAGACATAGAAGCCGGGGATGTCCCGAGTGTTGACTGCTTCTACCAACAGCCGGATGCCGGCATTCCCGAGCTGCTCGGCAGCAAAGCGCAGGTTGGAGACCAGCGTCTCGCGCAATTTGCCGGAATCGACCCCGTTCGGGGTGATGCCAGCCAGACAGTTGACCTGCTCGCAGCCCAAGGCGGTGGCGTATTCGACAGCCTTGCCGACGCCATCCTGGAACTCGCCGATCCGGTCCGACAGCACGGCGATGCCACGCTCACCGGCCTCCCAGTCGCCAGCCGGCAAATTGTGCAGCACCTGGATCAAGCCATGGCGCTCGAGCTTCTCGGCCAGCTCGTCCTTGGAGTAATCGTAAGGAAACATGTACTCCACGCCCTTGAAGCCGTCCTCGGCGGCTTGTTCGAAGCGGTCGAGGAAATCGACCTCACCGTAGAGCATGGACAGATTGGCAGCGAATTTGGGCATGTGTCCCCCGTGGCTGTGTAGCTGGCGCGGCGAGACGGCATGATGCCGCCTCGCCGCACTCAGCTATTGGTTAGTCCAGCAAGCCGACCGCCGATGGGGCGTCCTCGGCGCTGATGGCGAGCTCTTCGAACTCGACGATCTTGTCGATCTCGGCTCCCATGGAGATGTTGGTCACCCGCTCGAGGATGATTTCGATCACCACCGGCACCCGGTGCTCGGTCATCCATTTCTCGGCCTGGTCAATGGCCGGGTCGATGTCTTCTTGACGGCGCACGCGAATGGCCTTGCAGCCCAAACCTTCTGCCACCGCCACGTGGTCGACACCGTACTCCCCCACCTCTGCCGCATTGACGTTCTCGAAGGAGAGCTGGACACAGTAGTCCATGTCGAACATGCGCTGGGCCTGCCGGATCAGCCCGAGATAGGCGTTGTTCACCACAATGTGGATGTAGGGCAGCTTGAATTGCGCTCCCACCGCCAACTCTTCGATCATGAACTGGAAATCATAGTCGCCCGAGAGCGCGACGATGGGCCGATCGGGATCGGCGGCCCGCACCCCTAATGCCGCCGGAATGGTCCAGCCCAAAGGCCCTGCTTGACCGCAGTTGATCCAGTTGCGGGGCTTGTAGACGTGCAGGAACTGCGCAGCCGCGATCTGCGACAGGCCAATGGTGCTCACGTAGCAGGTGTCCTTGCCGAACGCGCGGTTCATGCACTGGTAGACCCGCTGCGGCTTCATGGGCACGTCTTCGAAGTTGGTCTTGCGCAGCATGGTGCGCTTGCGCTCGCGGCATTCTCCAGCCCAGTCATCCCAGCTGCGAAGCCGACCGGCTTCTTTCCATTCGCGGGCGACCTGGACGAAGAGTTCCAAGGCAGCCTTGGCGTCGGAGACGATGCCGTAGTCCGGGCTGAACACCCGCCCGATCTGGGTCGGCTCGATATCCACGTGCACGAACTTGCGCTCGCCCTTGTAGACATCGACGCTGCCGGTGTGGCGGTTTGCCCAGCGGTTGCCGATTCCGAGCACGAAGTCGGAAGCCAGCATAGTGGCGTTGCCATAGCGGTGCGAGGTCTGCAGGCCGACCATGCCCGCCATTAGCGGATGGTCGTCGGGAATGGTGCCCCAGGCCATCAGGGTCGGGATGACCGGCACCCCGGTGATCTCGGCAAACTCCACCAGCAGATCCGAGGCATCCGCGTTGATGATGCCGCCGCCCGCCACGATCAGCGGGTGCTCGGCCTCGTTCAGCATGGCGAGCGCCTTCTCCACCTGACGCCGACTCGCCACCGGCTTGTACACCGGCAGCGGCTCGTAGGTCTCCGCGTCGAACTCGATCTCGGTGGTCTGCACGTCGAAGGGCAGGTCGATCAGCACCGGCCCGGGACGACCCGAGCGCATCAGATGGAAGGCTTGCTGAAAGGCCCGCGGCACCTGCGCCGGCTCCAGCACCGTGACCGCCCACTTGGTTACCGGCTTGGCGATGGACTCGATGTCCACGGCCTGGAAATCCTCTTTGTGCAGCCGCGCCCGCGGGGCCTGGCCGGTGATGCAGAGAATCGGGATCGAATCCGCCGAGGCCGAGTACAGCCCGGTGATCATGTCGGTGCCCGCGGGCCCCGAGGTGCCGATGCAGACGCCGATATTGCCAGCCTTGGCCCGGGTGTAGCCCTCGGCCATGTGGGAGGCTCCCTCCACGTGGCGGGCAAGCACGTGATTGATGCTGCCCGCCTTGCGCATCGACGCATAGAAGGGATTGATTGCCGCCCCCGGGATGCCGAAGGCTTGGGTGATCCCCTCCTTCTCCAAAACTCTGACGGCTGCTTCTGCCGCGGTCATCTTCGACATGGTGATCACTCCCCTGCAGGTTTGGAATCTGGAATCGAATTCCACCACACTCTGGGCCGCGAATCAAGGATTATGGAAACGACTTCCATTATATCCGCTGACAGCGCAACCGGCGCCTTGGAAGTTCGAGACCGGATCGGTCCACCAGGCTGCAAACCTCGCCTTTGGAGATACTTACACATTTACTCGAAACACTGACGCCACCGTTGGCGAATGTACCTCTGAGCACCGGCAGAAACTCGGCGGGGCTCGTTAAAATCGTTACAGTTGAAATAGCATTTCATGCGCTGCGGTGTGCTGGCCTTGCTGCGGGCCCGATGGCTCCGCCTGGCCGGGAAGTCTGAGTTGGACGCCATGGATCCAATGGTCGGCGTCGCTAGCTGCCGACGGTGGCGCCAGGTGCTCCGGCCATGAAGACAGCGGTTTACGCAGCGCCAGTCCGCTCGACGGCTTTGCTCCTTGGTATGGCGCCCTAACGGACGAGTCATGCACCGTTCCGAGCGACCCTAGATCGTCAGGAAGATCTCGCCCTCGGGAAAGTGGTATTCCTCGCAGTTTCCGCCCGGTCCGCCGCGATCGACGATGAGCATCCGCTGCCCCTTGCACAGTGAGATGAGCGGAAGATGCCATATGCCTCGATGGTAGTTGATTCCCTGCCGCCCATTGGAGACGAAGGCCCGTAAAGCATCGGGTGACACCGATTCGCCGGCCGGCGCAACCAGGACCATCAGGGGTGTATCGTCCAAAGGCACGAAGGCCTGGCTGCCGAGCGGATGGCGCTCCACGA
>CAZLYT010000605.1:0-10910 GCA_964563515.1 uncultured Candidatus Competibacteraceae bacterium | reverse complement strand
AAATAGTGGTAGATGGGGAACCCCATCCCCGGAGGCGTACCGGCGGGCAGACCCGCGTTTCCCGCTAGCTGTCCGTCGGCAACGGCGTCGACGAACGGCGTGTCGAGCCCGACGGCGACGACGCGCTTATCGCCGAGATATTTTGCCGCGTCGAAGGAGAGCCCGGGCGCCATGCTGTAGTAGACCTTGTCGGTGTCGGGATCTTGATAGTGCTCGCTCCACCCGGTGTAGATGTAAACCACATCACCACGGTGAAAGCCCCGCTCTCCCAGTCCCTGAGTCTCGAGCATCGCTTCGATGTGCGGGGAGGTGACGACCTCTCCGGCGTTCATGCGTGTGCCCTTGCCGACGTGCATCTTCGCGTCGAGCAGGATGGCGGTCGTGGCGATGGGGGGCACTTTGTCCATGCCGAGCTTGAGCAGCGGCGAGTCGGGTGTGGGCTTCACGCCCTGTTGCGTGAGCCGCCGTAGTAGCGCACGGTGTCCGTTGACAACGGAGAGGTGCCATCCTAGGCCTTGTCGAGATAGCCGAAGTGGCCGAGCGCGTCGATTTGAGTGCCATGGTGACTCGGGTTCGCGTGCTCGTTCAGCACCTCCGTGTTGAAGACCTGCATCGTTCCCGGCTGGGCGCTTGTCGGGCGATACGTCAGCTCAAAGGGGACCGCGAAGGGAGATAGCGGCATCGTATTCGAGCGCACGTGCGAAAGCTCGTAGCTTCTCGCGCTGGGATTCGCAAGGTGCGCCGCGCACCGGGCCCAAGTGGCGGGACCGAGCTCTCGCGCCATCCCCAGCTCGTCGCCAGCGGGCGCTACCGCCTGGCCGAATGATGCCGTGGCCAAACACGTGATGGCGACCGTCAACAGTGGCAAGCAGGTCCTTGGGTTAATGGAACCTCCTTTCGCGGCGAGAGATTAAGGGATCTCGCGCAGTGATCCAAGCTCGCTGGAAACTCGTCGCCCGGTCTTGATGCGACCCCGGTGCAACTCGAAGCCGAGGCGAAGGCGGCAAAGCGGGGATTGTGGAGCAATCCGCACGCCGTGGTGCCGTGGAGGTGGCGCCAGCAGCGGAGGCGCACAACGCCCTAGGTTCGGCTTTGCTTACGACACGACTCAAGGCAAGGCTGGGTCAAGCATCCTCGTCGTCTGCTGCTTGCGATGGGGTGAGGTAGTTAGGAAGAAGGGCGTTCTCATCGGTGAAGGCGACTGCGAGTTATTCTCGGGTAAGACCGTGAGTGTTGCGGAGGTGCGCCCCTTCCAGATGGGCCCGACGGCGGTACGGTACAGGTCACCCCATGCCCTACTGTCCCCCAAAGACTTCTGGAACTCCCTATGGCCGGCGTTTTATTTTTTCGTATATTCGTTATTGCGAATCGATATGTGTTGGGAGTATATTGGATACGAACGCACGCATATGCCTGTATGGGAAATGGAGACGACCTGTTATGCCGCACGCCTTACGCCAGTTCAAAGCCGATATCTTTCAAGCCCTGGCCCATCCCACGCGCATTGCCATTGTGGAGATACTCCGCCACGGTGAAGTCCCGGCGGGGACCATCTTTGCCCAGTTGGACGTGGAGCAGGCCAACGCCTCCCAACATCTGGCGGTCTTGCGCGCTAAGCGTATCGTCGTCAACCGTAAGGTGGGTAATCAAGTCTTCTATACCCTCCGCAGTCAGCGACTCGTGGAGGTCCTGGATGCCATGCGCCTCTACTTCCAGGAGCACCTCAGTGAGGCCATGGAGATGCTCGAAGAAATCAACCAGGAGGCCGCGGCGACGGCCGTCTCCTCTCGGAAGCGCACGTAGCCCTACCCCTTTCTCCCCTCGCCTGTCGGGTGCGGCTGCGGTCCCTCGGTTCCGGACCGTTCGTTGCTTCTGAATCAGCTCGGGAGTCGTTTCGCCTCCTGAAGTCGTGTACGCATCATTCCCGCGTCCCCAAGCGGAGGAGCCCGGATGCGCCAACGCACTGTGTTACTGATTGCCGCCAATCCCCGGGAGGTGCAACGGACCCGACGCACCTTTGAGGCGGCCGGCCTCCACCCTACCCTCCGGGTGGTCTCGGATGGCGAAGCAGCCCTGGCTTATCTGCGCCGGGAAGGCGTCTACACCGAGCTGCACCAAGCCCCGCCTCCGGATGTCGTGGTGCTCGACCTGCCGCTGCCACTTGAGCTGGTGCAGTGTCTCAAGCAGGACCCGCAGTTGAAACGCTTGCCGATTATCGTCCTTGCCCCTGCCCTCTGTCCGGACGAGGTGCGTCAGGTGTATGCGGCGGGGGCCAACGCCTATATGTGCAAACCGGTGGAGTGCTCCCGGTTTGCGGAGGCCATGGGGCATCTCGGGAGATTCTGGTTGGAGACCGTCGAATTCCCGTCAGACGACTAATCGACGGTGCATGGCTGTGGTCGGCACAGCCTCTAGGCCCATGCACACTGTGTGGCCGTGTGTGGGGTGTGTGAGCTGTCTCGTGACGCAAGAGAGGAGAAATCCTGATGTATCATGCCATCCTATTAGCCGTTGCCCTGCAAGACTGGGAGCGCTACAGTGCCCATGCCACCGCCGCGCGAGACGTGGCCGCCCTGCTCGCCAAGGGGGCGGCGATGCCCCTGCAGGTCTTGAGTGTCTATGAGTACGCGCGGGTCCCCGCGACCGGGCTTTCCGCTGAAATGGACGCCCGGCATCGGGATGACCAGCACCGTCAGGCCGACGTCCTGATGGAGCGGCGGATGGACGACTTCATTGCCCCTCTCAGGGCAGCGGGGATGGAGGTGAAAACACTCTTGCGGGTCGGCAAGCCGCGGGACGTCATTGTGCAAATGGCCCTCAGTGTCACGGCCGATCTGCTGATTATTGGGAGCCACAGCAAACGAGGGATAGTGGACATTGCTCTTGGCGGGACGGCACGGCGTCTCACTCATGAGGCACCGTGCACGGTTCTGATGGTGTCTCCCAAAGCCTAGGTGATAGGCGATTGGACCTACGGGACGGGGACGGCGATAAGTTTATCGATTCGGAGCAAGTGGTGGCGAGTTTTTCCAATTGGCCTGATCTATTGTAGTGTATGAAGATAGGGGATTCAGAGACCGAACTCAACCCTCTGCATATGAGACGATTCCATCATGCCCACACCGGCCAAAAAGCCCGCAAACCACGCCGATTCCCGTGCTACTCTCGGACGCCGAGTTCAACGGATTGGCGGGTTTTCTATGAAAAGAGACCTTCGGGTGAATTTGAATTTGCTCCTTGTCTAGAGCCGTTTCGTTCACATTCCCCCGAATAGCGAGAGGAAGAGCGATGATGGAAACACAGGTGTATCGCAAGAGCGTAGGCGGAGTGGTACAGTCACACAGTGGCGCACCTGACCTGGCCTGGCATCCAGGGCTCTTTTATCCCCGGATGTCTGCTGAAGAACTGGCAATGTGGACCCACTGGCTTCCGACGGCCAGCACGTTTAAACGGCTGGGTCCGACCATGCCGATGAGTGTGATTCGTACCCTGAGCGATCTCCACGCACCGCCGGAGGTCCTGGAGGAGTGTCACTGGTCGTGGCAGATGGAGCTGTTTGAGGCGTATGAGCTGCGCACGCCCATGCGGCGGGACCTGCGCGATCCCCTCTTAATCGGCCGCGAGGGAAGCGAACGCTACCGTATCGCGCTCTGGGGCGAGAGCTTACGGCCTCTGGAGGAAGTTCATGAGATTGTCCAGCAAAGTCTCGTCATCAGACGGCAGGCGGCGCGATGGCGGATGGGTGTCATGGCGGGAGGACCCCTGGTGGCATTGGCCCTGGGACTACTCATTGGAGGTCAGTCGTCGTACCTGGGGGCTCCGGTTGAGACCGGGCTTGCCTATGGCTTGTTCGGCCTGATCTTCACCTGGATTCCCGCACAAGCGTATACGCCGGAGAATCGGCAACAGGATTTTCTGGATTGCTATCGTCGCTAGGTGACACCCATGGGGCGGCCGATGCGATCGTGGTATAGCCAGGATGTGCGGCGGGGTGTGTCATCCCTCCTACGCGTGGAATTCCGGATCGACAGGTGGTGCCTTGTACAAACCAACATCTAGGCAGCGCTCTCCGCCGCTGTGGTGGGGTTTGGCGGCGTCACGTCATGTTCAAGAGGGGATCGGACCATACTCGGTACACGGTCATGGTCGCTCAGCACTCATGGAGGCGACTTGGCGGGTCGCAGGGCGATCAACCCGCACGGCCGCCCGCTCTCCTCGACGAGGCCGAGAGCACAGCACAGTGTCTCCGCCTCGATGAACGTGCGCATAAAGGATCGGTTGACCGTCAGTGTCGGCAGTATAGGATACCTCCGGCCTGACAGGGTTCATGGGGCGTGTTTACCCGCGCTTCGAGGCGATGCGGGCTGTAACTTTTCACACTAAGTGGCGTACATTTTTACACATTATTTGGCGTAAAGCTTTCCTACTGTTGCAGCGGCGTGTTATCCACGCCCGTTTTATCCCGTCAACTCTTCCAGCAATATGTTGGCCTCTTGCAGGTCGGCGGTGTCAAAGCCCTCGGTAAACCAGCCGTAGATCGGGGCCAGCAGCTCACGGGCTTCGTCCCGATTCCCCTGGCGTGTCCACAGTCGGCTCAAGCTCATGGCAGCGCGGAGTTCCCAGGACTTTGCCTGCTGGCGCCGGGCGACGGCCAGAGCCTGCTGGAAACAGGTTTCAGCGTGGGCTGCATCCGGGACCGCTTGGCGCAGGAGAAATTCCCCCTGGAGCCGGTATGCCTCCGCCAGCAAGTCACCCCGCCCACTGGCCTCGAACGCTATGAGGGTCTCCGCGAGCAGGCGTAGCCCTTCCTCGACCTGACCGGTGTGCCCCACTGCCTCTGCGAGCAGGATGAGACCAAACGGTTGCGACAGTTCCTGCCCCGTGGCCGCGACGGCCGCCAGGCCCTGGCGGAGCTGTGTCAGGCCCGCCTCGCTCTGGCCCTGCATCGCCAGTGCCCAGCCCCGCCAGCATGTTCCTAACCCCACCCAGAGCGGAAACCCCTGCGCGGTCGCCAGGGTCAGGAGGGCCTCGGCCTGGGCCTGGACTGCCAGCGCCTCGCGGCGGCGCTGATGCAGGTAGGCTGCAAAGTACTGAGCGAGCGCCAGACTATAGGGATGGGCCAGCGCCTGGGCCAGGGCAAGCGCCTCCTGGCTCCGCTGCACGGCCTGTGCCGGATAGCCCAAACACCACAGCGTGAGGGACGCCGAAGCAAGGCGCCCCACCCCAGGCGCCCTGTCATGGTGGAGCGCCAGACCCTGCTCCGCTGTCTGGTCGGTGAGAGCGATGCCCTGTTCCAGGTGTGTCCAGGCCTCGGTGTATTCGCCCAAGAAAAATAAGATATTCCCGAGCGCTCCGTGGGCTTCCAGGAGGTGCATTGGGGCGGCCTCATGCTGCGCCAGCCTCAAGAGCTGTGCGCCAAGCTCCCGCGCTGTCGGCAGCCCCCCCCGGCTCTGATAGAACAAACATAAGCCCAACAGAGTCGGGAAGAGCTGGGGCGTCTCGCTGACCTGCCCGCACAACATCCGGGCGCGGGCGTAGGTCTGCTCTACTTCCGGGGCCGCCATGCCCTTGGCCGCCACGAATGCTGGACCCAGGGCGAGCTGCACGTCGAGCTCCCTCTGGGCACGCTCGGGGGTCTCGGGTAGTGTGGCCAGCAGCGCCAATGCATTGGTCAGGTGCGTGATGGCATCGGTATAGGCAGAGCGGCGCAGGGCATTGTCCGCCGCGTGCTGAAGATACCGGAGCGCACGCTCATGGTCGCGTCCCCGTCCAAAGTGCATCGCCAGCACTGCGGCCCGCTCACGCGCCTCAGGCCCGTAGCCCACCTCCTCGCGCTCACCAATACGGCGATGGAGCTGCGCCCGCCGCGCTGCCGTCAACCGGCTGTAGAGCACCTCCTGGTAGAGCGCGTGCGTAAACCGGTAGGCTCCGGCCACCGTCCCGTCTGGCCAGCTTTGCTCGCCACACGCCTCCAACCACTGCTGCCGCCGGGCCAGGCCAGCGTAACACTCCTCCACCTGGACCATCTCGTGCACCAGGCCCGCGGCCACGGCCGCCGCCGAGAAGGTGGCCCCAGCCACGCTTCCCACCTCGAGCACCTGTTGCTCCATCGGGCTGAGGCGATCAAGGTGTTGCTCCAGCATCTGTCGCAGGCCATCGGGCACCGTGACGGCTAAGGCAGCCAGCCCCACCCGCAGGGTCCAGCGCCCGTCCACCTGGGCGAGCCAGCCGCGGCGCACCCAGTCCTCCACCACCTGGACCATGAACAGCGGATTGCCCTCCGTGCGCTGATGCACCAGGCGCGACAGCCCGGCCGGGAGTTGGGCGTCCGGGAAGCGCGCCGCCAGGTAGTCCGCCATCGCCGCTTCGGAGAGCAACGGGAGCGCCAGTTCTACACACTGCCCGTGCAGGTGCAACTCGTGCTGGACCGTCTGCAGCGGATGGCCTCGCTGCAGCGCGTCGGGGGGGCGATACGTCCCCAGCAGCAGGAGCCGGGCGGGTTCACGTCGTCGTGCCAGCGCCGCCAGCGCGTCCAGGGTGGCATAGTCGCTCCAGTGCAGGTCTTCGAGCACCAGCACGAGTGGTCGGGCCACGGTCAGCACGTTGAGGGCCTCCGCCAGCTCCCGCAGCATGCGTTCCTGGGTGGTGCCCAACCCCCGACGCTGCAGTCCCTCCAGCTCTCCAGGACGGAGCAGCCCGGGCATCTGCATCAGCCAGGTGGGCGCCTGGTGTCGCAGGATCTCCACGATCTCCAGGCCACCTGGTCCCCGACACAACCGCTCTAAGGCCTCTAAGATTGGCAGATAGGCTTCCCCCGCCCCGTAGTGGTCGAGGCACTGGCCGCGCCCCATCCAGAGCGGCATCTGCTCCGCCACGGCGGTGAGGAAGGCGTCGACCAGCGTCGTCTTCCCCAGTCCCGCTTCGCCCGTGACGAAGAAGATCTGGCGGACCTCCGTCAGGGCGGTAGTCAGACCGCGATGCAGCGCGTCCAAGGCGTGCGCCCGCCCGACGAGGAGCGGCGGGGGCGTGGGAGCAGCCGTGTGGGAGGCTGACGGGTGCACCGTGGGGAGGTGGCCAATGAGACGGTACCCCCGCCGGTGTATCGTCTCGATGAAGCGGGGCATCCTGGCGTCATCCCCCAGCGCCTGGCGCAACTCGCGCATACAGACGGCGAGCACGACCTCACTCACCGTCGTCTCCGGCCAGAGGGCCTCGAGCAAGGCCGCTTTGGTGAGTAACTGACCCGGGTGTTCTACCAGATACCGCAGGAGGGCGAAGGTCTTGGGCCGCAGGACCCGCGCCTGGTTACCATACCACAGGCGTTCGTTGGTGAGGTCGAGCCGCACCGGCACGGCGGAGCAGGAGGACTCTGACGGCATGGGCATCTCCCAGCGGACAACCCGTGAAAACGAATTGAAAAAGAATTGAAGAGAACCCGAAAGACTTGCCGCGCCTGCAGCGGGTACAGTCTACGCGTCGGCCATCCCGGTTCGACCCTCTTATACCACACGCCCCCGCCCTGCGTCCAGACACGCAACGGGCGGGCACGGTGGACACGGCATGGAGAGCCCAACTCACAGGAGGGGATACTATGGAGACGACGTCACTGTATGCACGCCTGGGCAGCTATGATGCCATTGCCGCCGTCACGGACGCGCTCCTGGCACGGCTCCTCACGGATCCGCAGCTCGGCGGGTTTTGGAAAGGCCATTGTGAGGACAGTCTCAGACGGGATCGCCAACTGGTGGTCAATTATATGTGCGCAGCTGCAGGCGGGCCGGTCTTCTACCAGGGGCGTGACATGAAAACCTCCCACAAGGGCCTGGACATCAGCGCCAGTGACTGGGAGGCCTTTATGCAGCACGCTACCGCCGTGCTCGCGCAATTCGCGGTCCCGACCCCGGAACGGGACGAAGTGCTCGCCTTCTTCACCGGCCTTAAAGGCGATATTGTCGAACGCCCGTAGCACACACTGGCAGAACAGACCGAGAGGGAACGCACACCGTCCCGCAAGAGCTCCAGGCACCATGACGCCGTGTGGTGCCGCCTCGACAAGGAGAGACGTGATGCCGGATACCAGGGAGATCATTCGCACCACCTGTCCACGCGACTGTTTTGACACGTGCGGCATCGCTGTCGTCAAGCGCCACGGGGTGGTGGCTCACGTCCGCGGCGATCCGGACCATCCGGTCAGCCGTGGCAAGCTGTGCGCCAAGTGCTCGATCAGCTATAATCGTGAGTGGCGCGACCCGCAGGCACGCCTGACCAGACCACTGCGGCGTGTGGGATCCAAGGGAGCAGGGCGCTTCGAGCCCATCTCGTGGGATACGGCGCTGACGGTCATTGCCGACCGTTTCAAGGCCATCGTCGCCACCACGGGGCCGCAGACGATTCTCAATACGCACTACACCGGCACCATCTCGCTCCTGGCCTTCTGCTTCCCGATGCGCTTCTTCCACCACCTCGGGGCCACCGAGGTCACGCCCGACACCATCTGCCTGATGGCCGGCGTCGAGGCACTGAATTATGTCTATGGCACGGCCCTCGATGGCTTCGATCCACGCACAGCCCGTGACGCCGCCTGCATTGTAGTGTGGGGTGCCAATCCCTCCGCATCCGGGCCACACGCCCACGCGCACTGGCTCGCCGAGGCGCCCGGACAGGTCATTGTGGTCGATCCCGTACGCACTCCCACGGCGCAGGCTGCTGATCTGCACCTGCAGCCCTTCCCTGGCAGCGACGCGGCCCTGGCCTTTGCCCTCCTGCACGTCCTCTGGCGTGATGAGCTGACCGACTATGATTTCATGGCGGCGCATACGGTGGGCTGGAACGAACTTGCCCCTCTGCTCCCAGACTGTACCCCCGCCTGGGGCGAAGCCATCACCGGTGTCCCGGCGCGGCTGATCGAGCAGGCTGCCCATCTGTACGGCAAGGGGCCGTCGCTCCTGTGGCTGGGCCTGGGGCTCCAGCGACAGCGCACCGGGGGGAATGTGATCCGCGCCTGCGCCCTGCTGCCCGCCGTGACCGGCAACCTGGGCAAGCCGGGGGCAGGCTTTCTCTATCTGAACTGGAACTTTAATGCCCCGTACCGCTACCTCGACGACGCCTATCTGACCGCATCGCACCTGGCGCCAAGCCCGCCTCCGCGCCTCAGCCACATGGACCTGGCGGCCTGCCTGGAAGCCCCCCAGCGTACGCAGGCGCTGGTCTGCTGGAACATCAATATCGCCGCGTCTAACCCGGAGCAGGCACGGCTGCGGCGGGCGCTAACGCGGGAGGATTTGTTTACCGTCGTGGTGGAGCTGTTCCCCACGGACACCACCGATTTTGCCGACATTGTCCTGCCGGCGGCAAGCTTCCTGGAGTTCGACGACTTGGTCGCGGGCTACTTTCATCTGACGCTCGCGGCGCAGGTCAAGGCTATGGAGCCCCTGGGCGCAGCGCTCCCCAATCAGGAGATCTTCCGCCGCCTGGCCCGGGCCATGGGCTACATCGAACCGGCGCTGTATGAGAGTGACACCGAGATCATTGCAACCGTGTTGCGCAAGGCCAACCTGGTCAAGGATTTTCACGTGCTGGCCGCCCAAGGCGCCGTGCCGATTGCTCCGGAGCCGCGCCTCCAGTTCGCCGACCTGACCTTTCCCACCCCGAGCGGGCACATCGAAATGGCCTCGGCGCGTGCCGCAGCCGATGGCCACTCGCGTGTGCCACAGCCCCGCGCCGATCCCAGACCCGCCGGGGGCCGCCTGCGCCTGCTGTCGCCGGCTTCCCCCTGGCTCTTGAGTGGGAGCTTTGCCAACGTCAAAAAGATTGCCGCCCGCCTCGGCCCGGCCACCATTGCCTTGCACCCCGCGGATGCGGCCGAGCGGGGCCTTGCCGAAGGTGATGACGCGCTCGTTGCCAATGAGACAGGAAGCCTGCCCCTGCGCGTGGCCCTGTCGGAGACACTCCTGCGTGGGGTGGCGTGGTCCCATAAGGGGCGCTGGCTCAAGCAGGAAGCAGCACGAGCCAATGTCAATGTCCTTAATCCCGGTCACAAGGCGGACATGGGAGAGAACACCTGCGTGCATGGCGTCGAAGTGGTGGTCACCCCGCTGACACTGCCGGACAGCCGCCATGCACGCCTCTGATCAGCCCACTGCTCCTTGCGAAGAAAGAAACTGGCATGCAAAAGAACGGGTTCTATGCGCAGCACAGCGGACCTCCACGGACACCATTCTTACCGGCGGTCCTCCCCCCTCCTCCCCGTCGTGTTCGTCCTCCTCAGCGGCATACCAGGGGACGCTGAGGACAAAAGGGCCTCGAACACGCACCCGCTGGCCTTTGGGAAGGATCAAGCCATTATCGACCTGCAGAAGGTCGCCTGGGAACCGCTGACCGGCGAGGGAATTCCCCCCGGTCCCGAGATCGCGCTCCTCCGGGGGAATCTGGCTGCCGGGGGCGGCGAAGCGCTCGTCCGCCTGCCTGCCCACTATACGTTTCCCAACCATAGCCATACCAGTGATGAGCTGTATGTCTGGCTGCAAGGGGACTTTACCTATATCGCGGCCGATGGGACGGCCACAGCTCTCAGTGGACAAACGTACATCAGTCTGCCCGGCGGCGTGCCGCATGCCCTGCAGTGTGGCAAGGGGCCATGCGTGTTTTACTTACGCTATTCGCGGCCGTTTGACTATCACCTTCACCCCATGCCCGCCAGGAAAATATGAAGCCTCCCCCGCAGCAAGCTACGGGGTATCAAAAGGAAGTGGACTCTGAACTCTCAGAGGTGACGAAGCAAGCTTCGGGGAATCATACCCTCAAAGATTGACGAAAGATGGCGGCAGAAGGAGGGCGTTATCTACGCACAGCATGACAAGGGAGAGATGTCTCAACACGACATGACAATGCCCCCAATTTTACACCTTGTC
>CAZLYT010000604.1:0-3249 GCA_964563515.1 uncultured Candidatus Competibacteraceae bacterium | reverse complement strand
GACCACGACCAAGCCCCGGGCTCCGCATGGGGAGACCCAGACCTAGGAACCCCTCCTAAGATGCCCGCACGCCGCGGAAATGTCCAGCTGTTAGCTCCGAAAAAATGCCAATATTTGGCGAAGGTCGGGTCGGAATGTGCGCTGGACGGAAGCTCCTACAGCCCCAATCCCGTTAGCAGCGCGACAGCGCCCCGCTGGAGATTGGGCAGAATCTGCTACGTCCAGCTGTCGGAAGACAGGCGCAGAAATCGCCCCCTCATTCATCGCCAATCCGGCAGTTCGCGCCCCAGTAGCTCCTCGAGCCTGGCGACTTCACTGGCGAAGCCTGCCCGCAAGGACTGCAGTGTCTCGGGGTCAACCGGAGGAATCGCATCCTCGCTGGCTTGCCTGTTGATGCGCTCATAGGCTCGCTTCAACCCGCTGGCGGTGGCGAGTCGCCACACGGAATCCAAGCCCATCCGGTGCAGAGACTCCTTGGAAAGACGTCTCCAATGATCCAGAACCGGGTAACGATTGATATAGCTCGGGTTCGCGCGCTGGTGCAGGGCGGCCGGTGAGTGCTCCGGATCGACACCGATAAAATGGTAGACCTGACGCGCGACGGCCATCGGATCGGCGACGATTTCGTCATAGATCACCACCAGCAGTTGAGCCTTGGGGAACCATTGCAGCCACCGGCTCAGATGGGTGGCATAGAGCCCCTGCTCCACATAGCTGGCGTTGTTGCGTAGACCGGCTTCAAAGCTTAGATCTCCACCGCTGAAATGGCCGAGTCGCACCTCATGCTTGTGATTGGATATGGCGCGCTGCACCGGGTCTCGCAACGAGAGCAGAATACGAGCCTCTGGAAGTACCTGTCGCACCCGTTCCGGCACCGCCGGCTCATGAAAGTAGGAGGGCGAGATCTCGCCCACTGCCCGAGCAACGGTCGAGGCGGGAAAGTGGTGCCCATACCACTGGAGCCCGTAGTGGAAGCGGTAAGAGAAGAAATCCAATTCTTTCGGCTCGCTGAGCACCACCTCAGGGTGACACCGCAGGATCTCGAAGAGCCAGGTCGAGGCGCATTTCTGCGCACCGATTCCAATGAAGGTGGGCATGACCATCGTTTTTGGGGGTTCCGATTCGCGCCCTACCCGAGGGCTCGGCGGGCTTGGTCCAAGTTTTGTGCCGTCCGAGTGTCGAAGCGGACGCGATCACGCCGCACCCCATAGTTCACTGTGCCGAGTTCCTGTCCTGACCTGCCGACCGTCGCCGTCGAACTACCTGAAGGGTGCGCATAGTAACCGCGTGGGGACCCGACAGCCTACTAACCAGGCTTCATTACTTCAGGACCGCTCTTCGCCTAGACTAGGGGCGAGCCATCTACCAGCCTGCCAGGACTCGATGCGCGACCAACGGGAAATGCCCTTCGTCAGGTTCAGCCGCCACCTAGTCGTTGTTGGTGCTTTGTTGACGGCAATCAGCGTAGTAGCAGGTTTTGGTCTGCTAACCGTCGACAGAGATGAAGCTGCCATGAGCTTTCTATCGCTGGCGCCGGTGGGAATGCTGCTGGCCCTTGGCGGACTGGTGGGGGCGCTGTTGGGTGGGCCGCCCGGACCACAACGCGGTCCGGGAGACGATTGAATGAATCGAACGCGACGACGGAGCCACAGGTGGAGGATGCAAAGCCTATTGCCGCTCTGGCTTCTGTTCGCGGGCTTGGCTATGGCAGCGGAGCCGGGCGTCGACTTGCTCGGTAATTTTGAGACGACAACCCCGGTTCGGGCCGCCTTCCACCAGTCGCTGTCTCGGGGCGAGACGCTGGTCATGCGCTGGCCGGGATTGATCGAGGCGGACGGCACCGACGTCACGGTCGCCTACGAACGGATGGGAAACTCGGGTAAATACCGGCAAGCATCGGGCGGCGATGGCCGCGATAGCGTGAGCTGGGCGCGCCAAGTGGATTCCACTCTGAGCAGCTATCGTCTGCAGCGGAAGCCGAATGGCGGCTTCGTGCTGGAGGCGGTTCATCGAACTCCCATTCCCAACGGAATTCGGGTTCGCTGGACCCTGATCCGCGACGGCAGCATCGTCGATCAAGGGGAGTTGGGAGCGATGCGCTACGACTCCAAACCTTGAGCAGGAGGCACCACATGGTTCTGCGAGCTTGCTGCTATGCACTGCTGATGCTGTCGACCCTGTCTTCTGCAGTTGCTGCCAGTGGCGCCGCCCTGGAAGACTTCTTCGGCGTCTACGTGGGGCGTGCCCAGGTGCGAGATGGCGATGGAACGCTGCTGGGCGAGCGTGATCTGGACATCACCATCGAGGCTGGCCGCATGGGAGGCTTCAAGGTGAGCTGGATCTCGGTGGAGCTGGTGGATGGTCGTCGTGACGTGCTGGGGGTGGAGCGCCATATCTTGGAGAGTGCGTTTCAGGCTCCCAAGGATGGCACCTACGCCGAGGATACCCGCCGCACCTTGTTTGCCACCCGCGGGCATTCGGACTTGCTGAAGGGCGACACGCTGCGCTGGGCCCGAATTGAAGGGGAAGTGCTCAGCGTATTCTCGCTGGCGGTGCTACCCGAAGGCGGCTACGAAGTGCAGGCCTACGAGCGACGACTCACCGAAGCCGGGCTCGACATCAGTTTCCGCAGAATCGTCGATGACCAGGTGGTGCTCACTGTGGAGGGCAAGGCTGTGCGGGTGCCCGGGGAGGGGGCAGGCACCGAGTAGCGCCTTTGCATCGCCGAGCCAAAATGGTTGTGGACAGCGAGTAGGGCGCAAGCTCCGCAGGGGCGTTCCGCCGCCTCCCAATCGACTGGGTTCCAGCAGTGCCATCCGCCGCGATAGCCAGCAAAGCTGTTCCGCGTGCTCATGCGCGCCATCGCGATTGGCATCGCTCCTACGCCTTGACCGCTGTTGCCAGCGCGACAGTGCGCGCCCGGATGACGGGGCGGTCTCCGACCGGAGAACGCGGTTCTGCAGCTGCAATCTCATTCCGACGAGGGCGCCGTGACACCCCGATTCGACGAGGTGGAGGGCGTGCGGTGCAAGACGTTTTCGTACACCCTCAGGGTTTGCCGGGCGATGGTTGACCAATCGTAGCGGTGCCTCACGCTCTCGCGGATTCGATGTCTATCCGTCTGCGACAGCGGATCAGCCGCGAACTTGCGTAGCTTGGAAGTCAACGCCGCGATATCCCCCAGGGGGTAGTACTGGTTGGATGCCAGTCCCACTTCCAGATTGGCGGGAATATCGCTGGCAACCACCC
>CAZLYT010000603.1:0-3914 GCA_964563515.1 uncultured Candidatus Competibacteraceae bacterium | reverse complement strand
TTGAACCCATTTCGGCGGTGAGAAGCCATGGTCAGGCGTGGGCCAGGCACCTAGACTATGCCGCCGGCACCCCCCGCCTGGACCGTTCATGCCCCAACACCATCCCCTGAAGAGTCTGCCAGCCGGCCTGGTCGAGCATTGGCAGCGGCGCATCCTGAACGACGAGCTCCACGCTCGACCCTATGTGCGCCTGTCCTCGCCGGCCCGGATCTCTCATCTGGCCCTGCTGGGCACCGAGCCCGGCGTCGACGATCATGCCCATGTCGCAGAGCTGTGTCGGCGCTTCGGGGCGAGCGAGCCGCCCGTGGGGGTCAACTTCTGGTTCGTCGATCTGGGGCCCTGCCGGATGAACTGGGAGCGCCACACCGAGTTCTCCACTTACACTTTCTATTGTCGCGACGAGTTCGTAGAGCCCTTCGACGAGCCCGTCATCGCCCGTATCCCCGACGACTGGTTGCAGGGCCTGGACGGCGACCTTTTGGTCGCCATCAACCTTGCGGTGCTGTCCGAGGCCTTGGCCGAACCCGAGCAGGCCGATCTCGCGCGTTGGTTTCCCTCCGGAATCTGGGCAGGCAGCCTCGCCTCGGGGGGACTGGCCGAAGTCTGGTCCGATTTCCGTCTGCACGAGGACAACTTCAGCCGGATGCTGGTTCGGGATATCAACCTGGGCGAGCGCAAGGCTGGTCGTTTGGTCCAGCGGCTCCTCGAGATCGAAACCTACCGCATGATGGCGCTACTGGCGTTCCCTTTGGCCCGGGAGCACGCGGCTCAGGTGGCGAGAGCCGATCGCGGCCTGGCGGACATTACCCTCGCCATGACTCGCACCGGGAAGCCGGAGGACGAGCATCAGTTGCTGGAGCAGCTTTCGGGGCTGGCCGCGGAGGTGGAGCGCATCGCTGCCGCCACCCATTATCGATTGAGCGCTGCCCGAGCTTACTACGCCCTGGTGCAGCGGCGCATCGACGAATTGCGCGAGCAACGGGTCGAAGGTAAGCCTACCCTCAAAGAGTTCATGGAACGTCGGCTGGCGCCGGCCATGCGCACCTGCGAGTCGTTGCGGGAACGTGTGGAATTGCTCTCCAAGCGCATTACTCGTGCGGCCAACCTACTGCGTACCCGAGTGGACGTGGCCCTGGAGCAGCAGAACCGGGACCTGTTGGCCTCCATGAACCGCCGGGCCAAGCTTCAGTTGCGGCTCCAGCAGACCGTGGAAGGGTTGTCCGTGGTGGTGCTTAGCTACTACTGCGTGGGGCTGGTTGGTTATGTCTTCAAAGCCCTCTATGCAGCAGGACTGCCCGTCAATCCGGAGTTGCTCACCGGATTGTCCGTTCCTCTCGTGATAGCTGCTGTGTGGTTTGGTGTACGCCGGCTGCACCATGCCATTGGCTCTCGGAGCCACGCTGAGTAGCCGAGGTTGGCATCCATCCGGGCGTGATCCACGCACCGGGAAATTTCATCTTCGTCACCGTCCCCCAGCCGGGATCCAAACGCTCAGCTTCATCACGACGAAATACGGAACCAGCATCAGAGCAGCCATCGAAAGCTTGACGCCATAGTCGCCAACCGCCCAAGTGTGCCAGGGCAGCCCGGTGCCGGCGAATGCGATGCCGAAAAAGAGCACGGTATCGAGCGCGGACGCAATGCTCGATGAGACGAACGGCGGCTTCCACCAGCCTAGAGCGCGCAAGCGGTTGAAAATGAATACGTCCGTCAGCTGCGCTACGAGGAAAGCCGAGCCAGAGGCAAGTGCGATCCTGACGGTCGCAAAATACGCCGATAGAGCCACCGCGAGCAAGAATCCGCAGTAAACCACTTTTCGGGCCGCGGTCGGGCCGGAGCGGCGGTTGGTGAGATCGGTGACCAGGAAAGCCACTGGGTAGGTGAGCGCACCCCAGGTAAGCCAATCGTTGATTGGATATTGGACGAGGATGTTCGAGGCCGTGACTACGATGACCATGGCGGCTATGGCTAAGGTGATTCCAAAAGTCACTGGTCGTCCAACTGAGTTGCGTTGGTAGCCCAATCACTTCGTCCCGGCATGTGCATTTTCCAATGTCTCAAATTGCTCCTGAACATGCTCACCGCCCTGCCAGCGCACCCAGGACCTCAATTAGACGCGGGTTTTCGTGTTCTGACCCGAATGGCACTAACATAAGCCCAAGCCATTGAAAACGCTTGGGGAAAACTGGCGTGGGTGGAACGGTGGAATCGCCAAACACCACCCCCACCCGAGGAGCCAGGCTTGATGTATGCTAGTCATCGATTTTGCTTGGAGCAACAAAAGCGTATTCGACGCCGTGCCGAGCAGACCGACTACTGGACCACAGTTGCTTGAGAGCGTGGAGGAGCTGCTACCAGTCTATCGCGAGCGGCTATTCCCACCGACCGAAACTCTGTCGATGCCTTTGACGCAGGTGCTGTCGGCCGATGGTAGCTGCCAGCAGGCGGTCAATGAGGCCGGGCTCAAGCGCATCATTGGCGGATTGCCACGCTGCAGCACGCGCACGAGCGCTTACTGCCAGGCTCGTGCACGGCTGCCAATGCAGAGCGTCTGCAGCTTGATGCGCCAAGTCGGTAGCATGGTCAGCGAGAGCGCCCCGGCGTGGTGGCATTGGCAGAATCGGCGGGTACGGTTGGTCGATGGTGCCACCTTGACCCTGGCTGACACGGCGGAAAACCAAGCGCTCTTTCCGCAGCCAAGTAGCCAGAAAGCTGGATTAGGCTTTCCGATCTGCCGCGTGGTGGCGTGCTCAATGCGGCCACGGGCACCTGTGAGGGCAAGGGCGGTGACGAGCAAAGCTTGCTGCGTGGCATGCTCGATACCCTGGAGAAGGGTGACATCCCGCTCGGCGATGCCTTCTCCTGGGCCTTGCCGATATAGAGCACGCCTTCGGTTCCCTGGAAACGGGCCAGGTATTGCTGGGTGATATCGTCCTTGCGCTGGCCCTTCGCGAAGCTCACCACCTCCACATGATGGTCGCGCGCAAAGCGCTCGATCGACTTCACGAAGGCCTCCGTCATCGGCGCCACCGCCACCGTCGAGGCCAAGCGCTGTCCGTGCTGCGCGTGCAGGTATCCCACGACCCCGCCCACGCTCTGCAACTGCGGCACGTAGACGTTGAGATACATCCGGTCGATCGACTCACACTCGAGCACCACGTACTCACGCAGCACCTCGGCGGCCGTCTGTGCTAAGGTCATCGTTGGCTCCGGTCGTCCATCGGGTCGTCAGACCCATTTGACCCTCGTAGGTCCGACCTTGCAAAGGTCTACATGACCAGGGGCACGTCCCCTGCCGGCTCCGACCGGGGCCCCTCATCCCGCCACATGCCCCGGGCTAACAGCCACATCGCTTGTCGGTCTGAGGCGAAGCCTCGCTAGCTATTGGTGTGCTTGACCGAGCCCCGGAAGGCTCAACCAGTGTTATGGGGAAGGCGGGATTGTCCGCCATTTGGGAATCGAACGCACGGCTGGGTGTAACACTCCGGCCCCTAGCCTGCACACTCTGTTGCCTCCGCCGGGCCCGCGAAGCCTTACAACGAACTATCGGCCCAGTTGGTATGAAGGAACTACGGCGCCTTGGCGGTTACGCTGCTGGGCCTGTTCGGGTACGTCGCGATGTGCTTTCTTGATCTCATACGGTTCGCGATTCACGCTAGGGGAGAACGAACATGACCATCGAAGTGGATTACCGATACCCAGTCTCGACCACAAAGCTTTACGAAAAGTTGACCGATCCTGTCTTCCTGCAGGCCAAGTACGAGTCCGTGGGATCGCGCAAGGTGGATATTAGCGAATGCGGGCTCGACGACGATGTCTTTCGCATCGAGTGGACCCGAGAGGTACCCTCCAATCCGCCAGGTTTCGCCAGGAAGTTTCTCGCGGAATGGAATCGGCTAGAGGAGATCATGGAG
>CAZLYT010000602.1:0-2336 GCA_964563515.1 uncultured Candidatus Competibacteraceae bacterium | reverse complement strand
CTCTCTGCCAACCAATCGGGCTTTTGTGGTGCAGTTTCGCGCTCAGCCCACGGATACCGCCCTGTCCTGGGAAGGCCGCGTCGAGCATCTGACCTCGGGCCAGGTGTCGCGCTTCCATTCGCCCGAGGAGTTGCTCGCGTTTCTCGCCCGGGTGTTGACCGAAGTGCTGGAGTCGCCCTGTGCCCAGTGAGCCTTCGGGGTGCGGCTGCGGGCCTGCGCCGGGCAGGGGCAGTAGATTACGGTCCACGGGACACCGGTGAACGCCCGGACATGACAGGTGCATGCGCGACTAGATATCCATTTCGTAAGTCCTGTGCCCGTGCATCGCCCTCTTGGAGTAGGGGCGCAGCATGCTGCGCCCCTACGGTGGCTGGCCGTGTATTGATGAAACAGACATCTAATAATAAAAGTACTTTACAGACTTTATATGACGTTGTCATCAAAAAATACAGTAGATTCTCAGGATGTTAACGACGAACTCATAATATAATATAAAGGTGCCTCCTGCCAGTCGCGGCGCCCCACGCCTCAGTAAAGAAGGGTAGAGGCATGCTAAAACGCTTATTTGTGGTTCTTGCTGTATGCCTCGCCGCAGGCCTCCGGGGATGCCCGGCGGGGCCGCTTCCATTAACAGGAGTTATCCTATGACCACTGCCACCTTACCGCCTAGAAAGTATCCTTTACAGCTCGAAAGTGCTTCTGGCCTGAGCGTGCAAGTGAATGCCAACGGTTCCATTCGCCGTATGGACCATCGAGATATTATCCTCAACCTGTTTCTCGGCAACGAGATGGAAGGTGGACCGGCCAATCTCTACTTGCGCCGGCACGGTGAGATAATCGAGGCCGTTCCATTGCTTGGCCCACGCAGTCCCACCGCCGTGCATGGCGACGAGCGAGGGGTGCGGGTGAGCGGCGCATGGAAGGGTATCCGCTTCGTGGTGTCTCTGGTCTTGGCAGAATCGGACCTGGCCTGGTTCTGGCATGTGGATTTGGAAAACACCGGTGATGTCGCCGCAACGCTAGATCTGATCTATGCCCAGGACCTGGCTTTGGCCCATTACGGTGCCGTACGGCTCAATGAGTATTACGTTAGCCAGTACCTGGATCACACGCCGCTGTCTCATCCCGAACGGGGATTCGTGCTGGCATCGCGGCAGAATCAGTCCATGGGCGGTTGCCATCCCTGGTGCGTGATTGGTGCGTTGGGGCAGGGCGTGAGCTTTGCCACCGACGCCCTGCAAGTCCACGGCCTCGCGACCCGTGCCGGTCGGGTGCCGGAGGGCTTGGACAAAGGACTACCCGGGGCGCGCTACCAGCATGAGCATGCGATGGCGGCGATCCAGGACGCACCGCTGCGGCTGGAGCCAGGAGCGAGTGCCGAGCGGGGATTCTTCGGTTGGTTTGAGACCGATCATCCGGAGGCGACTTCGGCCGCCGATCTGGTTTTTGTCGATCGAGCCCTGGCCCTGCAGCAAGCGCAAGCAAGGCGGGGTGGTGCAGCAGACGATGGCCTGCTCCCCGCTGGGAACCTGTTTGGCACAGCGCCGCTCCTGGAAGCCTTGGATCTGACCGACACCGAGATTGCCGATCTGTTCGGTGCGAATTTACGGGAAGTGGAACGTGAAGAGGGTGGCACGCTGTCGTTTTTTCGCGGCGACCGCCGTCATGTCGTGCTCAAGGCCAAGGAGCTGAACGTCTTGCGGCCGCACGGCCATATCCTGCGGACGGGCAGCAAGTTGACCCCCGATGAGGCGGCACTGACCTCAACCGCCTGGATGGGCGGCGTGTTCCACTCCATGGTGACCCAGGGCCACGTCAGCATTAACCGATTTCTGTCTACCACCCACAGCTATTTGGCCTTGTTCCGCTCCCACGGCCAGCGGCTGTTCGTCGAGCTTGAGGACGGCTGGCACTTGCTCGATGTGCCTTCCGCTTACGAAATGGCGCCGGAAGCCTGCCGCTGGTTTTATAAACACAGCGGCGGCTTGATCCGCATCGAGAGCCGGGCATTAACCGAGCGCCACGAGCTGACCTTGTCCATCGAGGTGGTGTCGGGTCCAGCCCGGCGCTTCCTCCTCTCCAACCATGTGGCGATCAATGGTGACGACGGCGCCGAGCCGGTGTCGGTGCGGTATGCTCAGGACGGGCAAGGCGTATTCATCCGGCCGATTCCCGAATGCGACGTCGGTCGGCGGTTTCCCGAGGGCGGCTTCCGCATCCACCCGTTGTCCGGTACCGTCATCGAGCGGCTGGGAACGGACGAACTGCTGTTCGCCGATGGCGTTTCCCGCGATCAGCCCTTTCTCTGCCTGATCATCGCACCCGCCCAATCGATT
>CAZLYT010000601.1:0-1504 GCA_964563515.1 uncultured Candidatus Competibacteraceae bacterium | reverse complement strand
GACGCCCATCACGACCCAGATGCCGAGCTGGACGTAGGCGAGCTTCTCGCTGTAAAGCTCGGCCTGCGATTCCTCGGGCACCAGCCAGTAGGTCGCGCCCATGAAGCCGGTGAGCACCCACACGATGAGCAGGTTGGTGTGAATCGCCTTGGCAACGTCGAACGGCAGTATCCCTATCAACGGATCGGGACCTAGATATTTGGCGGCGATGAGGAGCCCGAACACCAGCTGCAGCCCGAACAGGCAAACAGCCACGGCAAAGTACCAGTAGGCGACAATCTGCGAGCGGTAGCGCATGAGCACGGTCTCCTACTTCAGGGTCATGAGATAAGCGACGAGCAGGTCGACTTGCTCGGCGTCCAGGTCCGAGCCGTAGCTGCCCGGCATCAACGACATACCGCCTGTGGAGTACAAGTTACCCGGCACCAGGTGGGCGTTGGGCTCGACGATGGACTCCCGAATATAGCCGGCAGCGTCCTCCGCCTGGCCTTGATAATCGGCACCTTGCAGCGCCTCGGCGGCGCGTGCGCCGATACCCGCCAACGAGGGGCCTGCCAGATTGACTCCGGGGGAGGTGGAGTGACAGCTGGCGCAGCCGGGCGGCGACTGGCGGAACAAGAGCTCGCCGGCCGCTTCGGCCGCCGCTGGCGGCGCACCACCTTCGCCTGGCACCGTGGGTGCGGTGCCCGGGAAGGTGCTACCCGAAACTAGGATCGGCCGGGGCGGCCAACCCTGATTGTCGATATTGCTCACCCACTCGAGGAAGGCGATGACCTCGTCAATCTCCTGATCGGTGAGCCCCGGGTTCGGCATGATCCGCCGGTGCCTCTGCTCCGAGTAGAAGCGCTGGGGGTCGCGCAGGAATGCCTTGAGGTACTGATCTCCCCGATGATCGGTGATCTTGGTCAGGTCCGGTGCGTAGTAGGCGCCCTCACCAAAAAGCGTATGGCAGTTGATGCAATTGTTCTTGTGCCAAACGTCTTTCCCTGCCAGCACTTGCTCGGTCATGTTTTCGGCGTTGGTCAGGTCGTCGAAACGGGTATGGCTGTGCAAGGTCAAGGCGATGAATATCGCCGTAAAGCCGGCCGTACAAGCAATGAAGAACAGGCGGGATTGCCGCTTGGTCATGACCACTCCTCGTGGGTCCCGAGCTCGGGGCGAGTCTGCACTGGAGGCAGGGCTACCTGGTCAGACGGAGATTTCGGTCCAATTGGCGATGGAAAGTACACCGGCGTAAAGCATGGCGATTGCCATGAGCGCCAGTACGACCCAACTAAATCGCTTGAAAGTAGTGAAAACGGTCGAGGAAGTGCGTCGGTTGTCCATCATCGACTCCGCCTCCGGCGATTGTCGTGGAAGGCACGTGCCTTGCGCCAGCTAGCAAGCGCCGCTGCTACCTGACCTACCTCGAAGAAGCTAGTAAACACCCGGCATTTTGCAAGTGGAATGGCCCTTGTCCTTAACCTGGATCAACTGACATTCAATCGACTTGGCGACGTCTTGC
>CAZLYT010000600.1:0-3445 GCA_964563515.1 uncultured Candidatus Competibacteraceae bacterium | reverse complement strand
AAGCGATGCTCAGCAAGCGGCGAGTCGTGGCTTGGCCGAGCTTCCTTACGTATCCTGTGGCCTCGACCATCACGAGCTGCGGAAATTGAATCTAGGACAATCGTGGCGAGCCATCCGCCACGAGCTGGCTTTTCGGCTGGCTCAGCTCATCCTGTTTCTGGTTTGGGCCATACCACGATCGGTGGGCCTGAAGCTAATGACCGGTATCGGCCGGGTGCTCTACCTGGTCCTCCCCAGGGACCGGGAATGCGCGCGTGCCCACCTGCAGCTGATCTTCGGCGAGCGCTGGCCCCGGGAGCGCATCGATGCCACGGTGCGTCAGGTGTTCGTACATCTAGCCAAGACCTTCTACGACGCCCTCTACCTGAGCGCCAGCGATGACGACGAGTTCAACCGCCTGGTCCCGGTGCGCGAGCTGGAAGAGATGCGCCGCCTCTATGAGCAAGGACGGGGCGTGGTGGCCCTGTCCGGGCACATCGGCTGCTTCGAGCTGCTGACCCACGTGGTGGCTCGGGGCGGCATGCGTATTTGCACCATCGGTCAGGTGCTTTTCGACGAGCGCTTCGACCGGTTGTTCAGGGAGCTGCGCTCCCGCAACGGCGTGGTATTCATGCATCGGGACGGGGCCGGCCGGGAGATCATCAAGCATCTGCGCGCCGGCATGGTGTTTGGCGCACTGATCGACCAGGACACCCGACTCGAAGGCGTGTTTGCCCACTTCCTCGGCCGTTTGGCGTATACACCCGATGCACCGGTGCGGCTGGCGATGAAGCTGAAGGCGCCTATCGTGGTGGCGTGGATTGTCCGCAATCCGGATGACACCCACAGCTTCCGCACGACGCGCGAGATCGAGCTCCAAAGCAGCGGCGACTTCACCCGGGATCTGGTGGCGAACGTCGAGAAAGTGAATGGGGAGCTCAGTCGGATCATCGAAGCCCATCCGGAGCAGTGGGTGTGGATGCACCGCCGCTGGCGTCGCCGCCCCGAAGATCCAGCCTACGCCGACCGACCCTCTGTGACGATGCTGGAGAACTAGTCCCCGCCACTTGCGCGACTCCCCTCCTGATGTAGAGCGATGCCAGTCGCGATGGTGCGCGTGAGAGCGCCCAGTTTCACCCGAGACCACATCGGCATGATGCCCCATGGCGGCGGGCCTCGCTCTCATCCACATGCCCATATCCCACCAAAAGCATGACGTGGGAATACCTCCGGGCGCGATACCTTTCCCGCCCCCCCGTCCAAGGATCGCGCCTGGAGGCGCTCCCGCGATTGCGGTTGGCGCCTTACCGAATCTCTGGTTGCGGTATTGGCAAATCCTGGGGATCTCCACGGGCGCCCTCATTCCACCACCTCACGCAACGGCCTGATTGCGTGCCCGCCGCCGCTCGAGCCAGCGAAATAAATAGGCCCTCGGCGGCTCGGTTCCCGTCACCAGCTGGTGCAGCGTGTAGGGATTGTTCAACGTAGCCTCCAACAGCGCACGATCCGCACGAGTGCTGCACATCACCAGCTCGTCATTGGGTTGCAGTTCCAGATCGTCATCGGGCATCACTCGCTTCTCCTTGCCCCGCCGCAGCATCAGTGCTACGCACAGCAAGCGCTGGTCGGGTTCGCTCGGGTGGCGGGTCAAGTCTCCAAAGCGCACGCTCGAGCCATTGCGGATCCGCTCGACGACCGCACTGGCCCGCTCGGAGTCCACCCTAAAGCCCCACAGACTCGGTCGGTGATCGCCGACTGCCATCGTCAATGCGCGGATTACCTCGGTGGTCTCGGCACCGTCACCCTCCCGGAGAATGTCCACCATGTCTTCGGCGAGTGGCGCAATCGCCGTCAACAGAATCTTGCGGGCCGTGATCAGGCTGGGCTGCATGATGTGTGTTGCGCCAACGCCCTCGAAGGCCAGCTGATTCTCGTGATGATTCTGGCGCACGATGCTGAACACCGATGGGTTGAGGGAGCGGGCAGCCAGCAGAATCGCCAAGTTTTCCGGATCGCTACGGGTCCCCGCGACGATGCCTGCCGCGGACTCGATGTTAACTCGTTGTAGCGTGTCCGGATCGGCATGGCTGGTGAGGATGCGCACTTCTCCGGTGACGTCCTTCACCTCGGGGTCGATTACCACGGTCGGCAGCCCATGCTCGGACAAGTAGGTGTGGATCCAGCGGCCCATGCGCCCATAACCGCACAGCACCCAGGGCCCGATTGGAATACTTGGATGCTCGTCCAAGGTGACGCCGCGGGCGCACACCAGCCAATCTTCCAAGGTTCGAAGGCGGGGACGCGTGATGGCGGTGTCGAGCTGCTGCGCGAACAGCTCGAACGGATCGATCACCACCACCCCGTCCAGGGAGCGCAACAGCGCTTGATGCCGCTCGGAGCTGCAGCGGCAGATGACCGGCACCTGGGGATTCAGCGATCGCGACATGACCGCGATCTTGAGATTGGTGTCCTCGTCACCGGTAAGAGCTACGACACCCTGGCAGCTGTTGCGCTGTACGCCGGCATCCACCAGGTGTTGGGGTACCCCGGCGTCTCCCCACAATCCCGGCATCGGCACCCGATAATCCCGCAAGGCGAGCGCCTTGACCCGTTCCGCGTCGGCGTCGATCACGGCGGCGGTGACCAGGTTGTCGCTAAGACCGCGTGCCAGCAGGCTGCCGGTATCACCGAACCCGCAGATGATGAAAAAGGGCTCCGAGATCCCTTTGACCGCCCGCGCGAATCGCCGCTCAGCCATGGCCCGCACAAAATGCGGGTTCTGCGCCAACTGGATGATGGAGCCGATGGCGTAAATCCAGGCGATGACGCCCAGGTACAGGCAGAAGATGGCCCACAGGCGCTGCTCGCTGGTGAAGGTGTAGGGGATCTCGCCAAAGCCCGTGGTGGTCGCCGTGTAGGTGAAGAAGTAGAAGGCGTGGAACAGGCTCATTCGGGCGGGATTGCCATCGGCGTCCTGCCCGGGCAGCAACGCCATGCCGATCACGCCCACGGCGTAAACCGTGACCAGCACGAACACCGGCGGCCGCATGTAGCGCAGCACGATGGCGGTGACGCGATCGAGCGGAGAGGTCGTAGCCATGGTTTGAGCCTCCTCTCGGCGCTAGCGCCGCGACACCAACGTGTCTCCAGCAAGCATCAGGACCGAGACGATGTTGGCCACCAAGGCGCCGATCGCCAGCGAGACCACGGTCTCGATCCCGCCGGGGACCAGCGCTACGCCGCCGGGCTCCTCAGACACGATCCAGATCACCCGCGCCGAGATCAGCATTAGGTCCGCAACCAGGCTCGACGACAACAGGATCGCGCCCAGATGGGAACGGTCGCCGAGCTTGAGTCCGGTAGCGATCAAGCTCACCAGGATGGCGATGGTGAGCAACCACACATTGTGATGCACAGCGTCGTCGATAGGGCCGGCGACGAAGGCGGTATTCAGCGAGAGCGCGAG
>CAZLYT010000599.1:0-4283 GCA_964563515.1 uncultured Candidatus Competibacteraceae bacterium | reverse complement strand
TTCGGCGGCCAGCGGAGGGGCGTTTCCACATCAATAATTTCGATGCCTTACGAGATGCTAGATGAGAGATTTCGCCCAGCCTTCGGCCGCGCGCTGTCGCAAAGCTAACTGGAGCGATGGGCGTAGGGTGGGGTAGCGCAGCGTACCCCACCATCCAGCTTCGGCGCGAGATGGTGCATTGCTCGTCCTAGTGCGCCCACGAGGGCGTCTCATCAGCACGGTGGAAGTCCGTGCCGGAGTAAACCACAGCTCCGTAGTCCGAAGGTAACTGCACCCGCCGCGAGGCGGGGTGGAGAGCAACTGGAGACGAAATGTCGGTCCGCAGGTTAACGAACCCGTTTCGGCGGGGTGCCGTGACGAGCCTCCTGGGAGAGGGCGAAGTCTGAAACTCACCGCCCACGCTGTTGGTGGTGGCTAAAGCGATGGGCGGGCGGCATCACGTGGTTGCGGGTGGAACGACAGGAAGGTGGGACGCGCTGAAGTGGGGAGAACTGTCGGCCGAGGTGACGGCTGGCAGTAGTCAGAGCCCTCATACGAGCGTCGTGTGTCGAGTCTACGTGGCTACGGTGG
This sequence comes from uncultured Candidatus Competibacteraceae bacterium, assembly GCA_964563515.1. Classification (GTDB taxonomy): domain Bacteria; phylum Pseudomonadota; class Gammaproteobacteria; order Competibacterales; family JAHEDQ01; genus CAZLYT01. Next base: position 3,713 of record CAZLYT010000599.1, on the reverse strand, counting down.
CGATATTGTGGTACCGCCGGGAAACCAGGCGGCAAACGGAGAACACCAACGGCCAGCTAAGCTCACGCCGAGCGGGGCACGGGAGCCTGGGGTAATGCCCGGGGGAGCGAAGGGGGGCAGGAAGGTGGATTCGTGAAAGACACGCTGGGTGAGACTGATTGGTTGGCTTCGAGAGTGCCGGAGACGGCTAGACCTGGAGAGGAGGCCTGCGCGCCGCTTGAGTGGCCGTGGATGGAGCGCTCGGTGTGGACGGAGCGGATGTTGGCGGCCCTGGGCAACCGGGTCCGAGGAGGCAAATGGAAAACCCCCGCTTGGACGGCTGGGTACGCCGGCGGCTCAGGGCGTTGCTGCGCAAGCCACAGAAGCGTCCCGGTCGCGGTCTCTGTAAGGCCGACCATTGGCGCTGGCCCAATGTCTTCTTCGCTAAGCGAGGGCTTTTCACCCTGAACGAAGCCCACGCGAGGGCGAGCCAATCTCGATGCCAGTGACCACCAACTGGAGAGCCGTGCGGGAAAACCGCACGCACGGTTCGGAGGGCGGGGAGGGCGATAGCCCTTCCCGACCCCTATCAAATGCCGGGCTAGGGGAATTCTGGGTGCCAAGCGATTTTAGGCTAAACAACGCTCTGGATGATGCTGGATAAGAGCGGCACTCGCCGCGATGGGGCGCAGCGCGCCCCGTTCGCGCTCGCAAAAAGCAGCGCGCAAATGCTGTTTTCGCTGAGTTTGATCGCTATCCACTCGGCTCAAAAGATAACGACTCCAGATCACGAAAGCGCAGGCCATTCTGGTTGAAAGCGCGCGTCCCGCCGAGATCGCCTTTGGCAGCGCGCCTTGCGGCCAGCGGCGCTCGTTCTCGAAGTCTTGCGTAGGGTGCATTAGCGAACGCGTAATGCACCATTGCCCGTCGCAGTTGGACGATGGGTTACGCTGCGCTAACCCACCCAACCCCACGTCAAACCTGTTAGCTGTGCGACAGCGCGCCACCGAACGGTGGGGCGGAGGCTCCCGTCACATCCCACTGCGCGGCCGGTGGGTTACCTCAGTCCCAACCGCCATCCTCCCTTAGAGGGCTTAGCCCCGAGCACGCCCTATCGTCGTGAAAGGCCCAAGCTCGAGGCGCTTTATCGGGTCGCAGGACGCCGGTGGGCCATCTACTCTCAAAGGGGTCGGCACCAACCACTCGGGAAGAAAGGGAGAGCTGCGCTTCCGAATCCATGGGTCGGCTGGCGACTGCAGCGGCGGAGGGCTTGGAATGTCGCGGTTCGATGGGCGTCCCGCAGTGCGGGCCTTGGCGTTCGATGTGTTTGGCACGGTGGTCGACTGGCGCGGCAGCCTGGCGCGCGAAACTGCGGCGATGGCCGCTGAACGAGGCATCGACGGCGACTGGGAGGCGTTCGCCGACGCCTGGCGAGCCGGTTATGCACCGGCGATGGACCGGGTACGCAGTGGCGAGCTGCCGTGGATGAACATCGACGCGCTGCACCGGCTCATTCTCGATTCCATTGTCGAGCACTTCGGCCTGGGCGGGCTCGGCGAGGCCGAGCGCGACCACCTGAACCGCGCCTGGCATCGACTCGCGCCCTGGCCCGATGGCGTCGAGGGCCTTGCCCGTCTGAAGCGCCGCTTCACGATTACGACGCTGTCGAACGGCAACTTCTCGCTGCTCGTCGACCTGGCGCGCGATGCCGGGCTGCCCTGGGACTGCGTGATCTCCTCGGAGCTGTTCGGCCATTACAAGCCCGACCCGGAAACCTACCAGGGCACGGCCCGGCTGCTCGACATCCCCATTACCGAGCTGATGCTGGTCGCGGCCCATCCGAGCGACCTGCGCGCTGCGAAGCAGCAGGGCTGCCGCACTGCCTACGTGATCCGGCCGCTGGAGCACGGGTCTGGGCACGCATTGCCCGACCACGAGTCCGGCGAATTCGACCTGGTCGCCGACGATTTCCTTGTTCTGGCCCGCCAGCTCGGCGCCTGAAGTCCGCATTCCGAGGAGTTTCTCGATGAAGCAGCAATCCTTTCGCATCGGACAGATCGTCCCCAGCTCGAACACCACGATGGAGACGGAGATTCCCGCGATGCTGCGCGCCCGCGAAGCGGTCGAGCCCGAGCGCTTCACCTTTCACTCGAGCCGCATGCGCATGCAGAAGGTCACCAAGGAGGAGCTCGAGGCCATGGACCGCGACTCCGACCGCTGCGCAATCGAGCTCGCCGATGCGCGCGTCGATGTGCTCGGCTATGCGTGCCTGGTCGCCATCATGAGCATGGGTAAGGGTTATCACCGGATCTCCGAGGAGCGCCTGCACCGTCGTACCGTCGAGGCTGGCGGCCCGGCGCCGGTGGTCACGAGCGCCGGCGCCCTCGTCGATGGCCTCAAGACGCTGGGGGCGAAGAAGGTCTCGATCCTCGCGCCGTACATGAAGCCGCTCACGAAGCTCGTCATCGAATATATCGAGCACGAGGGCATCGAGGTCGTCGACAGCATCTCGCTCGAGATCCCCGACAACTTGGACGTGGGGCGGCAGGACCCTTTGGCACCGGTAGAGATCACCAAGCGGCTCAATACCGCGGGCGTGGACGCGATCGTCGCCTCGGCCTGTGTGCAGATGCCGTCGCTGCCGTCGGTGCAGCCGATCGAGGACCGCACCGGCCTGCCGGTCGTATCCTCGTCGGTGTCGACCACCTTCATGATGCTCAAAAAGCTCGGGCTCAAGACCTACGCACCTGGTTTCGGCTCGCTGCTGTCGGGGAAGTATTGAGCGCTCCGCCCCGGATCGCTCGCCAACGAAGCACTGATGACCCCACCACCGGGTCACGCTTCACATCGCTACATACCAATAGGAGTAGACCATCCATGAAACTCGGCATTCGCAAGCAGATCCTGCCTGGCGTGCTCGCCAGCTTGCTCGCGCTCGGCCTCGCCCCGGCCACGCAGGCGCAGACGACCGTAGTGAAGGTGTCGCACCAATTCCCCGGTGGCAGCGTCGACGAGGGCGATTTTCGCGATCGGCTGGTTCGCAAGTTCGCGCAGGAAGTGGAGCAGCGCACCGACGGGCAGATCAAGTTCGAGATCTTTCCCGCGAGCTCGCTGGTAAAGACCTTCGCCCAGTTCGGTGCGCTGCAGAATGGCTCGGTGGATATGACCCTATATCCGCTTGCGTACGAGGGCGGCAAGATCCCGCAGGTGAATATCACCCTGATGCCTGGGCTGGTCACCAGCTACGAGCAGGGTCATCGCTGGAAGAACGAACCGATCGGCAAAGAATTGACTCGCATTTTGGAAGATAAGGGCGTCAAGATCGTCACCTGGATCTGGCAGGCCGGGGGGGTCGCATCGAAGCCGAAGGCCATAGTCCTCCCCGACGACGTCAAGGGCGTCAAAATTCGCGGCGCCAGCAAGCACATGGACCTAATGTTGAAGGCGGGCGGCGGCTCGATTACCAACGTGCCGTCCAACGAGGTGTATAGCGCGATGCAGACGGGCGTCCTGGATGCGGCGGTGACCTCGAGCACCTCGATCATGAGCTTCCGGCTCGAGGAGGTGGCGAACCATCTCACCTCGGCGCGCCAGAATTCGTTCTGGTTCATGTTCGAGCCTTTGCTCATGGCCAAGTCGACATTCGACAGGCTGACCCCGGAGCAGCAGCAGATCGTGATGGAAGTGGGAGCAAGCCTCGAGCAATTCAGCATTGACGAGTCGAAGAACGACGA
>CAZLYT010000598.1:0-1671 GCA_964563515.1 uncultured Candidatus Competibacteraceae bacterium | reverse complement strand
GAAGGTCTCAGGCATGCCGCCAACCGCGGGCGAGACCACCGGAATGCCCAGCGCCTGCGCCTCGAGCGCGGTGGTGGAGGTGCCCTCTCGCTCGGAGGTCAGCAACACCACGTCCATGAGCTCGAACCAGGGCACGACGTGACGGGTCAGCCCCGGCATGTGCAAGCGTTCGGCGATTCCGAGCTCACGGGCGAGGGACTGGGTCACGGCCCGAAGCGGGCCGTCGCCGACGATCACGAAATGCGCCTGTGGGACGCGGCGGGCCACCTCGGCGGCCGACCGCACCCACAGCAGAGGTCGCTTGACCCCCCCGAGACGGAACGCGGTCCCGATGACTGGTGCATGGGCCGGCAGGCCCAAACGCGCGCGATGGGCCGCGGTTGCCTGCGCATCGCGCGCCCCCTCCAAGGCCTCGACGTCGATCCCGTTGTAGATCACGCGGATGCGGCTCGAGTCGACGCCCAACCACTCAGCATAGCTTTCTGCCCCTACTCCGCTGTTGTTCAGAAGAACCGTGCCCGGCCGATCGAGCAGAGCGCTGTAGACCGTGCGGAAATAGCCGGGCACGGCGCGCGAGCCGGGCGTTGCGATGGTGCGACCGCTCAGCACGATCCGCGGCACGCCGGCGAGCGTGGCAGCCACGCCCGCGGTGATGCTCCGGTGATCGCCCCACGCATGGACCACCTCGGGTCGGCATTGCAGGAACCTGCTGGTCAGGACCCCGACTTGCTCGCTCAGGCCTCTGGGCAGAAGGGCCAAAAGATCAAGGACGTCGGGTCCGAGAGCGCATTGCAGGCGGGCCTCATCGATCGGACCACCCGCGCACGGATCGATCCTGATCGGTAACGTCGCAAGACCGGTCGCGTGAAACCGATCGATCACCGGATCCTTGTCCTTAGCCGGCATGAGAACCAGGTCGTGCTCGGTATCCCCCGCGGAGAGGCCGAGTACGGTGTTGGCCAGCTGGCGCTCCGCGCCTCCCGGGCCCAGGCTGGTGTAGACCATGATGATGCTCCGCGCATCGGCCGGCTGCGGCTCCGGGGGCGCGCGGCGGATCAGCGTCAGGAGGGCCAGATCGGGCATCCGCAGATCGGCCCGCTCAGCCGGGTTCATGCCCACGGCATCGATCCCGACCAGACGAAGAGCCTTCAGCGCCTTCTCACGCTTGGTAGCCAAATGCGTGGCGATTCCGGGCGCGCCGTCGAGGCAGTTCAGAGCTTTTCCGAGCCTCCCGATCTGGAGGTGCAGGGCCGCAAGCTCAAGCCTGCTCTCGTGGTCGCTCTCCGCCGCTACCTCCGCCTGCGCGAGCAGCGCTTCGAAGGTCGAAGATCGACGCCCAGCCAACGCGACGCAAGCCGCCCGAACGTGGCGCTCGGGTCGTGGGCCGAGCACGTGCAGGTACTCTTCAATGATAGCTTCGATGTGCGCCGGACGGTCCATCGCGTACAGGGCCTTGGCCATGCCGACCCAGCCGCGTGCGAGTTCCGGTTCGGCCGTCGCGCAGGCCGCGGCCACCGCGTCCCATCGCCGCAGGCGGATCAGACACTCGATGCGCTGGATCGGCGCGATCGGATGATCGGGCGCCAGCTGCAGGACGGTCTCCCACGCCTCCAGCGCGCTCTCCCATGCGTTCGACCGAATAGGCGTCGGTGGTGCGTCTTGCGAAGAATG
>CAZLYT010000597.1:0-1718 GCA_964563515.1 uncultured Candidatus Competibacteraceae bacterium | reverse complement strand
GGAGCGAATCCCGACAGGAACTGGTCGATTCAGCCATGCCCACCGAAAAGACTCGCGTTGCCCTGCTGGCGATCCCCGAAGTGGCGGCCTCCACCTTGTACGGCATTTTTGACGTCGTCGCCGCGGCGGGGCGTGACTGGCCGACCCTGATCGAGGGTCGACCGGGCGAGTCGCTGCTGGCGCCAAAGGTGGTCGCGGCCGGCGGCGCCGCGGAGATGACGGTCGCCAACGGGGTGCGGATCGTGCCCGACGACGGTCTCGATGAGGTCGCCCCCGTGGTGTGCATACCCGAGGTGGCGCTACCGCCGGATGTCATTCCGCCCGGGCGCTACGACCGAGAAATCGACTGGATCCGGCGCTGCCATGCGGCCGGCGCCATCATTGCGACCGCTTGTTCCGGGGCTTTGCTGCTAGCGGAATCGGGGTTGCTGCACGGTGAGGACGCCACCACGCACTGGGCCTACTGCGATGCTCTGGCTCGATACCCCGGTGTGCGGGTGCATCCGCGCCGCGCCCTGGTGGTCGGCGGCGATGGTCAGCGCCTGATCATGGCCGGGGGCGGCACCTCCTGGGAGGATCTCGCGCTGTACCTGGTGGCGCGCCTTGTCAGCCTGGACGAGGCCATGCATCTCGCCAAGCTATTTCTGATCGATTGGCACGACATCGGGCAGCTGCCCTTCGCAGCCCTGGCGCGCAGTCGTCAGACGGGCGATGCAGTTATCGCCACCTGTCAGACCTGGATCGCCGGGCACTATGACCAAGCCTCTCCGGTGGCAACGATGATCCGGATGTCGGGCCTCTCCGAGCGCAGCTTTGCCCGCCGCTTCAAGCAGTGCACCGGCCTCTCGGCCTTGGAGTACGTGCACACTTTGCGCCTCGAGGAGGCCAAGCAGATGCTCGAGGTCGGCGACGAGCCGGTGGAGGCCATCGCCCAGGCGGTGGGCTACGAGGATGCCGCCTTCTTCGGGCGCCTGTTCCGGCGCAAAGTTGGCTTGACCCCGGCGCTGTACCGGCGCCGCTTCGGGGGGTTGCGGCGGGCCTTGAAGCAGTGGGATTCGGCGTGAAGATTCGGCTCCGACTCGCGGCCGTTGGACGGCGGACTACGCTGGGCTGATCCACCCTCTCATAGCCGAGTCCAATAAGATATTCTGATGCTTTCCCCGGTACGGACCCGCACGAAAGTTGATGGCTCCAGCGATAAAGAGAGGTTTATCAGTTGGAGCGTTGTACCTGCTTGCCTTAACAGGCTTGGCGGGCTTCACGCCTTCGGATGAGCACCCATGGGGTCAATCAAACCTCTCGCATCGGATGTCGGCTTGGCGGCATCGACTCAGTTGCTTCGGGTATCGGAGTCCATGGGTCATCCCGAGGGCTGCCTCGTGACTAGGGACGGGTCTCTATATAGGACCAGAGGGCGGATTGAAGGTCAGCCCGAGGGAAAACGCATTGCTCGCCGATTAACTTTGGCTCCTTCCGCCGGTTATGATTGGCCGCCATCTGTCGTGGTCATATTTGCTCGATCATCACCGGCTAAACCGAGCGTGTCTGTGGGCCTGCCCCGCGACCGCTGGCGACTATTTCTCACTCTGCAGCGGAGCTCGAAGGTGGGACCAGCTTCGATGAGTCGCCCGGTTTGGACAACGTCTTTTCAACCAGGATGCGCTTCTTCTCGGCGGATTGGTTCCATTTGAAGTGACGCGCGTAGGATTTTTCGACGT
>CAZLYT010000596.1:0-1857 GCA_964563515.1 uncultured Candidatus Competibacteraceae bacterium | reverse complement strand
CATCTTCCAGACCGAGGAAGCCGGCATCGGCATTCCGATCTCGCTCGCCGGCTTCGGCCAGGCGCTCGCCGCGCTGAAGTAGCGCCACGCCGGCCAAGTCCCGGCGCGAGCGCGCCGGAGGCAGTTCCTCGTCATTCCCGCGTCGTGTCGAAGACGCGCCTCCGGCACGAAGCGGCAGCGCTGAGCGCGAATCCAGCGGCAAACGCCGACGGGGAGTTCCGGGTTGGATTCCCGCCTCCGCTGATCGCTCCGCGGGAATGATGAGGTGGACGGCCCCCTCGCGGCATCGCTGTGCCAAGCTGGCCGGTGATGATGATTCGAACCAGCGGAGGAGGGCCGTCCGTGACGAAGGCTATCACATATCGGATCGGGTTTGACGTGGCGAAGGGTGTTTTCCAGGTGCACGGTGTGAAGAACGAGGTGGGCGAGCCGGTTGCGTTCGTGCGGCGTCTGAAGCGGGCTCAGGTGGAGCCGTTCTTTGCCAAGCTGCCGGCCTCGCTGATCGGCATGGAGGCGTGCGGCTCGGCGCACTACTGGGCGCGGTTGGCGAGGTCGTATGGGCACGAGGTGCGGCTGATGCCGCCGGCGTACGTGAAGGCTTACGTCAAGCGCAACAAGACGGATGCGCACGACGCAGCGGCAATCTGCGAGGCGGTGGGGCGACCGAGCATGCGCTTTGTGGCGGTCAAGAGCGAGGCCGACCAGGCCACGCTGATGCTGCATCGGACGCGGGCTTCGTTCGTGGAGAAGCGCACGGCGGCAGCCAACCAGCTGCGCGCGGCGTTGGCCGAATTCGGCATCGTGGCCGCGGTTGGGGCGCGCGGGTTCGGCGAGCTGCTAGCCCTGATCGAGAGCGGGGCCGAGAGCTTCGAGCGCCTGCCACGGGCGTTGCGGCTGGTGCTCAGTGAATTGGCTTGGCAATGGAAGCATTGCGAGGTGGTGGTGCGTCGCATGGATGTCGAGATCGCGGCTGGGACGAAGGCGAGCGAGCGGGCCAAACGGCTGCTCGGCGTGCCGGGCATCGGGCCGGTGGGCGCCAGCGCGATCGATGCCATGCTGCCCGATCCGCAGCTGTTCCGCTCGGGGCGCGACTTTGCGGCCTGGATCGGGCTCACCCCGCGCGAGGACAGCTCGGGCAAGAGCGTCAAGCGCGGACCCATCACCAAGAAGGGCGACGGCTATCTGCGCCGCCTGCTGGTGCTCGGTGCGACCGCGCACCTGGCGCGAGTGCGCCGCGGTTCCACGCAAGGCGCCTCTGCGTGGGTCATCAAGATGGCGGCTCACCCCAAGCGCAAGCTGGCGGCGGTGGCGCTCGCCAACAAGACGGCGCGCATCGCCTGGGCGATGCTGGCCAAGAACCAGGCTTATCGTGCGCCGGTCGCGGCGGCGCAGGCGGCTTAGCAGCTGCCGGCAAGGCCGAGAGCGGGCACGACGAGGAGGGCAAGGAGCAAGATGGTGTGATGACACACGGTCGAGGCGACCGGGCTCGAGACACTCCGCTTCGTCATCGTGACATCGATCACGTGGGAATGATTGGAACTCGGGCTTCGCGAACTTCATCAGGGCCAGCGGCTCATGCAACCGCCGCACAAACAGGCCGTATACATGACCGCTCCCAAGACCCCGTCGTCACAACCGCAAAAGTCCTTGCCAACCGGGGGCCGTCCATACATGACGGAAGGGGGAGACGCCGCGAGGGAAAAGGCGTTGGCAGTGGGCAGTCGGCGGTGCACCCGCCTATTGCCGATTGCCTACTGCCCGCTGCCTGGGGGTCAGACCCGCAGGGTCTGACCCCCAGGCAGCGGGTCTGCCCCCCCTCTCCTGGGTAGTCCACCCGCACCAGGTAGAGGCCGTGCG
>CAZLYT010000595.1:0-8766 GCA_964563515.1 uncultured Candidatus Competibacteraceae bacterium | reverse complement strand
GGGCCACCATCCAACCCGGGGCCCGAGCGCCGCCAAATTACGGTCATGTTCTGTGACCTGGTGGGCTCCACGCCGTTGACTCAAAACCTGGATCCGGAGGACGTCCGCGAGGTCATTGCTCGCTACCGGGATACCTGTTGCCCAATCATCGAACGCTTTGGTGGCTCGGTATCCCGCTTCATGGGCGACGGGATCCTGGTGCTGTTCGGTTATCCCGTGGCCCATGAGGACGATGCCGAGCGAGCAGCGCTGGCGGGGCTCGACATCGTCAAGGCCATGGCCGGCCTCAATGCCGACCTGGCGTGGCTGCACTTGGGCGAAATCCGGGTCCGGGTAGGCATCGCCACCGGTGTGGTGATTGCCGGTGATCGGATCGGCCAAGGCGCAGCCGGCGAAGACGTGGTGGTCGGTGAGGCGCCCAACCTCGCCTCTAGGCTGCAGGCCATCGCCGAGCCCAACACGGTGGTTATTGCCGATTCCACCCATCGCCTGCTCGCGGGTCGGGTTCGATGCGAGAACCTGGGCCCGCATCCACTCAAGGGTTTCGCCGAGCCGCAGCAGGTGTGGCGGGTAGTGGCGCCGAGCACGGTAGCGAGCCGCTTCGAGGCCGCACACACCGCCAAGATGATCCCTTTGGTCGACCGGGTCGAGACCATGACCGGGCTTGCCGACTACTGGACCCAGGCCCGCAATCGCTGCGGGCAAGCCGTGGTCATGCTGGGGGATCCTGGTATCGGCAAGTCGCGGCTCATTCACGAGCTGCGCGAGCGCATAGCCAGCGAGACCCATCGCCGGCTGAGCTTTCAGTGCTCGCCCTACTACAGCAGCACCGCCCTGTTCCCCTTCATCGAGCAGATCACCCGGAGCGCGGGCTTGCTGACCACCGACTCTCCCGCCGCTCGGCTGGCGAAGCTGGCGAGACTGGTCTCGGAAACCCTGGACCGCAGCGCGGACGATACCCTCCCCCTGCTGGCCTCCTTGGTATCGGTGCCGCTGGAAGACCCGGACGCCCTCTCCGGGCTGTCGGCCGAGCGCATCAAGCAGAAGACCATCGACACCTTGATCGGCCAGATCGAGGGCTTGGCGGCCCAGAAGCCGCTGCTGATGACCTTCGAGGACGCGCATTGGATCGACCCCACCTCGTTGGAGCTCCTCGACCGCCTCATCCATGGCATGGCCCGACGTCCCATCCTGATGGTGCTGACGGCGCGGCCCGATTTCGTCACCCCGTGGCAAGCATTGGCGCACTGTCACGTCTTACCGGTGGAGCGCTTGGACCGGGAGTACGGCGAGATGCTGGTAGAGCGGGTTGCCGGTGACCACCCCGTCGCCCCCGAGGTGGTGGCGACCATTCTGGCCCGCACCGACGGCAACCCGCTCTATCTGGAAGAGCTCACCAAGGCCTTGGTGGATGCACCCAGAGTCAGCGCTTGGCAAACAGGTGCCGGGCCGACCATACCGCCGACTCTGCAGGACTCGCTGATGGCTCGGCTGGACCAGATTGGCGGCGCCCGGCAGGTTGCCCAGGTGGCGGCGGTGCTGGGACGGCAGTTCTCCCGCAGCGTGCTGGCGGCACTGTTCGAAGGCGAGCGCCGCGACGCCCTCGGCCTGGACGAGGGCCTGCAGCGGCTGGTTGCCGCCAACATCCTGGTCACCCGGGGCCATCTGCCGAACGTTCGCTACCAGTTCCGGCATGCCCTGGTCCGCGATGCCGCTTACGACAGCTTGCTGCGGCGGGAGCGGGAACGCTTGCACGCACGGCTGGTGGAGGTCCTGGAGAGCGACTTCCCGGATACGGTCGCCACCCGTCCTGAGCTGCTCGCCCAGCACTGCGCCGCGGCACGGCGGTCGGTGCAGGCGGTGGACTACTGGCTGCGAGCGGGCCGCCGCGCCGCCGAGCGGTCGGAGAACCAGGAGGCGGTCAACCACCTGCGCCAAGGGCTGGTGGAAGTCACCAAGGTCTCCAACGCGGCGGAGCGCGAACGTCTCGAGCTGGCACTGCGGGTGGCTATCGGCGCCCCCTTGATTTCCACCAAAGGTCCCGGCAGCGCCGAGACCGAAGACAACTACACCCGGGCGCTCGCCCTGTGTGAAGTGGTGCCCGAGTCGGAGGAGCATTTCAAGGCGCACTGGGGCTGGTGGCGGGTGTCGCTCAACCACCGCATCGGCCGCGACCGCGCCGACACCATGCTGGCCCTGGCCCAACGGCTCGGCGACCAGGCCTTGCTGCTGCAAGCCCACCATTGCGAGTGGGCCACCTTGTTCCACGTGGGCGACCAGAAGGCCTGCTGCGAGCATGCCGAAGCCGGGCTCGCGCTCTACGACGTCAAGCGACACCGCCACCTGGCCTCGATCTATGGCGGCCACGACGCCAAGGTTTGCGGCCACGGTGAGCTGGCGCTCTCGCTGTGGCTACGGGGCTACCCGAACCGCGCCATGCAGCAGCTCGGCGAGGCGCTATCGTGGGCCGCGGAGCTGCGCCACGCCGGCAGCCTGGCCCACGCTCGGGACTATGCGCTGCTGCTGGGGCTCTATCGCCAGGACGCCCCCGGGGTGCGGGTAAGGGCGGAGCAGATGATCGAGTTCGCCACCGGTGAGCAGCTCCCCGACTATCTGGAGCGCGCGCGCATGTTGCGGGGTTGGGCCATCGCCCGGCTCGAGGACGCGCGCGCCGGTCTCGGGCTGATGAAAACCGCCCTGGGGCAGCTCAAGGTGTTGGGGACCAAGGAGGACCTGCCCATGTTTTTGGAGCAGATCGCCGGGCTGCACGCGGGCCTGGGCGACTACGACGCGGCGCTGGATTGCCTGCAGGAGGCATTCGCCGAGTCCGAGCAGGCCGGGATTCACTTCTGGCTGGCAGAGCTGCACCGGTGCCGCACCAACGTGTTGGCGAGAACGCTCGCGGACGACGAGTGCGAAGCCGGTTACCGACTGGCCCAAGATATCGCTCACCACCAGGATGCCCTGGTACACGAGCTGGCGGCGGCCACTGATCTCGCCACGCTGTACCAGCGCCAGGGCCGGGCGGCGGAAGGTCGCAACCTGCTTGCTCCCATCTACGGTCGGCTCGAGCGCGGCCTGGACTCGCCGGCGGCGACTCGCGCCCGAGCCCTGCTCAGCGAGACCAGCTGATCTCGGCCCCGGCCGATTGCATGGCAACGATGCACGCTCAGGCACCGCCCAGCACCAGCGAGCCCGCGGCGGCGGAGACCAAGCGCTATCTGCGCGGCACCCATCGCACCGAGGCACCGGCTGCGACCTTGGCGCGGCTGCAGCCGCTGCTCAACTCCGCCGGCATCACCCGGGTGGCCAATGTCACCGGTCTGGATCGGGTCGGGCTGCCGGTGGTCACCGTGTGCCGACCCAACGCCCGATCGCTCGCGGTGTATCAGGGCAAGGGCCTGGATCTGGACGCAGCCAAGGCCTCGGGGATCATGGAGGCGATGGAGACCTACCATGGCGAGAACATTTCCGCTCCGCTGAGATTGGGCAGCGTCGAAGGCCTGCGCAGCGAGCTCCCCCTGGTGGACCTGGACGGGCTACCCCGCTCGGCGCTGGGCAGCTTTCACGAGCAGTTGGATCTACTCTGGATCGAGGGCAGCAATTGGTTGGACCGGCACGCCCCCCTTTGGCTGCCGCTGGAGACCGTGAGCAGCGACTATACCCTGCCCCTGGCCCCGGGAAGCGGTTACTTCGCCGCTAGCACCAATGGTCTGGCGGCGGGCAACACCCTGCTGGAGGCGGTCAGCCACGGGCTCTGCGAGGTGGTGGAACGGGATGCAGTCACCCTCTGGAAGCTCGCTGGCGAACGCGCGCGTCGCACCAGCCTGGTCGCAGCGGAGACCATCGACTCGGAGCCCTGCCGTGAAGTGCTGGAGCGCTTTGCCCGCGCTGGGCTGCAGGTGCGGGTCTGGGAGGTGACCTCCGACGTGGGCGTCGCCGCCTTCTGCTGTCTGCTCTACGGCGATGAGCACGACTGGGCCGACCCGGAGTTTGGCGCCGGTTGCCACCCGGCCCGGGAGGTGGCGCTGCTTCGCGCCCTCACCGAGGCGGCACAGGCCCGCACCACCTTCATCGCCGGCGCCCGGGACGATCTGGGCTCGGCCTTGTACTCGGCGGGCGCCCGGCACCGACGTCGCGCCTACTGCCTCCAGCTGGCGGCCAGCGTTAGCGGCGGCGGCCGTGCCTTCAGCGAAGCCCCCAATCTGGACGCCAATCGGATTGGCGATGATGTGGACTGGATGCTGCGCCGGCTGCGGGCGGTGGGCGTGGTCCAGGCCATCGTGGTGGATTTGCGCCGCCCGGAGCTCGACATCCCGGTGGTGCGGGTGGTGGTGCCGGGGCTGGAGGGGCCCTATGGTCACGAGCAAACCGACTTCGTTCCCGGCCGCCGCGCCCGGGCGCTGATGCCGCTGCCCACATGAGGGCTTACGTATTCGTGGGTCCGACGCTGCCGCTGGCGCGCGCCCGCGAGCTATTGGACGCGGTCTACCTGCCCCCGGCCCGCCAAGGCGAAGTCTTTCGCCTGGTGCAGCTCCGTGAGCCCAAGGTCATCGGCTTGATCGACGGCCACTTCAACCAGGTGCCCGCGGTCTGGCACAAGGAGATCCTGTGGGCCATGAGCGCGGGAGTCCACGTGTTCGGGGCCGCCAGCATGGGTGCGCTGCGGGCAGCGGAGCTGTCAGCCTTCGGCATGCAGGGTGTGGGCAGGGTGTTCGAGGCCTACCGCGACGGTGTGCTGCCGCCCTACGGGGGTGACGCCTTCGAGGACGACGACGAGGTCGCCGTCACCCACGCACCCGGGGAGGCAGGCTATCTGGCCTCCTCGGAGGCCATGGTCAACATGCGCTGCACCTTGGCCGACGCCGCTGACGCCGGCATCATCTCCCGCAAGACCCGAGACCAGCTGGTGATGCTGGCAAAGCAGACCTTCTACCCGGAGCGCCGCTATCCGGAGCTGCTTCGCAAGGCCGCGGAGGCAGATGTGGCGCCAACCGAGCTGGAGGGGCTGCGGGCTTGGCTTCCCAGCGGTCGCCGGGACCAGAAGCGTCTCGATGCCGAACGCTTGCTACAGGCGGTCGCGGAGCACCTGCGCCAGGAACCGGCACCGATGAGAGCGGCGTTCTCGTTTCAGCACACCGTGCAATGGGAGACGGCGACCACCGCCCTGTCACCGCCGCCGAGAACGGAGCCCGAAGTGCTGAACGAGCTACGGCTCACGCCGGAGGCGTATAAGCAGACGCGGCGCCGAGCCCTGCGTCGTCTGCTGGCGTTCGATGAGCGCCAGTCGGCGGCGCCACTGGATGACCTGCTGCGAACCGCGGCGGGAGCGACCCCGGCCAACGATCTGGACCGGCTGCTGGACCAGAATCACGGCCGCCGGGAAACGATCGACGCGCTGTGGCGCAACGAGACCCGACTACAGCAGTTGCGGGCCGAGCTGGAGGCGCTACCGTTGCATCTGCTGGAGCGTCACATGCTGGCCGAGCTGAGACGAAGCGGCGACTACCCGCAGCTGCAGCAGCGGGCGGGACAGAAACGTAAACGGCTGGCGGCGTTGGCGGAACGACCCATGGCTGCGGATCTCTCGGGCCTTCAGACGCTGCAGCTCCAGGATTGGTACTTCACCCAGCGCCTGCGCCAGACGATGCCGCAAGACTTGGATCACCATTTGGAGCGGCTGGGCTTCGCCGATACCACGGCCTTCAACGAGGCGCTGCTGGCCGAGTATCTGTTCCTCGAGGGGGAGCACCATGTGGCATCGGCCGGCTGAGCCATCCCCGGTTTCGCAGAGGCCGTCCAGCGCCCGACCGAGACTTTCCGCGGGCACCCGTTTTCGCCTGTTCCCGCAACCGCCGGTGACGCCGGAGTTCGCCGAGCCAGAAACGGTATGGCTCTCGCCCTCGCCCGCCGAGCTCGGTCCCGGCCCCTCGGACGATCGCATGTACGTGGCAGACGCGGTCGCCAAACCGAGGCCCTACGAGTTTCCCTATCTACCGCCCTACACCGGCCCGGTTTACTTGCCCGCAACCGCCGGTCCCGACGGTCATTTCGACCAGCTTGCGGTGGCCAGCCGGGATTTCCGGGCCGCCCACATGTACGGCACGCTGCGCCTGGTGCTGGACATCTGGGAACGTTACTTCGGCCGTCGCATCGACTGGCACTTCGGCGCCGAGCTCCCCCGTATGGAGCTGGTGCCCTGGTTGGACTGGAACAATGCTCAATCGGGCTGGGGGTTCATCGAGACCGGGTACCGCCGCACCCAGAAAGGCGAACGGGTGCCGCTCAGCCTCAACTTCGACGTGCTCGCCCACGAGATGGGCCACGCCATCCTGTACTCGGTGGTGGGGTGGCCACCCGAAGGTCGGCTGACCGCGGAGTATCAAGCCTTTCACGAGTCCGCCAGCGATCTCATCGCCATCGTGTCGGTGCTGCACTTCGATTCCGTGGTGGACCTGTTGCTGCAACGCACTCACGGCAACTTGTACGTGCGCAATCTGTTGAATCGCATCGGCGAGATCTCGCCCACGGAACAAATCCGGCTGGCCAGCAACCGGCTTCGCATGCGCGATGTCCCGGACCTGCGAACCCCCACCAACCAGCTCAGCCAGCCGGAGCTGCACCAGATCGGCGAGCCCCTGACCGGCACCGTGTTCGACATACTGGTCGAGGTCTACCAGCAGAATCTGGTCGATGCCGGGCTGATAACGCCAGAGCTGGACCTGCGCTCGGGTCGCGAGTCCGGCGCGGCAATTGATGACGCCGCCGTACGGACGGGCTTCGAGCAGGCCTTCGGGGCCAATCCGCAAGGTTTCAAGCTGGCCTTGCTGGATGCGCGGGACTATCTGGGTAGGCTGCTGGCACGGGCCTGGGGCGAGCTGGGTTGGGACTTGAGCTTCGTCGATGCCGGTCGGGCCATGCTGCGGGCAGATTTGGAGCTCTCCGGCGGCTATTACCATCCCGAGATGCTGGACTCGCTGGTGTGGCGGGAGATCGGTGGGCGCTGAAGGGTCCCAAGGCTACATGGACAACCCCCAACCGGCGGGCTAGCCTGGATGGAGTCTGGGGGGATCTGATGCCAGGGGGGCAATATGGCTAATCATTGGTCCGACCTTTCGAGCATCTGGCTGTTCGGCAAGGATTTCACGGCGCTGAAGCTGGCCGAGCCACCGCCGGAGCCCGGTGCTGCGACGGCGGGCGCCACGAGCGGCAGCGCCGATACCGAGCAACGCCTGGCCAAGCTGCAGGCCCAGGTGGAGGCACTCCGGCAGCAGTTGGCCACGCCAGACGCCAGCCGGCGGCTGGCGCAAACGGCCGACATGAAGCTGGCCCTGATCTACGCCTTCTCCTACGAGGGCCACTACTACAAGCTGCCGCGACCACGGGTGCTGGTGGTGCGCGGCGCCGGTGACATTCCCGACAACAGTGCCAACGGCCTGCCCCCCTTCGAGAGCAGACTCACCGGCGTCGAGGGCATGGACTGGCGCTTTGGCAGCGACATCAAGGTCTGGGTGATGGAGCGCTGGGACTACTCGGCGGCGCTGGATATCGACATCGGCAAGCTGCAGAACATCCTCCTGGATGCGTTCATCGAATGCGAGCAAGACCTGGGCTCGCGCAGCGCCGCGGCGGGGCGCTCTGCTGCCGCCTCGCGCTCGGCGGCGGCTTCCCGTTCGGCGGCGGCATCGCGCTCCGCAGCGGCCTCCCGCTCCGCCGCCGCTTTCCGATCGGCGCTGATCGGGGCTCACCAGGACGACTGATGACCAAGCCCTGGCGGCGGTGGCGCGGGGCCGCCGCCGCGTGTCGCTTGGATTTCCAAGCTTGATCAAAGACCCGTCTGCGTCTGCTAGACTCCCGCGCCGTTCCCATAGCCATCCGAGGATTCGCTGATGGACGTCGGCGATCGCATCGCGGCCGAGCTGGCGGTGAACCCGGCCCAAGTGGCCGCTGCCATCGCCCTGCTCGATGAGGGTGCCACGGTTCCCTTCATCGCCCGCTACCGCAAGGAAGCCACGGGCGCTTTGGACGACACCCAGCTGCGGCGCCTGCACGAGCGCCTGGGCTACCTGCGCGAGCTGGAGGAACGGCGCGAATCCGTCCTCAAGGCCAATGCCGAACAGGGCAAGCTCGATCCGGCGCTGGAGGCGGCGATCAAAGCCGCCGACACCAAGACCCGGCTGGAAGATCTATACCGGCCCTTCATGAAGAAGCGCCGCACCAAGGCGCAGATCGCCCGCGAAGCGGGGCTCGCGCCGTTGGCCGAGGCGCTGCTCCGAGACCCGACCCTGAATCCCACCGCAGCCGCGGCCGACTACCTGAACCCGGACCAAGGGGTGGCCGACGCCGAGGCAGCGCTGGAAGGTGCCCGCCAAATCCTGATGGAGACCTTCGCCGAGGATCCGGCGCTAGTGGGCGAGCTTCGCGAGCGGCTGTGGAACGAGGCCTTGCTGCGCTCCCGGGCGCTGGAGGGGAAAGCCGCGGAGGGCGCCAAGTTCTCGGACTATTTCGACTACGCCGAGCCGTTGCGGAAGATTCCCTCGCATCGGGCGCTGGCCCTGTTCCGCGGTCGCCGCGAGGGAATTTTGGCGCTGTCACTGGTAATGCCCGACGACGAGCGCGAGGACCGCGACCCGCGTCAGCCTGGCGTCGCCGAACGCCGAGTAGCGGCACACTTCGGCATCAGGCACCAAGGGCGTCCCGCCGACGACTGGCTGCGGGAGACGGTGCGCTGGGCCTGGCGGGTCAAGCTTTCGCTGCACCTGGAAA
>CAZLYT010000594.1:0-9099 GCA_964563515.1 uncultured Candidatus Competibacteraceae bacterium | reverse complement strand
CAACGGTTGTTGCATGCGCCTACCTCGCCGGGAGCGGGCAGAGAAGGTGCGGCTCTGCCTCGGTCACATGGGTGGTTGACTGCCGACCACCGCTTCGGAGCGCTGCTGGACGCAATAAATATGCCGCACGTTGCGTCTTGGTTGACGACTGCCTGTGGGAAGGTTTCCTGGCTCGCCTCATCGAGGAGCCATTCCCTGAACACCCGCACTTTGGGACGCTGGCGGCTCTGCTCGGGACCCACCACCCAATAGCCGCCGGCGCTGGGAAGGCGGCGCCCAGCGATTCTTGCTTGTTGGCACCACCTGGGCCTGCCATGCTTGGACCGGTTAGCCTCGCCAAACCGCGCATTCCAACCCGTTCGCTCTGACGGAGCATGCCGTTGGACGCCAGCCAGCTTCCAGACAATCCCTATCTGCTGCTCACTCCCGGGCCACTGTCCACCACCAAATCGGTGAAGGCGGTGATGCTGCGGGACTGGTGCACCTGGGACGACGACTACAATCGGGGCGTGGTCCAGGTGATCCGACAGCAGTTGCTGCGCATTGCCGGGGCGCCGCCCGGCTACACCACCGTGTTGATTCAGGGCAGCGGCACTTTCGGCGTGGAGGCAGTGGTCGGGACCGCGTTGCCGGCGGCTGGCAAGCTGTTGGTGCTGATAAATGGGGCCTATGGTCAGCGCATCGCGACCATTGCCCGTTATCTGCGGATCCCGTACCTGGAGCTGAACAGCGGCGAACTCGATCCGCCGGACCTCGATTTGTTGCAACGGACCCTAGAGGACCCGCAGATCTCGCACGTGGCAGTGGTTCACTGTGAGACCACCACCGGAATGCTGAATCCGATAGCGGCGGTGGCAGAGCGGGTGAGAGCCGCTGGTGGCAGCCTCATCATCGACGCCATGTCGAGTTTTGGCGGCGTGCCCATGGACCTTGGCGAGCTGGGGGCGGATTTCGTCGTCAGCAGCGCCAACAAGTGCATCCAGGGCGTCCCGGGATTCAGCTTTGTGGTGGCGCGGCAAGCCATTCTCGAGCAATGCGCCGGACGGGCACGGTCACTGAGCCTGGATCTATACGACCAATGGCAGACCATGGAAAGCGGGCACGGCAAGTGGCGCTTTACGTCCCCCACCCATGTGGTGCGCGCTTCTGCTCAGGCCCTGGTGGAGCTGGAGCGGGAGGGGGGCGTGGCGGCACGCCACGAGCGCTACCGAACCAACCAGCGGTTGTTGGTCGAGGGCATGCGGCGGCTTGGCTTCGAGTGTCTGCTGGAGGATCGTTGGCAGTCGCCGATCATCACCGCATTTCTGAGCCCGCACCACGCGGGCTACGATTTCGGGCGCTTCTATGGGGCTTTGAAGCAGCACGGGTTCGTCATCTACCCCGGCAAGGTCAGCAGCGCGGACACCTTCCGGATCGGCAATATCGGGGACGTGCACCCCGGCGATATCGAACGCCTGCTGCACGCGGTGGGGCAATGCATAGACTGGGTATGAGGTTGCGGCGATGAGCGGTAGCAAGCCTTCGATCAGCGTCAATGGACGCGACTACGCCTGGCCGGATCGTCCCCTGGTGGTGATCTGCATCGACGGCTCCGAGCCGGCGTACATGGAGCAGGCCATGGCCAGCGGCGCCATGCCTGCGCTAGCGCGCATACTGGAGCATGGCGCCAACCTTCGCGCCGACTGTGTGATTCCGAGCTTCACCAATCCCAACAATCTCTCCATCGTCACCGGCGTGCCGCCGGCCGTGCATGGGATCAGCGGCAACTACTTCCTCGACCCGGACAGTGGCGAGGAGGTCATGATGAACGACCCGCGGTTCTTGCGTGCCGGCTCCATCCTGTCTGCCTTCGAGGCGGCCGGCGCCCGGGTGGCGGTGGTCACGGCCAAGGACAAGCTGCGCCGGCTCTTGGGCCACGGTCTGCACCCCGGTGTCCATGGCTCGGCGTGCTTCTCCGCCGAACATGCCGATCGCGCCACCTTGGATGAGAACGGCGTGGAGCAGGTGTTGGAGCTGCTGGGCAGGCCGTTGCCAGAGGTCTATAGCGCCGAGCTCAGCGAGTTCGTGCTGGCCGCCGGCGTCTGCCTCATGGAGCACATCCATCCGGACATCACCTACCTCTCCACCACCGACTACGTGCAGCACAAGCACGCCCCCGGCAGCCCGGAAGCGGGCGCCTTCTACCGCATGCTCGATGGCTACCTCGGCCGTCTGGACGAGCTCGGCGCGACCATTGTGGTGACCGCCGACCACGGCATGAACGCCAAGCACGACGCCAACGGAAAGCCAGCCGTGATCTATCTGCAGGCGCTGCTGGATCAGTGGCTGGGGGAGGGCCAGGCGCGGGTGATCCTCCCCATCACCGACCCCTACGTGGCGCACCACGGGGCGCTCGGCTCCTTCGCCACGGTCTATTTGCCCGCTGGCCCCGACCGCGCCCAGCTTCTGCAGCGGCTTGCAGCGGTGCAAGGAGTCGAGCTCGCCTTGGAGCGGCAGGAGGCCTGCCGCCGCTTCGAGCTGCCGCCGGACCGGGTCGGTGACCTGGTGGTGATCTCCAGCGCGAACATGGCCATCGGCACCCGACCGGAGCGCCATGATCTCAGCGGACTGGATGCGCCGCTGCGCTCTCATGGCGGCTTGTCCGAGCAGTTGGTGCCGATGATCTTCAACCGTACCCTGTTTGGCCTCGAACCCGGTCGGCGGCTACGCAACTTCGACGCCTTCGATTTGGCTCTGAATGCCATTCGAGCGTCGGCTACGGCGGCGTGAGCGCTGCCGTGTCGCAGGGCAGGACGGTTCGGCACGAGACCTTGCGCATTGCCGGTGAGCGGGTCGACCGCGAGCGCCGTCTGGAGGTGCGCTACCCCTATACCGGCGAGCTCGTGGGCAGTGTGTCGATGGCATCGGTGGAGGACGTGCGGGTGGCCTTCGAGGCCGCGGCAAGCTACCAACCAACGCTGACCCGCTACGACCGTCAGGCGATTTTGATGCGCACGGCCGAGCTTCTGCACGGGCGGCGGGACCAGGTTTCCGATCTGATCACCCTAGAGGCGGGGATCAGCAAGAAGGACTCCCTGTACGAGGTTGGCCGCGCCTGCGACGTCTTCAACCTGGCGGGACAGCTCGCCATTTTGGATGATGGCCAGGTCTTTTCCTGCGACATCACGCCCCAGGGCAAGCGCCGCAAGATCTTCACTCTGCGCCAGCCGCTGACTGCGATCTCGGCGATCACGCCCTTCAATCACCCGCTGAACCAGGTGGCCCACAAGGTGGCGCCATCGGTGGCCACCAACAACTGCATGGTGCTTAAGCCCGCCGAGAAGACGCCATTGTCCGCGCTGCTGCTGGCCGATGTGCTGTACCAGGCGGGACTGCCGGGCCCTATGCTCTCGGTCCTCACCGGTGACCCGGCCGAGATCGGCGACGAGATGATCACCAACTCCCACGCCGAGCTGGTGACCTTTACCGGCGGGGTTCGGGTCGGCAAGCACATCGCGGAGAAGGCGGGCTACAAGCGCACCGTGCTGGAGCTCGGTGGCAACGACCCTCTGATCGTCCTGGAGGATGCCGACCTGGATCGGGCGGCGGAGCTCGCCGTAAGCGGCGCCACCAAGAACTCCGGTCAGCGTTGCACTGCCGTCAAACGCATCCTGGTGCTGGATCAGATCGCCGACGCGCTCGTCTCCCGGGTTGTGGAGCGGGCCCGGCGGCTGCGCTACGGCGATCCCATGGATCCTGCCACCGATGTGGGCACCGTCATCGACGAGGCCGCCGCCACCCTGTTTCAGCGACGGGTCGACGATGCTGTGGCGGCGGGTGCCGAACTGCTGCTCGGCAATGATCGCGCGGGCGCCGTGTATTCGCCGACAGTGGTGGACCGGGTCCCGCCCGACTGCGAGCTAGTGCGGGAGGAGACTTTTGGCCCGGTGATTCCCCTGGTCCGTTGCCGCGATCTGGATCACGTGATCGAGGTCTCCAACGGTACCGCCTACGGGCTGTCTTGCGGTGTGTGCACCGATCGACTGGACTACGTGACGCAGCTGGTGGAATCGTTGCGCGTGGGCACGGTAAACGTGTGGGAGGTGCCCGGATATCGCATCGAGATGTCGCCCTTCGGCGGCATCAAGGACTCTGGGCTCGGCTACAAGGAAGGCGTGCTCGAGGCCATGAAGAGCTTCACCAACGTCAAGACCTGGTCGCTACCCTGGCCCTGAGAGGCGGACTTGGAGCCCAGCCTGGTATTGCTGGTTCTGCTTGCGGCGCTATTGCACGCGAGCTGGAATGCATTGTTGAAGTTTCCCGGTGACGCCCTCACCAAGCTGGCCTTGATCAACCTGACCGGCGCCCTGGTGATGCTCCCGCTGTTGCCCTGGGTGGCGCCGCCCGACCCGGTGAGCTGGCCGTTCCTGCTGGGCTCGGTGGCGGTGCACGCACTCTACTACCTGTGTCTGGTATTGGCCTACCGCGAGGGCGACCTGTCCCTGGTCTACCCCATCGCCCGTGGTGTGGCGCCGCTGCTGGTCGCAGTGGGGGCTTGGTTGGTGGCGGGAGAGAGCCTCTCACCCAGCGGAATGCTGGCCGTTTTGGTGATCTCGGCCGGCATCCTGACGCTCGGCGTCAGCGGCTGGAATCGCGCGCCGGCAGGGGCCGTTCTGTTCGCCTTCGGCACCGGCGTCACCATCGTCTGCTACACCATCATCGACGGCCTGGGTGCCCGCGCTTCTGGGAGCACGTTGGGGTACATCGCCTGGCTGTTCGCCATCGATGGAGTTCCCATATCGATCGCTGCATTCGTCTTGCGTCGCCGAATGCTCACGCGCACCTTGAAGCAGAGTTGGGCACCGGGGTTGGCTGGCGGGCTTTGCGCAATCACCGCCTACGGCGTGGTGATCTGGGCCATGACAAAGGCGCCGATGACCTACGTGTCGGCGCTGCGCGAGACCAGCGTGGTGCTGGCGGCCCTGATCGGCACCCACGTCTTGCGCGAGCCCTTGGGGCTGCTGCGGGTGAGCGCTGCGGTGGTGGTTGCAGTCGGGGTAGCGGCGTTGCAACTTGCATCTTGAGCCATGGGGGCGCATTCATACGAAGGTAACGAGGCGGGAGCTAGCATGAAGAGTTGGTGGGTTGGGGGGGAGCCACGACGCCACCTGCCGACAACAACCAACATCAAGGGGAGTGCAGACACATGACTGACCACCGCGCCGCGGCCCGGCATTGGACTTGGGCTTTGGCGGGCATTGCGGCACTCGGCCTCTCGGCCACCGCGTTCGCCCAATCCACCTTGACTGTGTACACAGCGGTAGAGGCGGAAGACCTCAAGAAGTACGCCGAGCGTTTCAATCAGGACCATCCGGATATCGAGATCCAATGGATTCGCGACTCAACTGGAATTGTCACGGCCAAGCTATTGGCGGAAAAAGAGAATCCACAAGCTGACGTGATCTGGGGCCTGGCCGCGACCAGCTTGCTGCTACTGAAGCAGGAGGGCATGCTGGAACCCTACGCACCGGCCGGGCTGGAGCGCCTCGATCCGAAGTTCCGCGACAAGGCCGACCCGCCAGCCTGGGTGGGAATGGATGCCTGGGTGGCGGCCATTTGCTACAACACCATCGAGTCCGAGAAGCTGGATCTGCCGCTACCTACCTCCTGGCAGGATCTGACCAAGCCGGTCTACCGAGGACATCTGGCCATGCCTAACCCGGCCTCCTCGGGCACCGGTTTCCTGGATGTCTCCAGCTGGCTGCAGATGTTCGGTGAAGAAGACGGCTGGGCTTACATGGACGCCCTGCACCAGAACATCAGCCACTACACTCATTCCGGCTCCAAGCCCTGCAAGCAGGCGGCAGCCGGGGAGGTGCCGATCGGGATCTCGTTCGCGTTTCGGGGTGCCAAGGAGAAGGAGCGCGGGGCCCCGCTGGAAATCGTGATTCCATCGGAGGGCATCGGCTGGGATATGGAGGCCACCGCCATCGTCAAGGGCACCGACAACCTGGACGCCGCCAAGACCCTGGTCGACTGGTCGGTCACCGACAAGGCCAACGAGATGTACAACGAGGGCTATGCCGTGGTGGCGGTGCCGGGGATTGCCAAGCCGGTAGAGTATTTTCCCGACGGCATACTGGAGAAGATGATCGAGAATGACTTCGAGTGGTCCGCGGGTAATCGGGAGCGCATTCTGGCCGAGTGGGCCAAGCGCTATGACTCCAAGTCCGAGCCCCAGAGTTGAGCGCCGTTGCCGGCGCGGCGGCCAGACCGTCGCGCCGGCGAGGTTCGCATGCACCAATTCAGCGAGACAGCGAAATCCACCATCGACGCCGACGCCTATCTGCGGTTGACGGGCATCCACAAGCGCTTTGGCGGCTTCTCGGCGTTGTCCGATGTCTGCCTCGAAGTTCACGAGGGCGAGTTCGTCTGCTTCCTGGGCCCCTCCGGCTGCGGCAAGACCACCTTGCTGCGGGTCATTGCGGGGCTCGACATCCAGAGCAGTGGCCGGGTCGAGCAGGCTGGGCGCGACATCTCCACGCTGCCCCCGGACGCTCGCGATTTCGGCATCGTGTTTCAGTCCTACGCGCTGTTTCCGAATCTCACCGTGCGCCGCAACGTGTCCTATGGGCTGGAAAATCGGCGCCTGCCGCGGACTGAGATCCGCAAGCGCGTCGACGAGCTACTCGACCTGGTGGGAATGCCCGAGCAGGGCGAGAAGTATCCAGCCCAGCTCTCCGGCGGGCAGCAGCAGCGGGTGGCGCTGGCCCGAGCGCTGGCCACCTCGCCCGGGCTGCTGCTGCTGGACGAGCCCTTGTCCGCCTTGGACGCCAAGGTGCGAGTGCACCTGCGCACCGAGATCAAGGCGCTACAGCATCGGCTCGGTGTGACTACGGTCATGGTCACCCACGATCAGGAAGAAGCCCTCACCATGGCCGACCGTATCGTGGTCATGGACAGCGGCAGGGTGGTCCAGGTGGGCACGCCGGAGGATATCTACCGCCGGCCCGCATCGGCCTTCGTGGCAGACTTCATCGGCAGCATGAACTTCTTGGACGGCCAGGTGGTGCCAGGAGGTGTGCAGGTTGGAGGTCATTCCCTGCAGTGCCCGATCGGCGACCACCTGGAGGGCACCGGGGTTGTCGTTGCCATTCGCCCCGAGGATCTGGTGCTCGCTGGTGAGGGCTTGCGCAATCGCGTAACCACCCTGGTCGAAGACGTGGAGTTCCTGGGCGCCTTCCTGCGTGCCACCCTGGCGTTGCCGGAGTCCCGCCACACGCGCTTGCGCATCGACCTGCCGGTGCGGCAGGGGCGGCATATGGACTTCGCCGTAGGCACCCGACTGGTCGTTGCCCTGCCCCCGGAGCAGATCCACCTTTACCCCACTGAGCCGCTGCCGAGCGATGAGTGACCTTGCCAGCCAGGTCGAGTCGGGCGCGCAGGCCCGGACTCGGCTGCGGCGGCGCCTCTCCCGCGACGACTGGGTAATGCGCGCCTACCTGGGGGTGATTGCCCTCTACCTCTGCGTCGCGTTGGCCTTCCCGCTCTACGCCATGCTCTCCAAGAGCCTGGAGAATCGTGACGGCGTCTTCATCGGCTTGAGCAATTATCTGCGCTACTTCTCGACGCCTGCGTTGGTCGACTCCATCTGGAACAGCCTGAGCGTGTCGCTGCTGACCACAGCGATTACCACCACGCTGGCCTTCGTCTACGCCTATGCCCTGACTCGGAGCCACATTCCCGGTAAGGCCGTATTCCGCATCATCGCCATGGTGCCGATTCTGGTGCCCTCGCTGCTGCCGGGGATCGCGCTGATCTACCTGTTCGGCAACCAGGGACTGCTCAAGGGGATGCTGTTCGGGCAAAGCATTTACGGCCCCGTCGGCATCGTCATTGCCGAGGTCTTCTACACCTTCCCCCACGCGCTGATCATTCTGGTGACAGCGCTCGCCATCGCCGACGCCCGCCTGTACGAGGCGGCCACCGCGTTGCGCACATCCGCGCGCCGGCGTTTCCTCACTATCACGCTGCCGGGCGCCCGCTACGGCCTGGTGAGTGCCGCCTTCGTGGTCTTCACTCTGGTGATCACCGATTTCGGCGTGCCCAAGGTGGTCGGTGGTCAGTACAACGTGCTGGCGCTCGACATCTACAAGCAGGTCATCGGGCAGCAGAACTTCCAGATGGGCGCCGTGGTGGGGGTGGTGTTGCTGGTTCCGGCGGTGTTGGCCTTTGTGGTCGATCGCATCGTCCAGCGGCGGCAGGTGGCGCAGCTTTCCACTCGAGCCGTGCCCTATCAGGCCGAGCGTAGCCGCCGCCGCGATCTCGCTTTGTTATCGTTCTGCGTGCTCATGGCAGTGTTCATCCTGGGACTGCTGGGCATCTGTCAATACGCCGCGCTAGTGAAGTACTGGCCCTACAACCTCAACCTGGGCTGGCAGAACTACCGCTTCGACCTGATGGACGGGGGCGGTTGGGAGTCTTACTGGAACTCCATTCGCATGGCTGGCTACACAGCCCTGTTGGGAACGGTCGTGGTATTCACCGGGGCCTACATGGTGGAGAAGGGACGCGGCCTCACCATCGGGCGATCGCTGTTCCAGTTCCTGGCCATGATGCCCATGGCCGTGCCGGGCATGGTGCTTGGTCTGGCTTATATCTTTTTCTTCAATAGTCCCGTCAATCCCCTGAATTTCTTGTATGGGACCATGGCGATCCTGGTCATTTGCACCATCACCCACTTCTATACCGTGGCGCACCTTACGGCGGTGACGGCGCTGAAGCAGATGGACCCGGAGTTCGAAGCGGTTTCGGCCTCGCTGAAGCAGTCGTTTTGGCGCATGTTTCATCGGGTGACGGTGCCGGTGTGCCTGCCGGCCATCCTCGACATCTCCATCTACCTGTTCGTGAACGCCATGACCACGGTCTCTGCGGTGGTATTCCTCTATAGTCCCACGACCCAGCTGGCGTCGGTGGCGGTGCTGAACATGGACGATGCTGGTGACGTGGCGCCGGCAGCCGCCATGGGCATGATGATCTTCTACACCAATGCGGTGGCAAGGCTGCTGCACGGCCTCGCCAGCCGCGGCGTGCGGGCGCGCACCCAGGCCTGGCGCCTGC